>CAVJCY010000042.1:0-22422 GCA_963648145.1 bacterium | reverse complement strand
TAAAACATCGCGTTTTCAGAGTTACCTCTAAAAATTGCAATTTTTAGAGGTTCCCTTTAATTTTCCTTTTTATTTAGATTTTCTTCCAAGGAATTTCTTTAGAAAATTACTTACACCTTCGTTGTATTCAGGCTCCGTATTTTCTATTTTTCCTACAATATGCTTAAGGCAAACTGAAGGTTTTGACGTCGGATTCACAACAATAAACGGTTTTTGCCTGATTACTGAAGTCTGAACGACAGAATCTTCATAAACAAATCCTAGATAATCAACTTTGTAACCAAGAAACTGACCGACAATCGTGATAATTCTGTCCGCAATTCTTTTTCCTTCATCAGCAGAATGAACTCGGTTTACGATTAATTTAATGTCAACGGAGCGGTCAACAATTTCAGTCGTAATAATTTTTATAATTCCGTAAGCATCCGTAATGGCGGTAGGTTCTGGAGTTGTCACGACATAAACTTCATCAGCAGCAGCGACAAACTGAAGTACGTTATTTGCAATTCCGGCTCCCGTATCAATAATAATGATGTCAGCATTTCCAAGAGAAGCAAATTGATTCGCAAAATATTCAAGTTCTTCGACCGTAAGATTTGCAATTTTTGAAAAACCGTTGGCACCAGCTATAAATTTTATGCCGAATTCAGTATCCATAACAATTTCTTTCATCGTCTTTTTTTTCTGAATTACGTGCATCAGATTATATTGCGGAACAATATTCAAAATGACATTTACATTTGCCATTCCAAGATCACCGTCAATCAAAATTACTTTTTTACCAAGCTGAGCGTATGCAATTGCCATATTTACGGCAAAATTTGTTTTACCAACACCGCCTTTTCCACTAGTAATTGCAATAATTCTAGTATTTCGTTTTTTATCGCCGGAAGAAGAATTTTTTTCTGATTTTTGATATTTTTCATCAGAATGATCCCTCATAAATTCCTTCAAATCTTCAATCTGTTCTTCCATTTTTTCCTCCGTAAAAGCGATTTTTATTTTTATATTTTATTCATCCGTTCCAAATTTATTTTCTACTCTGACTCTGTCAACTTCAAAGCCCGACAAATTCAAAAGCATATCTACTATAGAAGCATTTCTGATGTTTTTTACAAACTGACCGTCTGTAATAAAAGAAATAGTCTTGTGTTTATCCCAAAGTACGCTGATTATATTTCCCAACTGACTGCTTTCATCATTTTTTGTAACAATTACAGACTCATAGCCAAATGGTTCATAATTTCTGAGAATATTAGCCAAATCGGAAGCTTTTGTTGATGCCGTCACGCCAAGATAAATATCCGGATTCATTTTTACGTCCAGGATATTTTTCATCAGTCCGATATGAGTTGCGTCATTAGGACTGCATCCCGCCGTATCAATAAAAATATAATCGACATGCTCTCTGTAATCATCGTAAATTTCTTTTACATCACTTGAAGTTGAAGCCTGCTTAACCGGTACTTCAGGATCAATTGCCTTTACCATTTTTTCAATCTGTTCAAAAGAACCGGCGCGAATATTATCAATAGTAATGATGCAATATTTTGGGCGTGGCAGATTTTTTTCTTTTGCTTCAAGGATTGAACGTCCAATCAATTTTATAAGCGTTGAAGTTTTACCAATTCCAGTCGGTCCCACAATAATAATAACGTGAGGAGGTCTGAACGCTCTTTTTTTTGCGACATTTATAGTTTCACCAATCCAGTCCACAACATAATTTTGAACAAGTTTAAAATCATCAAGCTGATCAATCGAAAAATAATTTCTGATTCGTTCTGTAATCATTTCTATGTATGAGTGAGTAAATTCATTTTCTGACAATAAGTCTTCTATTTGTCGGATTGTTTCGTGTTTTTCGCCAAGTCCATTTTTTAATGTACTCAGTTCTTTTTTCATTTCTGATTTTAAATCTTGAATTCCTTGTTGAATCTGAAGTTTCAGCTGAATGGAGGACTGTTGTTCAAGCAATTTTTTACGATTTTCTTCCAGAATCTGCTCTTCCGATTTACGATTTTTTGAATAATAATCAGAAATATCCGAAGATTTTATCTGACTGCCAGTCAATTTATATCTGATTCTTACAATAGGCTTTTTTTGCAAATTAAAAAAACCACCAGGAACAAAATCAGTTTTATAATCAATAATCTGATAGGCAGTTCTATACAATTTCCACAATTTTTCTTTGCCATCTTCTAGAGATTTTCCAGTTATTTCTTTTATAATTTCATCATCGTAAGCCATTACTCTAATTTACCTGTGTGTTAATTTTTTCATCTTCAATATCGTCAACAATATCAACTGAAATATCATTAGTAGCTGCCATAATTTCCAGCTCAGAAAGAACAACAATTCCCGGCTGTTCTTTTTCTAGTGCGGTATGAACAAGAAATCTTATTGGGGAAACGCACAAAATAATAGGCAAATATCCCGCATCTGTTACTTTTCGCAAAGAAGAACTTACCGCATTAAGCCATCGACGACGTCCTGGAGGATCAAATGCGACGTAAGGTCTTGAACCATCAGGAGGAAATACCTCAAACTGCTGAATCATTTCTGAAAGTTCTTGAGAAAGACGCATTACCCTAAGTTTTTTTTCTGATGCATCAACATACTGCATACAAATTTGCAAACCTAAAGCTTCACGCACCTTTTCCGTAAGCTGCCAAACAGAGCGACCTGCATAATAATTTGCCATAGTTTCAAGAATTTTCTTGTAATTTCTGATAGAAACTTTTTCATCAAGAAGATTTTGCAAAACCCCAAGAATCGTTCTATAAGGAATTTTCGCAGTATTTTCAATTTCATCAACAAGAACTGGATTTGTTTCTTTGACTTTATTAAGAATAGCAGCAACAGCCTCAATATCAAGCAGCTGAGAAGCGTGGGTACGGAGAATTTCTGTAATATGAGTAGAAATTACAGTCGGGACATCTACAACGACATAACCGGCTGCTACAGCTTCCTCTCGCTGACTTTCTGGAAGCCAAATTGCATTCATTCCAAAAGCAGGATCTTTTGTTTTTTCACCTTCCAATGGATTTATTACAGTTCCGGTATCCATACACATCAAATAACCAACATGAACCTTGTAAGTACCAACTTCAATCCCCTGAATTTTAAAAGAATACTGATTCGGATCTATACTCATATTGTCTTGAATTCTGATTTTTGGAATTTCAAGCCCCATATCGTATCTTGCTTCAGTCCTAATTCCTGCAATACGGTCAAGAAGTTCTGCACCCTTGTCTTTATCAACAAGAGAAATAAGTTCGTAACCAAGTTCAAGAGAAAGAGGATCAAGCATAACAGGTCCCGTATCAGAATTTGAAACTGGAGCCGCAGTTTTTTCTTTATTAGCCGCAAGTGCCGCATTTTTGACAGCCTTTTCCTTTTTAGCCGAAATTTTTACACCGGCAAAAATAAGAAGTCCGCCGATTGGAAGCAAAAGCCACTGTGTATTTTTTCTTAACGCAAGTCCCGCAAGAATAAGAACGGCTCCCAAAATAATATAAATATAGCCGTCTTTTGCAAAATTACTTTTAATCTGCTCTGTAAGAGGTTCATCAGATTTAGTACCTGTAACAAGAATACCCGTTGCAAAAGAAATAATGATTGAAGGAAGCTGCGACGTTAAACCATCACCAATTGTAAGACTTGAATAGGTATTCAGTGCTGCCTGAAAAGGCATTCCGTTACGAACCATCCCCATAATAAATCCGCCAATAAGATTTATCAGAGTAATAAAAATGCCGGCCTTAACGTTTCCACTTACAAATTTTGAAGAACCGTCCATTGCAGAATAAAAATCTATTTCCTTTCTGATTGTTTCTTTTTGACTTTCGGCTTCTTCCGGAGTAATTACCCCCTGATTCAATCGGTCATTTACATCAAAAAGTTTCTGATTCATAGAATCAAGAGAAAACCTTGCAGCAACTTCAGAAACTCGTGAAGCGCCTTTTGTAACAACGACTAATTGCACGATAATCAAGATGATAAAAATAATTGCACCAATAATAATATCATCGCCAGCAACAACTTTTGCAAAAGCCTGAACCATAAAACTTTGATTCTGCAACGTTCCTCTTGAATCAGTTTTTCCCATGAGAATAAGTCTTGTAGAAGAAATATTTATGGCAAGTCCAAATAAAGTCTGAAGAAGAATAACTCTAGGGAAAGTTTCAAAATCAGAAGCACGTGGGGTTGTAATAACAACAAGAAGTATAAGAATTGAAAATGCAAGGTTTATAATCATTCCCACGTCAATGAGAATCTGTGGCATTGGAATAAATAAAAGCAATACAACAACAACTGCAGCTACAGGCACAGTATTATTTTGTATAAAATTGAGCAGTTTATTCCCTCTACCTTCGTTTGCCATTAGTCCCCACCCAGCAATCTACTATTTACTATATTTTTTAAATTTGTCTAATTGTGTATAAATTTCTACAATTGTACGAATATATATATCGGGAATTATAGCACCAATTTCCGTATTTGTATATAATTCGCGCGCCACAGGCTTATTTTCAACAATCGGGATACTATTTTCGCGGGCAATACGTTTTATTGTCTGAGCAACTCCACCTTCACCCTTTGCCTTTAAAAAAGGAGAGTCAGCAACAGACCTGTCATATTTCAGCGCAACAGCATAATGAGTCGGGTTCGCAATTACAACATCAGATTCGGCAACGGCTTTTGGAATATTACGCCTCAACATTTCCATCTGCATCTGATTCAGACGATTTTTTACTTCAGGATCGCCTTCCTCTTCTTTGTATTCTTCTTTTACTTCCTGCTTTGTCATTTTCATTTCTTCAAGAAAGTTAAAACGTTCCACAAAAAAATCAATAACAGAAATAATCAGAAAAAACACGGCAACAATAATTAAAAGCTGCGCCGCCATACTGCCAATTTTCTGCAAAGCACCGGCAATATCCCCGGTATTAATAACCTGAATCAGAATAAAAATATCTTTTTTGATGACTATATACCCCGTCAACACTATTAGCACAACTTTTAACAAAGCTTTTGCAATATTGAAGATTCCTTTTCTTGAAAAAATTCTACTTTTGAGCCATTCGCCAGGTCTTGGAATTATTTTTTCAGGATTTGGCTTTATAGGATCCAGACTTATTACAAATCCACGCGTTTGTACAATATTCCCGATAATTCCGGCAAGTATTGCAATCAAAAAGACTGGTAAAATTGATTTTAAGAAATATTCAAGAAAAAAATGCCGTAAAAGAGGAACGTTTATTTGCTCTTTTCCTGTTTGTAAAAAATAATAACGCAAAATTGAAGTCAGATTGTTAAAAAGCCACTTTGCAGTAACCATTATAAAAATGACACATAATAAAAGGATTAACGCTGAACTTACTTCAGCACTTTTAGGAACCTTACCTTCCTTTCTCTTTTTTTGTAAACGAGACTCGGAAGGTGCCTCCGTTCTTCCTTCATCTTCTGCAGCCATTATTTAATTCCCCCTGAAACTGTAATGAAAAGTTGCTGCATTTCCGCAAAACCTGATTTAAACGACCTTACAAAAAAATCAACAAGATTCGGAATAAAGAAAATAATGATAATGTATCCGACAATAATCATAACCGGAAAACCTTCAGAAAGAAGGTTCATCTGCGGTGCCGCCTTGCCTAAAAGCCCGGTGCAGATTGTAATTAAAAAAAGACTTCCCATAATCGGCAGTGCAATAATCATTGCGTCCGCAAAAAGATTGGTAAGGCCTCTTAATAAAAAATTCACAAAAGATTCCTGATAAAGTGCAAAATCAACGGCAGAAATTGCCTTAAAACTGGATGTCAGACCGTTCAAAAATAATTCCTGGAACCATTTTGTCTGCAAAAAAACAAGCATGGCCACCAGATTAAAAAATTGTCCCATCAGAGGATTTTCAACTTGACTTGAAACATCATAGGAAGACGCAATACTAAGTCCCATTTGAAATCCTATAAACTGGCCTGCAGAACTGAATGCCGAGAAAATAATTGAAACATAAAGCCCCATAATAATACCAATCAAGACTTCGCCAACTAAAAGTAAAACAAAATGCAAAGATGCAATTCCGTCTGTACTCACCATGTAGGAATATTTCGTTAAATCTATGTTTCCCAGCGAAAAAAACGCCATGTACCCTGCCAGTGCAACTTTTGCCACTCCTGAAACTGAGCGCATGGAAAATAACGGCAAAGTCATCAACAGGGCAAAAACTCTTCCAAAAAGTAAGAGAAATACTGGTGCATTAGAAATTATTTGATTCAAATATCACACCTTTTATTTTGAAAAATATGGAATTCTGGAAAAAAGTTGAATGGTATATTGTCCAAGTCCGGTAAAGAAAAATCCGCCGAACAAAGCAAGAATCAACAGAATTACTAAAAGTTTTGGCAAAAATGTCAGAGTCTGTTCCTGAATTGACGTTATGGCCTGCAAAATTGCAACGATAAGGCCAACAACAAGGGTAACTCCAAGAATTGGAACAATTACCTTTAAAACCTCAATTATTGCGCCACGCATCAGAACATTTATTTCACTTACAGACATTTTTTAGTACTCCAAAAGATTTTAATGAATTACCCCGACAAAAAGCTGCTGAGTCAAAAGTCCCCAGCCATCAATCAAAACAAACAGAATTAATTTAAAAGGCATTGAAATTTGTGCTGGTGGCAACATCATCATTCCCATTGCCATAAGAATACTTGCCGTAATCATATCAATTAATATGAATGGAATGTAAAGCAAAATTCCGATTTTAAACGCGACCGTTAATTCATGCAAAATGTAAGACGGAATAAGAACATATGTCGGAACATCGGCAAGAGTCTGAGGTTTGTCCTGTTTTGCCATACTCATAAACATTTTTATGTAGGAAGTATCTTCTCCCATCTGCTGATACATAAAAACACGCAACGGACTTTCAGCTTCCTTATAAGCCTGCTCTATCCCTATTTCTCCGTTTGCCATAGGTTTATAAGCATTATTATAAATTTTTGTGAACGTCGGCCACATTGCAAAAAAAGTCATAAAAAGCGCAATTCCGTTTAAAACTGATGTTGGCGGAACCTGTTGCAAAGACAAAGCTCGTTTTATAAAATCAAGAACAATTGAAAATCGCAAAAAGCAAGTACATAAAATTAAAATACTTGGTGCAAGCGTCAAAATTGTAAGAATTATCAAAAGTCGCAGCGAAAAGGCAACTTCCCTGCCATTTTGAGGCTCAGTTACATTTATTGAAACATTCGGAATTAACGAGGACTGAACGTTATCGCTCATTTCCGTTGTACCGGAAGCCGAACCTTGCGGAAACGACTGGGCAGTCACAGAAAAAACAGAAAATAGCAGAAGAAAAACTGAAATAATGCTGATTTTTTTCATAAAATTCATAACACGACCTCAATTTTATTCAGACTGACTTTCTGACTTTTCAGAAACCTCTTCTTCCTCTCGCAAATTTTCTTCGGAAGAATTTTTATTTAAAAGCTCATCAATAGTTTCTTCAGATTTATTAAAAAGTGACCATTTTGATTTTTTCTTTTTTGTTTCGGAAGAGGTGGAATTAAATTTTCCGGTAAACATATCAAGAACTTCTGCGAATGTTGCAGGCTTTTTTGTCTTATTTTTTTTATCAGCATTTAAATTCATCGACTGAATTAAATCTTTATCCCGTTCTTTTTCATCAGTAATTTCATCAATAAGAGTGATTTTATCATCAGAAACGCCAATAACATAGGCCCGATCTATAAGAGTTATTACTTCTACAGTTTTATTTCCATTGCCAACCGTGATATACGCAGCCCGGCGCAAAAAATCATCATCACTTTTTACAACATTTGACCTTTTTTTTATGATTCTTAAAATCCAGTAGAGAAGAAAAATAACAACGACAAGTGCAATTATCGTTCTTATGACTGCACCCGTATAATTCGGAGCTTTATATTCAGAAGAATTACTGGAATTGGAAGGTGTCGCATCCGAAAAAACAAATTGAGTTTCGTCTACGGCAGTTTCGACACTCTGATTTTTAGAATCTGAAACTTCAGAAGTTTGATTTTGTGCAAAAATACTAAAAGACAATGACAGCAACATAAAGAGTACTGCCATTAATGATTTTTTTTTGACCAATTTTCCCCACCCTCAAAAATCTGCAACGATTTTTAACTTAAGTCACTTACTCGTTCCATTGGAGAAAGAACTTCAGTTACACGAACACCAAAATTTTCATCAATGACAACGACTTCACCTTTTGCAATAGGTTTATGATTTACAAGAATATCTACAGGTTCTCCGGCAAGTTTTTCAAGCTCGATGATAGTACCTTCGCCCATGCCAAGAATTTCCTTGATTGATTTTTTACAACGGCCAAGTTCTACGGTCATTTCCATTGTAACATCCATAATCAAACTGATGTTACCCTGTTCACCAATATTAGGATTTTGCTGAAAAGACGGATACTGAACCTGCTGAATATTAGGAACATTCATTCCCATATTCATACCTGTATTCATATTATTCATGCCGAGCATACCGTTCATATTCATTGGATTCACCATCGGCTGCTGCATTCCGCCCATACCGTTCATAGAATTCATATTGCCCATCATTGGTTGCTGCATCTGCATACCATTCATTCCATTCATAGAATTCATCATTGGTTGCTGCTGCATTCCGCCCATGCCATTCATAGAAGTATCTCCCATTCCCAAATCAATAGGAGTAAGTGCTTCTTCTGTGTCTGCTCCAAGAGCCTTTGAAATTGCTTCTGCAACATCGCCTGCAAGACATTCCCAGATAGTATAAGCATTGCCGTCCAAGGTTAATGGATAACTTATAAGTACAAATTTTCCGGCAGGGAACATAATCATTGCTTTTGATTCATTTACAGCCTGCGGAGGAGCGTAAGAAAGTCCCTTTACCTTACCGCCAGCTTCAATGGCATCAATTTGTGCACTGATATGTGTTGCAATAGCTTCAGAAACCATACCCAAAATCATATCATCAACCTGCACGGAATCTTCATGAGTCATAAGCTGATTCAATTTTAAGGCAAATTCATTAGAAACCAGATATAAATGACTTCCCTTTACACCGTCCGTATAATCAGCGTTAACTGCAATAAGCACTTCCGGAAGTTTAGAAAGCAGACGATCCCTGTCAATTTCTTCAACCACAGGAACATCAACGCTAAAGTTTGCTCCGGAATAGGCATTAATTTTTTCCTGCAGTTTTGGCTTCAAATCCACTGCAAGATTTTTTAATGTCGGAATATCAAAATTATAATTTGGAGTATTTCCTACATGACCGGACGAATTTAATCCGTCAACAGACACACCGGACAATAAAGCATCAATTTCGTCTTGTGAGATTGCACCATCACTCATATGTTTCGTCTCCTTCTACAGAAAGCTCATCTAATTCATCATTTTCTACATTTTCAATTTTACCGGTAATCTGAACCGCCATCTTTTTTCCGACAACGCCAGGCTGACAGTAAAATTTCTTCTGGTTTCCAATATTTAAAGTTAAAGGATCCCCAACTTTTTTATTAGAAAGACGTACAACATCACCAACTCTGAGTGAAAGCACATCTCTAATAGGCAAATCAATAGTTCCAACCTCGGCAACAACATCCATATCAACAGAAGTCAACTGCTGTTTAATCGTACCAAGATATTGTGTGGTAGAATTCTTTCTGACAGAACTATACCAGTACTGAGATGACAATTTTGAAATAATAGGCTCAAGTACAAAGTAAGGAATACAAAAGTTCATCATACCTTCTTCGTCCCCAACTTTAGTTTCAAGCGTAATAAGAACTACCATTTCTGTTGGGGCAACAATCTGAGCAAACTGAGGATTTGTTTCAATTCTGGAAAATCTAGGTCTTAAATCAATAACCTGAGTCCAAGCTTCACGGATATTTGCAAGAATACGGACAATAACGCCTTCCATTACTTCCTGTTCAATATCAGTAAGGTCACGATTTTTATTTCCGGTAGTTGCACCGCGTCCGCCAAAAAGTCGGTCAATCATACAAAAAGTAATGGCAGGGTCAATTTCAAGAACGGCATCACCTTTCAACGGATCCATATTTATTACGGCTAAAGTAGTTGGTGTTGGAATTGAACGGATAAATTCCTCATAAGTCAACTGATCTACAGAAGCAACGTGAACATGAGCAATAGAACGAAGTTGTGCAGAAAGAGTCGTCGTAGTTAAACGTGCAAAGCTTTCATGCATATTTGATACTGTACGCAACTGTTCTTTTGAAAATTTATCAGGGCGCTTAAAATCATAGATTTTAATTTTTTTTGTGTTGTTGACGGCTTTATAATCATCATTATCAGCATCTCCTGAACTGATTGCCGTCAGCAACTGGTCAATTTCGTCCTGCGAAAGAACTTCATTCATTAACAAACACCTTCCAAATAGCAAAGCACTTTATTTTTAGTGCTGAACATCAATTTCAGGGTATCTCTAAAAAATCATTTTCGATGCTTTTTTAGAGATACCTGCGAGTTTTAATTCGTTGATATAGCACGAATTAAAACATCGCGTTTTCTTTCGATACCTCTAAAAACTGCAATTTTTAGAGGTTCCATTTAAAACTGTTGAACTACATCTTTTGTCTGAAAAGATATATCCCGTATTTTTGATTCACTTAAGATTTTATCATTAATTCCATTACGAATTTCAATTTTCAAGGCATCTTCATTATTTGAATTTCTTAATTCAGCGGCAGTCTTACTGCTAAAATATTTTCTTAAAAAATCTTTGATAGGAATAGTCTGCTGAGTTATTTCAGTTGAAGTCTTTTTATCATCTTTTGTATACCCCAAAGCAATATCAACACGCACAGTTGCAGGCTGGTCATCACAAGTTTGGGTTTGAATCATACCAAGTGAAGTATACCAATCATAAATTTCCTTTTTTCCACCCTCATAATCTTCCGAAGAAAGATACTGGTACGAAGTAGCTTTTTTACTTCCATTGCTTGAAGTGATGCGATAGGTAATTATAACAACAGTGACAATAACTAAAACCGCAGCAAGAGCAATAATTATCAATTTCAAAAATTTTGATATAAATGCTCCAAATGCTCCGCCTTTTTTTCCAGCAACACCACTATTTACATCATCGCCCAAACTGATTTCATCGTCATCTGCCATTTCACCCCTCCAAACACATTTTCAAAGCTGCCTCTAAAATTTACAATTTTTAGAGAATCCCTTAATCCTTAATAATAATATCAAAAATAAAATATTAAAAGTGTCCTTCATCTAGTATAACTATATCAACTCTTCTGTTATACGCTTTAGCTTCCGGTGTATTTGTTTCAAACATCGGCCGCGTATCTGCATATCCGGCAACAGAAAAGTTTTTCTCTCTTACTCCATAATCGGCTAAATAGTGAAGAACATTAATTGCCCGTGCCGCAGAAAGTTCCCAGTTACTCGGAAATTTACTGTCCGTACTCACAGGAGTACTATCAGTATGACCTTCAATTCTGTAACGCTTATTTTGAATTTCTGGAACATTAAAAAACTGTGCAAGCCGTAGCAAAGTTTCCCGAGCCTCATTAATATTAAGTTCCGCACTGCCTTCATCAAAAAAACTGTCCGAAAGAAGTGTAATAATCAGACCTCGTTCATCACTAGTCACAGTAACTTTATTAGATTTTATGTCCGGAGAAAAAAGACTTACCGCCTTTTTCTTAGCAAGTCCCAAAGATTTCCCTTTTTCCATAGAGGGTAAAGAATTAATATTATTTCCCAAATCAGAAAGCTGACCAGCAGACAAAGACAAACCACCGGAAACTGATTCAGTTTCATTCATCTGTAAACTTTGAGTAATTGTTGCAAGCTGTGTAACATCCACCTCAGAAGGATTGTAAAGCATTACAAAGAAACATAGCATAAGGGTAATCATGTCACCATAAGTACCCTGCCAGGAGGTTGACGGTTTATCAGGCTCTTTTGCTTTTTTTCCCATACTTTTTATACCTTAAATCAACAAAACTAATCTTTAAGAACGTCCGCTTCTATAGCTTTTCTTGCAACAGGATCAAGATATGTAAGAAGTTTCTGAGCCATAATTCTAGGATTTTCACCAGCCTGAATTGCAAGTACACCTTCAATAATCATTTCTTTTACGCGCATTTCTGCAGCATTCTGTGAAAGAAGTTTTTGACCAAGAGGGGTAATAATCCAGTTTGCCATCATAGAACCATAAAGTGTAGTAATCAAAGCAACAGCCATATTAGGACCAAGGGAACTTTTATCTTCCATATTGTTTAACATACCAATCAAACCTACTACAGTTCCCATCATACCAAAACCAGGTGCAAATCCTGCCCACTGGTTAATAATATTAATCCAATCCATGTGCCTTGCTTCACACTGATTCATTTCATTTTCCATAATGGAACGGATAATATTTGCATCCGTACCGTCAACAACAAGTCTCAATCCGGTTTTCATAAACGGATCATCAAGATCATCAAGACCATCTTCAAGGGCAAGGATTCCTTCACGTCTTGCTTTTTCAGAAAGAGTCTGCATCGTTGTAAGGATATTTTTTTCACCAAAATCAGGAACCTTAAAACATCTTCCAACAAGTTTAAAAATTCCAACAGCTTTTTTTAAAGGTGCACAAATAAAAATGGAAAAATATGAACCGCCAATTGTCATAAAAACGGAAGGAAGGTCAAAAATTCCAGCGATTGTACCTCCAGACGTAATAACTGACATGATAATCATGGCAGCACCACCAATAAAACCGACTATTGTTGCTATATCCATTACAACACCTCTTGTGCATCAGAACCGATTTTTTTGCGATATTCGATTATTTTTTGAATGACTTCTTCAGGAGAATTTTTAACAATGATTTTATTACCGGACAACATTGTTAAAGTTAAATCCGGATGTACTTCCATACTTTCAATCATGTGCGGATTCACCCAAAATTTTTTCCCATCTAACCGCATTACATCAATCATATGATTTTAATCCATTTTTAAAATTATAATCGTTTCAATTATAACCATTTCCCCGTATATTTCAATAAAATATTTTTTTTACCACATGGGCAGCCGCCGCATTCGCGTCGCCGGGCTTTCCATGGCTACGGCTTCCGCCTCCGGCTTTTGCGCTACGCACCAGAACAATGGTGTTCGCCTGCAAAATCCCGCTACGCGGCCATTCCAATCCCTGCTGCAAAAGTCCCATAAAATAATTTTGCGAAAAATACAAGTCATAAGGACAAGATTGCAATTTTAGAGGTTCCCATAACATTCTGTTTTATGAATAAAAAAAACGTTATAAGAAAGCGAATTTATTTTATTTTTTAAGATGTCAATTTATAATTCAATCATTAGGGCAAAGATATCTCTAAAATTGCAATTTTCAGATGCCCTCATTAAGGAAAAATATATGACAGACACAAAACCTTTAATATTTGTAATAGAAGACGAAGAATCAATTTCAAAACTTGTATGCCTTTATCTGAATAAATCCGAAATTGACACTAAGCCTTTTTATAAAGCAGAAGATGCTTTGTCAGAAATCAGTAACAATGTTTTTCCAGATATGATTCTTCTGGATTTAAATCTTCCTGGAATGAGCGGTTTTGAATTTTTAACGGAAATAAAAAAGAATTTCAGCGAAAAAATGCCACCTGTAATGATTCTTTCTGCCCGCGATGCAGATGAAGACATTATAAAAGGCCTGGGGATCGGGGCAGACGAATTTGTTACAAAGCCATTTTCACCAAGTGTTCTCGTTGCAAGAGTAAAAGCAAATTTGCGCCGTCAGGTTTCTGCAAATGCAAAGGCAGAAGCTTCCATTCAGTTTGGTTCTTACACACTGCTTTTAAGTTCCTGCGTTTTAAAATTAGGAACAACAAAAATTCCTCTTTCTAACAAAGAATATGGAGTCTTAGAATATCTTGTAAAACACGCCGGCGAAGTTCTTTCTCCGGAAAATATTTATCAAAATGTCTGGAAAATTCAGTACGGAGACATAACCGCCGTTGCAGTTTACGTTCAGCGCCTCAGAAAAAAAATTGAAACAGATCCTTCAAATCCTGAATTCATAAGAACAGAATTCAGCAAAGGTTATATTTTCGACAAATCTAAAATCACAGGCCAGGAATAAGAAATACATACTTTATGACAATCAAAAAACAATTTGTTCTATTATCTTCATTAATAATCACAATACCGCTGCTTTCAATACTTTTTATTGTTATGCACAGGTATTTAACATCTTCGCAACGGCTTATCATGAGTGGTTCGGAAAATATAGAAAAAACTTACAAAAAAACTTATTCAAAACAAGAATGGGCAGAAATTAAAAATGAATTTAAAAATCTTCCACCAGATGTAGAAGCACTCGTGTTAAAGAAAAACTCAGAAAATCAAACTTATCTAGTTGTCCTTTCTACAATATCTGACTACCAATCAGGGACGAAAATTGACGTAGAGGATTTTTGGAGCGAGATTCAAAATTCTTCGCCACGTTACTTTTATCAGTTTTCAAAAATAAATGACGATGAAAATACACTTTATGCAACTAGAATTCCTAAAAAAAAACAACAACATAAAAAAAATCCAAAACCAAATATAATTTATCCTCTGCTCTACTTTTTATTCGGATTTGTTGCAGTTATTCTTGTAATTTTAATTTTGATTAGCCGTGGAATTTTTAAATCAATTTCACTTCTTGAAAAATCAACTCAAGAAATTGCAGACGGAAATCTGAACGCAAAAATCAACATAAATGGTAAAAAGTTTAAAAGCAACGAAATCACTTCTATTGCAGACAGTCTTGAAAAAATGCGTATTTCACTCCTAGAAGCTCAAAACCGTAAAACAAAATTGATTATGGGAATTAGTCACGACCTCAGGACTCCTGTTGCAGTAATAAAAGGTTACACAGAAGGACTGCGGGACGGAATAATTACAGATCCGGAAGAAATAAAAACATCGCTGAATTTAATTGAAACAAAATCTTCTCAACTAGAAGGCATGATCGACTCTCTTATTAATTACACAAAAATGAATACTTCAGAAATTCATGATTCACTGACGCCGGAAAATATTACAAAACTCATAAAAGATTTTGCAACTGAATGCAAGAATACCATTGGAGTTTTTGAACGTGAACTCATAACCGACATTCAGATTCCACAGGATATTTTTATTCCTCTGAATGCACAGCTTGTTCATCGTGCCTTTGAAAATATTTTTTCCAATGCTTTGCGCTACACAGAAAAAAATGACACAATTTCCTTTATTGCGACTTTAGGTACAACAGAAGAACATAAAAAGGTCATAATTTTTAAAATACAGGACACCGGCATTGGAATTTCAGAAGAAGATTGCACACATATTTTTGATTTATTCTACCGTGCAAGTTTAAGCCGCCACGAAGAAGGCATGGGAATCGGACTTTCCGTAGTGCAAAACATAATCAACATTCACGGCTGGGACATCAAAGTTGAATCAGAAAAAGGGAAAGGTTCCTGTTTTATAATTACAATTCCGTATTAGGAGGCTCTAAAAATTGCAGTTTTTAGAGGTATCTTTGAAAACGCGATGTTTTAATTCGTGGCATATATCGATGAATTAAAACTCGAATGTCTCTTTGAAAAAGCATTGAAAAAGATTTTTTAGAGAAATCCGTTAATTTTTATCCATTTTCTTGATTTTTTACAGATTTTCAAGAAAATTATTCAAAAAAAGCAGGCCTTTTTCGTTTAGTCTTGCAATTTTATCGCCATTAATTTCTTCAATCTCAAGAAGTTTTTTCATTTTCCATTTTGCACAAAGTTCTGAAAAATTCTGTGACCAGTCCTGATTAAAAACAGACCTAAAATGATTTTGAGAAACACCGGAAGTTTTTCGCATTCCCATCATAAAATATTCAAATTTTGAAGTTTCCAAATCTATTTCTTCTGAAGTTTGTGCTAAAGACTGTACATTTTTTCTATCAGCTGAATTCCAAAAATCCGTATATTTCTTTACATCACAAACATTTATCCATCTTTTTCCCTCACCGTACTCAGTATAAACCGTTCCAGTTGCACCACTTCCGCAACCTGCATAGCTTTGATGATTCCAGTAAACAAGATTGTGCATACATTCATTTTTTTGATTATCATTTTTGAGTGCAAAATTAGAGACTTCATACTGAAAATATCCGTTTTTTTTCAATATTTCTTTTGCTTTTAACCAGAGAGTATCAGCAAAATCATAGTCATAACCAATATCGCTGTTATTAAAAAATTTTCCCAGTGGCGTTTCATCTTCAATTGTCAAAGAATACATTGAAATATGCGACGGCCTATTTAAAATCACAAAATCAAGAGCCTGCAAAAACGATTTTTCAGTTTCATAGGGAAGACCACATATCAAATCAACAGAAAATTTTACTCCCGATTTTTTTAAAAGTTTTATAACCTCAATATTTTGCAGCGTACTGGCACGACGTTTTACAAACTTCAAAGAATTTTCGTTTAAACTTTGAATTCCGCAGGAAATTCTATTAATGCCACAAGTTTTAAATGTATTAATTTTTTCTTCTGTCAAATCATCAGGATTCACCTCAATTGAAATTTCTGCACTTTCAGTTTTAAAATTATTTTTCAAATGGGATAAAAGTTCTGACAATTGCTTTTCAGACAAAAGGCTTGGGGTGCCTCCTCCAATGTAAATTGTTTTTAAATTCTGAATATTAAACTGATTTTTTCTAAAATTAATTTCATTGCACAAGGCCGTCAAATAAGATTGCGGAATTTCATTTTTTTGATCAAAACAGTTCGTAACAGAAAAAAAATCACAATAAGCACATTTTGAAATACAAAACGGAATGTGTATATAAAGTGAATTAACTTCTGTGTATTGCATGAAAGCTTTGAGTCTAATAAATTTTTAATTTTGTAAACGGAAAATAGCAGAACAGTGCTTTTGCTGCAATTTCTTTGCGTTCCACACTGCCCCACAATCTTGAATCAGAACAGGACTTTCTATTATCACCAAGCACAAAATATTCATCAGGACCAAGGTGAAATTCCTCAAAAAAACCGGGAACACCAATTTCCGTATCCCATTGAGCAGGCGCAACCGAAAAATTTACATTATATTTTTTTGAAACCAGTTCAAATTCTGTCAAAAAATGTTTTTCTCCGTCCGGTTTTATGTACATTACATAGTCACGCATATAAATTGTGTCACCGGGTACACCAATAATTCGTCGCAATTCATTTTGAGTACCCGGAAAATCATTATGACTCTTTAAATTAAACTGATTTGCCGTGAAAAATTTTACAAAAATATTCTGGACTTTTTTAGACTTTGATAATTCATTATTTGAACGAGGTTCAAGAAGTACAACGTCTCCTCTTTTTAATTTTACTTTTAAGGGAGTTACCATAATTACAGAAGATGAAGAAACATCCGGAGCCATAGAAATAGAAACCTGCCTTACCGGAAAAATCAGAAATTCCATTATAAGATTAAGACTGACAAAAACAGCAATCGAAGTAAAACTGATGGCTACAATTCTGTGCTGTTTTTTCTTTCGTTCTACATAAGAAAACTGCTCAATTCTCTGTTTCATTCTGAAATTATATCGTTCAAAAGCGTCAACTTGCAAGCCTCAAAGCGATACTTTATAATCAAAAGAATGTCAGAGGCTAAAAAAACAATTGCAGAAAACCGTAAGGCAAGATTTGATTACTTTATAGAAGACACTTATGAATGTGGAGTTGTTTTGGAAGGAACTGAAGTAAAATCTGTCAGAAACGGCAACATTTCTTTTCCAGACTCTTTTGGAGAAGTTATAAACGACGAAGTTTGGATTAAAAATTTTCACATTTCGGAATATTCATTTTCTTCGATTTTTAATCATAATCCTGACAGACCAAAAAAACTTCTTCTTCACAAAGATGAAATAAAAAGAATTGCAAGAAAAGTTGACAACAAAGGCTACACGCTTATTCCAATTGAGGTTTATTTAAAAAACGGTCGTGTAAAAATAGCATTGGGGATTTGTAAGGGTAAAAAACAATTTGACAAAAGAGCTACCATAAAAGACAGGGACATAAAAAGAGATTTACAAAGAGAATTCAGAGAACGCCAGAAATAAAGGGAACCTCTAAAAATTGCAATTTTTAGAGGTAACTTTGAAAACAGATTTTTTATCAACTTGTCTGTTACTTTGTTCTGACATTTTCTTTTTTATTACAGGAAACAGTTTGAATAGAAAGAAAAAACTTCTTTTGATATTAAGCCTTCTCAATCTTTTTCTGCTAACTTCGGTGTTTGCACAGCAATACAAAATTGACTATTTTGGTATAAGCGCAACAGAAGTCGACCAAAATATGCTGAAAATGACGAGTGATTTTTATTATACTCAACTTTGCGAAATCCAAAATTTTGCCTTAACAGACAAAAGGACAGAAGATTCTTCCAAAAAAATCCCCGAAATAAGCAGTTTTACAGAAGACGCGATTGCGTTTTATGCAGAAATTAAAAAAAATAACAAGGCAGAAGACTCTTGGACGGTGATACTTCACGTTTATAACAAAAATTCCGGAAAAGAATTTTCACAATCAAAAGATTATGATTCATTTTATAAAATTTTGATGGAATCAAAATCAATTTTGCAGACTTCCATAAAAAATCTTATTGAAAATAATAAAGAAAATCACTCAGATGCTTCCTTCGAAACAAAGACACCTTTTTCACAAACTAAAATTTCTTCAGATATTTTAAGCGGGAACTGGAGCGGTGAAAATTATATTGATAAAATTGTTATTATGCGCGGTGGCAGAGGCTTTGTAATCTTTAAAAACGGTGCTTCAATGAACATAGAAATCAAAATTGTTACAGAAAATGAAAATCAGTCTGTTATTATCACTCAAAAAGGAAAATCAAATGCTTCTTTTTTTCCAGAACTGCCACGAACAACCGCTTTAAAAGCCGCTGTTTCTGCAGACCCAATTGTCTGGACATTAAAAGTAACGGATTCTGACACGCTTACAGGAAAAAAGCGAACTCTCACGGCACAGGGTGACACTTATTCTTACTCAGAAATTTCAGTCACCTGGAAAAGAATAAATTAATGGTCAAAGATACATCTAAAAATTGCAACTTTTAAATATTCCCTTAAAATTCTCTAAAAACTGATTATTCAATTTTTAAACTTCCCTGACGCAAGATTTTTATTTCTCCATCAGTGCAACGTACAATCGTTGAAGGAAGCGCATCTTTTTTATTGCCGTCAAGGACTATTAAATCCACTTCAGCTGAAAATTCTTCTAAGATTTCTTTTTCTTCGTACAATACAGGCTCTCCACTGCGGTTTAAACTTGTTGAATAAAGTGGAGTTTCAAGTTCTGCAAGAATATTCCTAAGCCACAAATCACCAGGACAACGAAAAGCCGTAGTTTTTATTTCATTATTTTGCAATCTTTTGTCATTTACAATGATTGTAAGAGGTCCTGGCCAATATTTCAGTAATTTTTCAGGAATAGAATAATCTGTGTAGTTTTTTAGATCTTCAGGACGGGCAATCAACTGAATAAAGGGTTTATTTTCTGCCCTTCCTTTTATTTCTCGGATTTTTTCTGCAACCTCAGAATCACAAACTCCAGAAAAGCCGTAAACAGTATCAGTTGGTATTACTACAATTTTTTTATTTTTTAGAGCTGTTATAACTTTTTCTTTTGAGTCTTTATCAGATTTGCTGCAAATCATATATAGGAATTCCTTTTACGAGCGTTTTTTTATTCTTCTTTGAAGTGAATCGTCCAAAACTAACATCAATCATAAAAATCATAACAAACGCAAAGACACCGCCACACAAAGAAATAATTTTTATTGTTTTTTCAGAAAGAAATTCCGACTCAACATGTTTTTTTACAGTTCCGGTATCATAAATATTTGTTTGAAAAGGAGTAAGTCCATTAACTTTTACAAGTTTTTCGCCATCAGAAACATAATCAAGTTTATGTGCATAAGCGGCAATAACGGCTTTGTCATTTTGAAGGGCATAATATTCAAGTTTCAACTCATCATTAATAGATTCTATATCACTAACACGTTTCGCAATTTCTTTTTTTTGTTCATTGAGATTATTAAAACTTGCAAAACTGTTTTGACCGGCAGTAACAGACAAAATTACGTAAACAAAAACCGTAACTGCAGCAACCAGCAAATACTTTACCCTTTTCATAATATAAAGAGTATCGGCTTGATTTTTTATTTTCTGAATCAAAAAAATGTGTTATAATTTTTACTAATAAAGGCTCTTATATATTGAAAAAAAATCGAAAAAATTAATGTTTTCTAAAAAATAATTTCTGAAATCAGCAGAATATTACTTAATTGTATAGAAAAAGCATTAATCTGCCGATATTTTCTATATAAAACTACCTGATTAAGAGGGAAATATGGACAATTCAACTGATGATACAAAAGATCTTGAAAGTTACGGCGTTTGGGTAAAACATTCGGGTGATAAAGAAGTTAATTCTATTCCTGTTTCGGAAAATGATATTGCAGAAACTGACAATCTTGAATTGCCGGATTTTAATGACACGGATTTTTCTGATATGTTTAAGGAAGAACTTCCAGGAACTGATGCAAATCAGAGTTCAGACATTCCTGAAATTTTTGATGAATCAGACACTGCCCTGTCAACTGATGAACTTGCAAATTTAACAAATAGTGATGATTTTAAAATCAACGATTTAAAATCAGAAAATTTTGAAGATATTTTAATTTCCGACAGTTTTGATTTTAATGAACCTGTGGGAGAAACATCTGCAGATTCTGATTTTGAAACTGCAAATACTGATGATTTTTCTGTACAGAAAACAGATGTAACAGAAGATTTTAATTCAGAAACAGAAACAGCAACTGTTGCAAATGATACAGAAATTACAGAATCCAAAACTGAAACTTTTGAAATTCCAGATACAACACAAGAAACTTCATCTCCAGATTTGACGGATTTAAACTTAGATGACATTCCTGATGGAGAAATCAATCTTGATGACTTTATGGACGGTGGTTTTTCTGACGAATCTGTAGCAGCCGGAAACAACGGTTTTTCAAGTGATACCCAGGTTTCAATTCCGTCATCAAATGGCGATTCAGATGACATTTCTCTTGATGACTTTTTAGGGGATGGTTTTTCTGATGCCCCTGTCGCAGTGGATCAGCCTAAAGAAGATGTAATTGTTGATGAGCCACCGATTGAAATGGATTTGAATTTTGATGATTCTGTAGAGGATATTCAGACAGAAGAAAATGTAAGTATTGATTCTGATTATGATATTGACGAAAACGATTATTCAGAACCGTCCGAAGAAATCAATTTTGAAGAAGTGACTGAGCCTACAACTACAGAAGATATTTCTCTTGATGATTTCAAAGCCCCTTCTGAAAGTAATATTGAAACCGAATCCGTAGATCTTTCTGACTTCGGAATTGAAGAAGATGCCGAAGAAACTCCTGTTACTCAGAATGTTGAAGATGCAAAGAAAAAAGAAGACAAAGTTGATTTTGATCTCTTTGTAGGTGATTCAAATACAGCAACAGCACCTGTTGTAAATGAAATAAAAACAGATTCATCAAATGAAACAGTAGAAGAATCTGAAATCCAGGCAGAAACACCTGTTACAGAAAATATTTCCGCAAATTCAGAAAACACAAATATCACAAACACACTTTTGCAGCAGATTTTTGCAGAAATCACAAGTATCAAAAATGATGTTTCACAATTGAAGTCTGACTACGAAGAATTTAAAACTTCAACCTTAAATGCAGAAAAAGTTTTATCCGACGAAATAAAACCTGAGGACGAAAAAATAGAAGAAGACAACGGATTTTTTGCAAAAGACGATGGAGACGATACAATTGCCCTTTCATTTGATGAATTGGACAATATTATGAACACTGCAGAAATTAATACCGACACAACAGAACCTGTTGCTGAAGAAAGCCCGGCACAAGAAGAAACTGCAGTTGCCGAAGAAGAAACAGACATAAGTGACAATTTTATTTCACCTGAAAACACTGATTATTCAGATTTACCAGAAGAAATCTCGATTCCAATTCACGATGAAGTATCAGAAGAAATCGCAGAGAAACCTGTAGTTGAAGATATTACTGAAGTTTCTAATGAAGAACCGGTAATCGAAGAGTTTTCTGAAATCACAACTGATGAACCTGTAATCGAAGAAGTTTCTGAAATCACAACTGAAGAACCGGCAGTCGAAGAGGTTTCTGAAATCACAACCGATGAACCGGCAATCGAAAAACTTTCTGCAGTTTCTACTGCTGAACCTGTAATCGAAGATGTTTCTGAAATCGCAACTGAAGAACCGGCAGTCGAA
>CAVJCY010000041.1:0-23240 GCA_963648145.1 bacterium | reverse complement strand
AGTTTTAATTCGTTGATATAGCACGAATTAAAACATCGCGTTTTCAGAGTTACCCCTAAAAATTCAATTTTTAGAGGTTCCCTTAATTCAGGAATTTGCACTGAAATTATAAAAGTCCAAAAAAACTAATATTCCTTGTGATAAGGTTTTAAAATTTCAATAATTTTTGTTTTTTTAAACAGATTTGCATAATTCCAGGCACTCATTCCCATATGATCTTTTATATCTGGGTTTGCACCATTTTCTGCAAGAAGTTTTACAATTTTTGTGCGGTCAGCACCAACTGCAAGAATCAAGTTTGTCTGACCTTCCTTATTGATTGTGTTTAAATCAGCACCCTTTGAAATTAAAAAATCCGTAAGTTTTTCATTTCCGCGCCAGACAGCATCCATTACCGGAGTATATCCCCGATCAAGAGAAGTGGAATTTATGTCAGCTCCCTCTGCAAGTATTTTTTTTGCAAGTTCAAAATTATCATTTCGGCAGGCAATATTAAGCAGCGGCGTGCCTTCGTCGTCGCGTTCATTTACGCTCATTCCGGCAGTAATAAATTCGTTAAAGAATTTTGATTTATTTTTAGCGATGTAAGATGCCAGGCAATCAGGAGTAAATGGAATACCTTTTTTTAGTAATTTTGTTCTTGAGATTCGTTTTTTAGAATTTTCTATGAAAGATTCATAATTTTCCGTAAAAAATTTAAAAAAATCGTCTTGAGTTTTAAAATATTTTGTCTTTGTCAGTTTTGTGATTGCAGATTTTCCCAAAAATTCAATATTCGTAACAATAGGAACTTCATGGCTTTCCATAAAACCTACGACTCTTGAAATATCTAGTTTTTCGTCAAAAGTAAGCTCTTTTGTACAAACAATTAAACAGCAGACGGACAACATCATTTCGTCATGAGTTTTCAAGATATTCTTTATATTAAAGTTTGTTGTAAAAAGTTTATTTTTTTTACCTTGAGTTGAAAGAAAGCTGTTAATTTTTTCAGAAAAATCCAATTCGTCGCAAAAAAGAATCCAATTCATTCGGATATTATAAACACTACCTGCTCATTCTTCAAGTTTTCGGATGTTTTAGGAATGTTTGGAATTTTGAGTTTTCTCCATTTAGGGTATTTCTAAAAATCATTCACAATGCTTTATTTAGAGATACGTGCGTTTTAATTCGTTAAAATACAACGAATTAAAATATCGCGTTTTTAGAGGTTCCCTTTATTTAAAGTTCCGGTTTTCTGATTTTTCCATTCCAAATTTCTTTTGGATAAACAATTATGCCAAGTTTCTTTTCTAGTGCAGCGTAATGATTCATTTCATATTCGTCGCCAATTACAACATTTATTCCATTGTTTCCAGCTCTAGCTGTTCGTCCTGCGCGATGAATAAAAAAATCATAGTCAGAAGGCAAATCCATCTGAATTACGTGTGAAATTTCTGGAATATCAAGACCTCGTGCTGCAAGATCACTTGTAACAAGAATTTTTATTTTTCCAGTTCTGAATTTTTCAATAGCAGATTTTCTTTCCTTTTTGTCCGCTTTTGCGTGAATGCAGGCACATTCTATTTTTTTATAGGTGAGTTTGTTGAAAATATTTTCTACCTGATCGGCACGAGAAGTAAAAATCAGTGCTTTGGAAGGATTTTCTGCATTTAAGAATTTTCTTAAAGTTTCAATCTTATCTCGGGTTTCAGAATAAATTGCCCAATGTATGATTCTTTTTTTCAAAATATCTTCAGGTGGCATAATTACATTATTAATCCCACCAAAGAAAATTTTTGTCTGTTTATTAATTGTGGCCGTACAGGCAATAACCTGAGACAGAGGAGGAACAAGGCGACGCAAATTATCCGTATCTTCATAAGATTCTTTTTTTACAAGTCTATCAGTTTCATCAAAAACTATAGAAGAAACCGATGAAGTTTTGATTTTCTTCAATCTGATAAGTTCTACAAGTCTTGCTGTTGTTCCTATAATTATCTGAGGTTTTTCTTTTAAAACTTCAATCTGGCGTTTTACAGGAGCACCGCCAATTATTAATGCGGTTTTTCTGTTTGTAACTGATTTCGCCGCCTGATTTATCTGACTTGCAAGTTCAAAAGTTGGTGCTACGATAATTGCTTTTACATTCTGTTTGTCATCATTTTCTTCTATTTTTTTTATTATTGGCAGAAGATAAGCAAAGGTTTTTCCTGTTCCTGTTTCTGATTGAAAAATGACATTTTTATTTTCTAAAATTTGAGGAATAATTTCATTTTGTACAGGAGTTGGAGTTAAAATATTTAATTTTTCAAGACGTTCTTTTATTTCTGGAGATAGTAAGTCAAAGCAATTTTTGTCACTCATAGTGTAAATATAGCACACTAAAAAAAAAATCGCTATAATCCTTAATGTATGAAAATTGGAATAGATACTTTTGGCTGTGACCATGCAAAATCTGGTTTAGGCTCATATTTATTAAATTTTATTTCAAATCTTCCTTTGGATTCTTCCTTTGAGTATGAACTTTTTGGTTTGGAAGAAGACAGATATACATACAATCAGAATAACGGAATTAATTTCGTGAGCGTAAATATTGGTGATAAAATTGCTGTTCAGCGTCTGTGGCATAGGCGGATTTTGCCGTCATTTGTCAAAAAAAATGGCTACGATGCAGTAATTTTTCCGGCTTGCGAAAAAGTGGTTGCTTCAAAAATACCGGCAAAGTCAATTGTTGTTGTAAATTCTGTTTTATCCCCAATGCTAAAGAAAATGGGATTTTCTTACCGTCATCAGTTAAAAAAAGGATTAAATCACGCTTTTAAAATTATAAGTCCAACCGAATATATAAAGAAAGATTTGATGAAAATAGGCATAAAATCTAAAAAAATAAAGATTGTAAAAGATGGAATTGATCATAAAAACTTTTTTCCATCCGTAATTCAAGAAGAAATTGTACAGATAAATCCTTTTGCAATAAAAACTCCTTATTTTCTTTGTGCAACACGCCTTTCTGGTCCTGATAAAAAACACGAAGAGCTCATAAAAGCCTTTGAAATTTTTAAGAAAAAAACTAATGCACCTCACAGGCTTGTAATTGCCGGTGACGGAAATGAATACTCGGACAAAATTCATGAACTGGCATTTAATAGTTCTTTTGCTAGTGATATTTTTATAACAGGTTATTTTCCCCCAGAAAGTCTTCCAAAATTGTATAGTGCAGCTGATGTTTGTGTTTTTCCTGCAATTAATGAAGGCGTAGGTCTGCCTGTTTTGGAAGCTATGGCTTGTGGTGTTCCTGTTTTATGTTCTGATTCTGCGGCTTTAAAAGAAATTGGGGAGGACGCGCCTTTGTATTTTGATTCTTGCAAATCAGAGAATATTGCAGACGCTATGATAAAAATTGTGGAAAATCCTTTCTTAAAAGAAAAAATGATTGAAAAAGGATTAAAAAATGCTTCTGCTTACGATTGGAAAAAAACTGTAAAGCAGACACTTTCAGTTCTTGAAAATTAAAAGACTATAATTTGTAATTTTTAATAAAGGGCATCTCTAAAAAATCATTTACAATGCTTTATTTAGAGAAACGTGCGAGTTTTAATTCGTTGATATAGCACGAATTAAAACATCGCGTTTTCAGAGTTACCTCTAAAAATTGCAATTTTTAGAGGTTCCCTAAAAAAAAAGCGGAAAGTTTTTTATTTTCCGCCTTTTTTTTATTACTCAGGAATAGCAATTTTTTCCGGTACCGTTTCTATTATTTTAGAAAGATCCTTTTTTTTACTTGTAATAAAATCTTTTGTAACGTGAATTTTCTTTTTACCTGGCATATCAGGAACTTCAAACATTATGTCCATCAAAAGTTTTTCTACAATTGTACGTAGACCTCGGGCTCCTGTTTTCTGTCTTATTGCCTCGTCCGCAATTTCTTCAATAGCCTTTTTGTCAAAAGTAAGTTCTACATCATCAATCGCAAAAGATGCCTGGAACTGCTTTGTGATTGCATTTTTAGGCTCTGTAAGAACGTTCACTAAATCGTCACGTGTTAATTCTTTTAATGCACAAGTAATTGGCATACGTCCAATAAGTTCTGGAATAATACCGAATTTAACAAGATCATCAGGAGTGCAAAGACTTAAAAGTTTCTGTTTTTCTTCTTCGTCCATCATACCAACGTTAGAACCAAATCCCATAGAATGAGAAGAAACTCTTTGCTCAATTATTTTATCAAGTCCTACAAACGCACCGCCAAGAATAAACAGAATATTTGTAGTATCAATCTGAATCATTTCCTGATTAGGATGTTTTCTGCCACCTTGAGGTGGAACGCTTGCAATAGTGCCTTCTATAATCTTTAATAGAGCCTGCTGTACACCTTCGCCACTTACATCACGTGTTATAGAAGTGTTTTCTGATTTTCTTGCAATTTTATCAATTTCATCAATGAAGATAATACCGCGCTGTGCTGCTTCAACATTTCCGTCAGCTGCGTTAATTAATTTCAACAGTACATTTTCAACATCTTCACCTACATAACCTGCTTCTGTTAATGTTGTTGCATCTGCAATTGCAAAAGGAACTTTTAATTTTTGAGCGAGTGTTTTTGCAAGAAGTGTTTTTCCGCTTCCGGTAGGACCTATAAGCAGTACATTTGATTTTTCAATTTTAACGGCATTTTCATTTGCCATTGTTGTCTGAGAAATGGACATTCTTTTGTAATGATTGTAAACTGCAACCGAAAGCACTTTTTTTGCATCATTTTGACCAATAACATACTGATCAAGATATTCTTTAAATTCTTTTGGGGTAGGAACATCCTTTAATTCAATCGGGGTGATTTCTGCGGTCTGCATGCTTAAAATTTCTTTACAAATTCCTACACATTTGTCGCAGATGTAAGAATTTCCTGCTGGTCCCTGAATCAATTTTCTGTCTTTGCTTGCTGCATTTCCACAGAAAAAGCAATATTGATCATTCTGATTAAAACGTTTCATTTTCTATATCCTAGATTTATTTACGAGATGACATTACATGGTCAATAACACCGTACTCAAGAGCATCTTTTGCAGACATATAAAAATCTCTTTCTACATCTGCTGATACTTGATTTACTGTTTTTGAAGTATCGTTTGCAAGATATTCAATTGACAGTTTTTTTAATCTGATAATTTCTTTTGCAAGAATGGAAATGTCGCTTTCCTGACCTTCAACACCACCGCGTGGCTGATGAATCATGACACGTGAAGAGGGAAGTGCATAGCGCTTGCCCTTTGTTCCGCCTGCAAGGAGAATTGCAGCCATACTTGCAGCCTGTCCCATGCATATTGTTTGAATATCGCATTTTACATATTTCATTGTGTCGTAAATTGCAAGTCCTGCTGTAACAGAACCTCCTGGAGAATTTATGTAAATGCTTATGTCTTTATCAGGATTTTCTGATTCCAAAAAAAGAATCTGTGCAACAGCAAGGTCTGCCGTCGCATCATTAATTTCTCCGTCAATAAAAATAATTCTATCCCTTAAAAGTCTTGAAAAAAGGTCGTAACTTCTTTCTCCGTTACCAGTTTTTTCAATTACGTATGGAACCATTGAGTTCATTGATTCGTTCATGTGTTTATCCTTTTATCTTATTACTGTCCATAAATAAATATAGTGAATTGCATCAAAAATGGCAAAAAAAAACGTCACTGCAACAAGTTTTTCGTCGCAATGACGTTTTATTCGGTTTGACGAATGATTAGAAAACTATTTTGTTGCAAAAAGTTCTTTAAAAGAAATTTTATCACCTTTAGAAACTTTTACTTCCTTATAGATTACATCGTAAAGTTTGTTTTCTTTTGTATCGTCAATGATGTATTCTTTTGCACGTGGATTTTCATAGTGTTTTTTTACTTCTTCTACAGTCATTCCGCCTTCATCTGCAATTATCTGATACTGAGCTTCGATTTCTTCAGGAGTAACAGATATATTTCTTTCGCGGATTAAGGAATCAACGATAATTCTTGATTTAAGCATTTTTTCACTATCGCCAGTCCATTCTTTTAACATAGTTTCTTTTGATTGACCAGATGCAGAAATCATTTTTTCCAACTGTTCAGGAGTTGTTTGAAATTGCTGTGCCATCATGTTGAAACGGCCTTCAAGTTCTGTTGCAAGCATAGATGCAGGAATTTCAAAGGGATTTTTTTCGACAAGCTGTTCAAGCAATGAATTATTTTTAATTTCCTTGATTTTTCTGTTTTTAGCAACTTCCATATTTTTCTTGATGTCAGCTTTCATATCATCAAGAGTCTTGTATTTTTCGTTACAATCTTGAGCAAAATCATCGTCAAGTGCTGGTAAATCACGGATTTTAATAGCTTTTACTGTTACGCTGATTTTCTTTGTCTTGCCTGCAAGTTCTTCATCTGCTTCGTCTTTTGCGTATGTTTTAGAGATTTCTTTTGTCTCATCTTTTTTCATACCGATGATTTCGTCATCAATTTTGTAGATGTTTTCACCAGAACCTACTGTGAAAACAAAGTCTTCTCTTTCTGAACCTGCAACAATACTTCCGTCATCACCAATTTCTTTGTAATTGATTGTTACGATGTTGTCTTTTTCAACTCCGCCATCTTTTTTATCAATAACCATGGCGTTTCTTTCTTGCATTGCTTTTAATTCATCAGCAATTTCGTTTTCCCCAATTGTAACCTGAGGTTCTTTTACTGTGATTCCGCTAAATTCTTTTACCTGAACTTTTGGGAAAACATCATATTTTACTGAGTATGTAAAATCTTTTGTAAAATCAAGTTCTGGAGCTTCTTCCATTACGGGTTGTGCATAAGGAAGAGGTCTATTGTCTTTGTCATTTTCAACAGCTTCCTGGAATGATTTATCAATAACTTCGCCAAGAGTGTCAGCCTTGAGGGCATCACCATATTTTCTTTCAAGAACGTTAGCCGGAACATGTCCTTTTCTGAAACCAGGAATCTGTGCATTTTTTACATATTTCTGCAATGTTGACTGATAAATTTCTGCAACATCTTTTTTATCAACTGTTACAGTAAGTTTTACAGCTGACTTTTCCAAATTGGTGAATTCTTTTGTGATTTTCACGATGGGTACCCCTAAAAAACAAAAAATCATAAAAAAAGCGATTCAAGTTGCCTTGAATCGCTTCTTAATTAGAGCGGAAAACGGGAGTCGGACCCGCGACATCCACCTTGGCAAGGTGGCGCTCTACCACTGAGCTATTTCCGCAAAACACTGGCGTTTGCAGGCCATAAAATAAAAAGAGCGGAAAACGGGAGTCGGACCCGCGACATCCACCTTGGCAAGGTGGCGCTCTACCACTGAGCTATTTCCGCAAATTAACAAAATGCGAGGGGAGGGACTTGAACCCTCACGCCGAAGCACCAGATCCTAAGTCTGGCGTGTCTGCCAATTCCACCACTCTCGCGTGTAAGGGAAATCCCTTTCTTCTAGTCTTTGAAAGAAAAGTTTTGAGCCATGCAAGGATCGAACTTGCGACCCACAGATTAAGAGTCTGTTGCTCTACCAGCTGAGCTAATGGCCCTTGTCATTCAAAGAATATAACAATCTTACCGATTTGGTTGATTCTTTTCAAGACTAAATTGGAAAAACTGATTCAAAAACTGAAGTAATTTTTCATTTTAATCTTTACTTGCGACTGAGAGGATTCGAACCTCCTACCCTCGGTTTCGAAGACCGATGCTCTAATCCAGATGAGCTACAGTCGCAAAAAAAAGGCAGTCGTGAAACTGCCCGTTTTAGGGGTGCCTGGTGGGGATCGAACCCACGACAACCAGATCCACAATCTGGCGCTCTACCGCTGAACTACAGGCACCATATTTTTCAAATAAGTGTATTTATGGGTATCTCTGAAAAATCATTTTCAATGCTTTTTTTAGAGATACCGGCGAGTTTCAATCCGTTGATATAGCACGAATTAAAACATCGCGTTTTCAGAGTTACCTCTGAAAATTGCAATTTTTAGAAGTTTCCTTATATTAAAAAAATCTTAATTGTTAGTCAAGTGTGTTTTTTGATGGTTTTAAAAGTTATTTTTTTTATTATGGGTATCTTAAAAAATTGCAATTTTTAGAGATACCCTTTATGGAAAAATAAAAATTCTTCCTAAACAATTTTTTTTAGATTCCGAAAATCAAAGAGTGAAAAAGAGTTTTTTTCGCACGAAATAACTTTTAGTCTTGTGTTTGCGTAAAGGATTGGAGGGGGTGCTGAAGGTAATTTCAATTACCGAAGCAAAAGCCCGCAGGTGCACCATTTGTGCGCCGAGGACTTTGAAGTGATAACGGAATCCCGGAAAGCCTGTCCCGAAAGGGTACGCCCGTATAAAAATGGAGAATATTATGGAATTGCTCGTCGAATTTGAAGATATTTTGGAAAAGGAAAAGGCACTGCTTGATAATTTTGAAGTGAAACAAAATGAATTGAAAAATTCTGTACGGGAAAAAAACTGGGAAAATCTGAATTCGCTTATTTTTTTGATGAATAAAATGTCTGATGATTTTGTAAAAATTGATTCGCGTCGGGAGGAAATTCAGGTTTTGCTTAAAAATGATGAACTTAAGGCTTATTTTGAAAAATTGAGAAATCTGCGCTCAAAACTTTTGAAATGCAAACTTGAAAATAAAGTTCTGACGGAATATGTAAATATTGCACATTCTTTTATTCAGGAAGTTATAGAAAAGGCTGTTCCTCAGCGTAGAAACAGAAATTACACGAAAAATGGTCAGATTTTGCAGGCACAGCCACAAAGTGTTGTGTTAAATCAATTATTTTAGTTTAGGAATATTCAAAGAGGTAGGTTATGGGCTCAACATTTTCGGGAATTGAATTAGGAAAACGAAGTATTATGGCAAATACAGATGCCATTACAACTGCGGGTCATAATATTTCGAATGCAAATACGGAAGGTTATTCGCGGCAGAGAGTTCAGATAAGGGAATTTAATCCACTGTATAAACCGGATTTGAGCCGTGCTGAGCGTCCTGGAATGATTGGACAGGGAATTGATGTTCAGAGTGTAAACAGAATTCGTGATGAACTTCTTGATTCAAGAATTACAAGTCAGGCGAATCTTGAAAGTTATTGGCAGACTAGAAGTGATTATTACACGATGATAGAACAGATTTATAACGAACCTTATGATGTTTCTATTCGCTCAAATATGGACAAATTCTGGCAGGGGTGGCAGGAATTAGCGGTAAATCCTGAAAGTCAGGCAGCAAGACAGGCAATTGTTACGCGTGGGGAAACTCTTGTTGATTCAATAAAAAATAAATGGGAAAGTCTTGCTGGTATTGGTGAACTTTTGAACGGTGATATAGAAGCAACTGTGAAAGAAGTTAACAGCATTACTCGGCAGATTGGCGATGTAAACCTTGAAATTGTACGTTCAAAAGCAAATGGGGACAATCCGAATGATCTTTTGGACAGACGGGATCTTCTGGTTGATAAACTTTCATCTTTGATAAATATAAAAACTGATAACCGGGATTCTGATGAATTTATGATTCATGTTGGTGGACGTGTGATTGTTCAGGGCGGACTTTCGCGCGAAATTGGTGTAGAACCTGTCCTTAATGATAGCGGATATACAAAACTTGTGTGGGCTGATACTGGAAATGATGCAGTTTTTGAAGGCGGAAAACTTGGTGCATTGGTGGAACTTCGAGATGTTGATGTCAGAAATGAAATTCAGTCTTTAAACACCATGACAATGAATTTTGCAGACTTAGTGAACGATGTTCATAGAAACGGTGTTGGTGCAAACAAAGTAACAGGTCTTGATTTTTTTGTTCAGCGACCTTTTGTTGAAAATTCAAACGGAAATTTTGACAGAAATGGGGACGGTACCCTTGATACTTCGTACATTTTTAGATTTTCAGGTACGAATAGACTTGACTCTCAGCAGCAGGTTGGAATTGAAGGTGTTATGACTTTTAACGGAGCTTCTGGCAATGTTCAGATTCCGTACTATCATACAGATACTGTTGAAACCGTAATTTCAAGAATTAACGACAGTACAAGTGAAGTAAAAGCTTATCTTGATAAGGATAATCATTTAGTTTTAAAGGCAACTACGAGTTCTTCTTCTTCCAATCCTGATTTTGTAATCCGCCATGTTGAAGATTCCGGTTATTTTCTTTCCGGTTATTCTGGAATTTTGAGCGGAAACGGAACTGAAAACGCTTATGATTTTAATTCTGCGGATGCTGTTAATTCTCTTGTGCAGGGCTCTCAGTTTGCGGTTGCGCCGGTTTATAATCCTTCAGCATATATTGATATAAATTCTGCACTAAAGAATGACGTTATGAGTGTTGCAGCCGGTTATCCTGATAATCAGGGAAGTACAAATCTTGGTGATGGTTCTGCGGCACTAGAAATTGCTGCAATCAGAAATTCTTTGGTTATGGTTGGCGGAATGAAAACTTTTGACGATTATTTTGCGGATTCTGTTACAAATGTTGGCCTAAAAGGTGAACAGGCAGAAATGAATCTTCAGAGTCAGAATTCAATTATGGATAATCTTCGGAATTTAAGGGATTCAATCAGTGGTGTAAATATTGATGAAGAACTAGCAGAAATTATGAAATTTCAGCACGGTTATAATGCTGCGGCAAAATTTGTAACGGTTTGGGATAATCTTCTTGATACAGTTATAAACAGGCTTGGTGTTTAAGGGGCCCTCTAAAAATTGCAATTTTTAGAGGTATCTTTGAAACCCTTAATTTTAGCGGAGATTGGAGGTAAATATGCATAGAATCAGTTCTCAGATGAATAATAATAATACGCAGAGTAATTTAAGGCTTCAGGAATCAAGATTAAATAAGGCAAACAATCAGATTGGAAGTCAGCAGAAAATTCAGTCTTTGCGTGATGATCCGATTGCGGCTGGTCATCTTGTAAGATATCAGTCTTATTTGACTAGAGTTAATAATTTTGAAAAAAATACTCAGACTTTGCAGGAGCAGTTTTCTATCCGTGAAGGTTATATGCAAGATTCTCTTGATATTATGCAGAGAGTTCGGGAAATTGCAGTTACCGGCGCAAACGGAATTTACAATAAAGAGGACATGAAAAATATGGCCGTTGAAGTTGATGAACTTTTGAAACAGCTTATTCAAAATGCGAATGCAGTTGGTTCGGACGGAAATTCAATTTTTGCGGGTACAAATGTAAAAACTACGGCTTTTAATATTGAAATGGGAAACGTTGAAGGTTCAGGCACTCCTTTGATTCAAAATGTGCGCTACAATGGAAACATAGCTGTTAATTCTGTAGAAATTGATGAAAATAAATATCTTGTGAATGATAATGCTGGAAATAAAACGTTCTGGGCTGAAGTTCAGTCGCTTTCCGGTGGTCGCGATGCAATGTCGTGGCAGGCTAGTGCAGACAGCACAATTGCTATTGATGGAGTGAATATTGAAATTAGACAGGGAGATAACGTTTATGCCCTGGCATCAAAAATCAATGACAGTTCAGCGGCGGTAAAGGCGTCAATTGATCCTGTAAGAAACAGTTTGAACCTTACGACCACAGATGCAAGACAACTTTGGATTGAAGATGTAAACGGAAAAACGATGAATGAACTGGGAATTATAAAAGATTCTTCGCAGCGTCCTCCGTATAATTTAAATGACGGTGTAAAAGTTAGTGGCGGTTCAATGTTTGATTCTGTAATTTCTTTGCGAAATGCTCTTCTTGCCGGTGACAGTGAAAAAGTTGGGGGACGGGTCTTAGGTAGTCTTGACGAAGGTATTAATTCACTTGTAACACGAATTGCAAAAAGTGGTTCTGAATATGAAAGGGCACAGTTAAATACTACGCGTCTTTCAAAACTTTCTCTTGATGTAACACAGCAAATAAGCCGGGAAGGTGATCTTGATTTTACAAAGGCTATTACAGATTTAAAAATGCTTGATTATACAAATCAAGCAACCTTAAGTCAGGCCGGAAAAATGTATTCATCAAGTCTTCTTAATTACATGAAGTAAAAAAAAATCAGGAAAAAAAAATCAGGAAAATAAAATATGGAAGTTCTTACAAAAACAATGGGAAAAGTTAATGTTCAGGAAAATCAGCTTATGACAGTTCCTGACGGTTTATACGGCTTTGAAAATTATACAAATTTTGCTTTGATTGATTCAGAATACGAACCGTTTTTATGGCTTCAGTCAACAGAAGATTCAAGTCTTGCATTTTTGATTATTGACCCTTTTTTGATTAGTGATGATTACGAAACTGACATTGATGAAGAAAGCTTAAAGAAAATCGGTATTACAAAACCAGAAGACGTGATTGTTATGACAATTGTAACTGTTCCTGGCGACGGCAGTCCGATAACTGCAAATTTCCAAGGACCGCTTGTGATAAACAAACAAAATCATAAATGTATGCAGGTGATTTTGAGTGATAATCGCTGGTCTACAAAAGTAAATATTGTTGAAGCCTTAAGCAAGAAAGGAGGGCTATAATGCTTATTCTTTCTAGAAAACTTGACGAAAAAATAAAGATTGGCGAAGAAATTACAATAACATTGATTGATATTCACGGAGATCAGGTGAAAATCGGTGTTGAAGCACCCAAAAATGTAAAGGTTTTCCGCCAGGAAGTTTTTGATGCGATTCAAATGGAAAATAAAGCTGCTGCTGGGGCAAAATCTGCCGAACAGGTAAAATCTGCTTCTGACGCTATGAGTGCGCTGTCAAAAATGCTCAAAAAATAATGATTTTAGAAGATTTTAGAAAAAAATGTAAAAAAAAGCCGGATAAGTTTTGAAAGGGATTTCTAAAAATTGCAATTTTTAGAGGTAACTCTGAATATCCGGCATTTTTTTATTTTTTGAGTTTTATTTCTGCTTCCGAAGCCCTTAAGTAAACAGGTCCTTCAAAATCTTTTAAATTTTCTTCGTTTTTAGAAAACATTGCTGAAGCAAGGTTCAAAAGTGATTCACCGGTATCAGGCTGCGATTTTAGGGCAATAAGTTTTACATTTTTGCAAACGCTTTCTTTTTCAAGAATTTCTTTTAAAAGTTTAGAATCAGGGCCAGCAATAATGATTTCTTTATATCCGCTGATTTTTTTTGCAATTTCAGAAATTTCATAGTCCCCGTCAGACCAGCACTGAACGTTTTTTTCATAAATTGAAGCGTAAAATTTATCTTTTTTTGCATCTACACAACTTAAAATTGGAATTTCAAAGTTAAAAAATGGCTCTGCATAAGTTTTTAGAGAGGAAACGGCGTAAACTGGAACATTTTTTGCAAGTTCAATAGCCTTTAATGCCGAAACCGCGATTCTCAATCCTGTAAAACTTCCAGGTCCAATACAAAGGCATGTAAAATCAAGTTCATCAGAAGTTAAACAGACTTTTGTCAAAACATAATCAATTGCCGGAATTAAAGTCTGTGACTGATGCATTCCAATATCAAAAATCATTGAAAAATATTTATCGTCATTTTTTGCAGAAACTGTAAGGCGATTTGTTGCACTATCGACTGCTAAAGCTTTCATTTTATTTCTCCATTTTGCCAATTTTCAATTGTTATGACTCTGGAATTGTCTGGATGCGGTTCAATTTTTAGAATGATTGTTTTTTTAGGAAGTTCATCCATGATTTTTTCACTCCATTCTATAATTGAAACTCCGTCGCCGTACAACATATCATCTGTTCCAAGATTTACAAAATCTTCGCCACCGTCAAGACGGTAAACATCCATGTGATAAAGCGGCATTTTTCCATAATATTCACTTACAAGACAAAAAGTTGGACTTGTGATTGTTTCTGAAATTCCCAAAGCTTGGGCAATTCCTTTGGTGATTGTTGTTTTTCCTGCCGCAAGAGTGCCCTGCATTGCGATAATATCACCTTTTTTTAAGAGATTTCCGATTTTTCGACCTAATTCAATAGTTTCGTCAGCAGATTTTGTTATAAATGTCAGCAAGGTAAACGACCTTCCAGCTCTTCTGTAAAAATAAAATTTATCAGAGCTTTTTTTACTGGTAAAAGTGGGTAATTCAGCGGTTTGATAACAGATAAATCAATGGTTTTCTGTCCAAGAGGATTTGTTTCTATCGAAAAGAAAATTGGGACTTCTTCTGTTGTTGTTGGAAATTCAATTAAAGCCGTGCAGTGATATTTTCTGAGGTAAAAAATTTCCCCTTCTTCACGCTGTAAGTTTTCCAATTCCACCACTTTCATATTTTTAGATTACTCCAATTTTAAGGTGTTCGCAATACTATATTTTTCTTAAGATTTTATGATTTTTTTTAATGATTCTGAAATTGACTTCAGGCGAGGACAAATTTCATATTCTGCAAGGTCACTGATAAGAACCGTGTCATTATTTCTAAGACCGTCTTCAAAATCAGAAAGAACTGGCGAAAAATCTGCAAGAAAAGTCTGGAGATTCTGATTGTCAATTTTTGTTTCATTAAATTCTTCAGGAAAAAGGGCTGCGAGAGCGGCAACGTGACAGAATTGATCAATGCCGTCCGCAAGATTTTTTACTGTTTGACCAAATTGCGTGGCATTTCCGTTTTGCAATTCAACAGGAATTTCAGAAACTTTTTCTATGAGCAAATCAAAAAGTTTTGTTAGTTTTTCAAATGCGTCTTTTATTGCACCAACGGTAATAACCGAAAATTCAAATTTTGTGTGTTCTTCAATCGGCTGAGAGTTTATTTTGTCAATTAAATCTGCCGTAATTTGTTTATCATCAATTACAATTCCGATAACGGCCGCTTGATTTGCTTCGCAAGTTTGTTCAAAAGAAGTTAAAACATCCCCAATCGTTTTTTCATTTTCCAGTTGAATGTCAGTTTTTTCGCCGTTTATATAAAAATCAATCATACCTTTCTCCGTAAATGTAGCGTATTTGCAATTTAATTTTTCAAAGTACCTTTTTAAATTATCGGAAAAACATTTTACGGAGTTTAAGAATTCCTAAAATCTGATTTATGTTTTGGGCATTCCTAAAAAATCATTTTCAATGCTTTGTTTAGAGAGGCAACTTTTTTTTAATTTCCCCCCTGATTTTGTTTTGTAAAGTTGCTTATTGTATTTTGCTGAGATTCAAGGCTGTTCAAAGAACCTGTCATCGTGCTGTATTTGCTTCTTAACTCCGCTTCTTTATCATCAAGGCTTGCCTGCAATTTAGAAATTGTACTTTCAGAAGTCTTGATTTTTGAATCCAGAGAGGAAGTTTTCATTGCAAGAATTCCGCCTGTTTGAGTATACGCTCCAATCTGCTTGTCCAGTTGATACGCAATTCCTGAATCTATGATTAAATCGCCGTCAGTGTCATAGCCAAAAATGTTTTTGATTTCTTCAAGATGATTTTCTAGCGACGAATCAAGTTTTTTTTCATCAATTTCAAGATAACCTCGTAAACGGCTCTGAGAATAAGTGCCTGACGGACCGCTTGCATTTGTGGAAATTCCAATTTGACTGAGCATTGTGATTGTCGCATCGTCTTTAAATGTATAACCTTGCGAAATTATGTTTGCCATGTTTGATTTTATACTTGTCAGTGAAAATTCAGTATTAAAGATTCCAAGTTCGTCTCGAGCCTTTGATTTTTCGTCATCAGTTAAATAATCAAGTTCGTCAATGAGTTCAGATTTATTTTGCGAAAGAATATTGATTTTTGCCACAGCCTGATTATATTTTCCAACAAAATCAATGAGCGCATTTTTTGATGCTTCCGAATCAGGTTTTACGGTAATCGTTGCAGTTTTTTCAGTTTTTTCATGAAGATTCAGTACGATTTCTGGAATTACGTCGTCAATTTTGTTAGTGGGACGGGTAATTGTTATTCCTTCATATTTTATGATTGCATCTGAGGCCTGTGTAATTGCATGATTTGGCGTATAGCCTTTATCTTGAGATGGATCAAACGCTTCAATTCCCGAAAGTTCATAAATTCGTCCGGTGTTTGCATTTTTTAACGCAATTCCCCGTAAATTTTCATAATCAGAAAGAGCAATGTCAATTTTATTTTCAAAATCATTTGCCGGAAAAGGAATTTCAATTTCCTTTTCAGAACCGTCATACATAACTGCAAAAAGTACTCGGTTTGTACTGACAGGATTTACAGGTTCTGGTTTTTCACTTTGAGCGGGCAGTGTAGTCTCTGACATATTATTTTTGATTATTATGTCTTCATATTCTGCAATGCCGGCAGCGGGAATGTCAGGTCCAGCAGGGGCTTCATTAATCGCTTTTGTAATGTCTTCCGTGTCTGTGTATTTAATTGTAAAAGCAAGATGAAGATTTGGATTTTCTTTTGCCAGATTTTCAACATTTTTTGGAAGATTTGCTTGAAAAGCACCACGCGGTGGAACTGTGATTTTTGAACCATCTGTCATAACTGAAGTTACAGAAAGACGAGGCATTCTAGAACTTTCCGAATCCTGAACTTTTACTTGAGTTAAATCATTTAAATTTGTTCCAAAAGTTGCTGTTTCAGATTTTACAGGACTTATCATTCCCATTTTTTCAGAAAGACTTTTTGCATCCCCCTCAAAAAGCAGGTTATTTTCTTTTCCGGTGATTAAAGATTCAATTAAAAAAGTTTTTTTGCCTTGAGAAGAGCCAATCACCATCGATTTTACAACACCATTACTTCGTTTATTAATTGCATCTGAAAAACTTTTTACGCTACCACCTTTCCAATTTAAGTTTACTGATTTTTCACCGACTTTATATGTGTACATTCCCGCTGGAATATGATAATTCGAGTCCAATTCTGCCGATAAAAAGCGGTCTGCGGTTGCCACTTGAATAACATCAATTTTAAAAGACTGAAAATCTGCTCCACGGTTTGCTTCTGCCGTAATCGCATTTTCGTCAGTAGAAGTTGTAATTTTATTGTTAAAAGGATTTTCGTAAGAGTACAATGTTTTAGTACTCTCACGAAGCGAAGTGAGTTGACTATTTATTTCACGCCAGGCGTTCTGCTGTAATTTATAGGAATCAAGCTGTTTTTGTTCCCGTGTAAGAGGAATTTTCTCGATTTCCATTAATTTCTGGACAGTTTCGTTTGTATTGTACTGGTCAGTGACGCCCGGTATATTCAATCCAGCCATAATTTTTTTCTGAAAACAGAACTAAACTAACTCGTCGTAAAGATTGCCAATGGCCTTCCTGATTCTGAGTTTTAGTTTCTGCATATCTTCAGATGGAATCTCCTTTAAAACCTGATTTGTGTTGGAATCAACAATTTTAACGACAACAGTATTTAATTCTTTGTTGACATTAAATTGAACTTTTCTTCCGTCAATCATATCAGACATTTTCTGAAGCTGCTGAGAATCTGCTTTTGTTTCAGCCAAATTCTGCTCAATATTTTGAGCTACTTGAGCACCAGTTGGAGTAATGGCTTGTTGTATCTGCCGTTCTTTATTAGAGAAAGTCCCAGAAGCTGATGAAGACTGATACAAAGTCTGGCCATCCGTTGCCATAGAATGAACCACAGAATTCGTGTTAATTGTATTCATAGGTTCACCTCCTTGTATATTTTCTACATTTTCTTTTCAAAAAAGAAAGAAGGGGGGCGCACCCCTTCTTATAAAAACTTCAAAAAGATAAAATCAAGGAATCTCTTTGAAATAAACTATTGCAAAAGTGCAAGAACTGTCTGTGACTGTGAATTAGCCTGAGCCAGCATTGCAGTACCCGCTTGTGTGAGAATCGAGTTCTTTGTATATTCAACCATCTCAGAAGCCATGTCAGTATCTCTGATGCGACTTTCTGATGCCTGAGTATTTTCTGCAGCAATGTTAATGCCCTTTGCAGCCATTTCAAATCTGTTCTGATAAGCACCAAGATCAGCTCTCTGTTTAGAAACATTTGTCAATGCTGCATCAACAGTAGCCAGTGTCATATTTGCTTCATCAGGACTTGCAATAGAAACCTGTTCATCACTACCCTGAATACCTCTAAGTCCTAAGGCTTCGGCTGTCATTGTACCGATGAAAACTCTTGTGTTCTGGTCAACATTTGCACCAATCTGGAACTGCATAACGCTGTCAGAAGTTGTTGAGAAACGACCTGTCAGCATATTCATTCCGTTGAACTGTGCCTGACTTGCAACTCTATCAACTTCAGCAATCAGCTGTGAAACTTCAACCTGAATCTGCATACGATCTTCATCGCTGTAGATACCGTTAGCAGATTGAACGGCAAGTTCACGAACACGCTGAAGAATGTCAGTTGTTTCATTCAAATAACCTTCAGTTGTCTGAATAAAAGAAACTCCATTCTGAACATTTTTTGAAGCCTGATTCAATCCACGAATCTGGCTGCGCATTTTTTCAGAAACAGCCAGTCCTGATGCATCATCTCCGGCACGATTGATGCGTTCACCAGAAGAAAGCTTCTCCATGTTTTTCATGATACTGTCATTAGAAATGTTCAGTACACGATCCGCATAAAGTGAGCTCATATTGTGATTAATAATCATATTAATTACCCTCCATGTTTACTTAAAACAAGAAGCATCATGCTTCCTGTCCTGTGATGATAGTGCAGGCTAAGCCGATTTTACGCCCTCAAACTTAGTTTCAGACCTATTACGACAGGAATAACCGGACAATTCCTCATCCGGGTGTTTCTGCCGTCACTTTCATTCATGAAAGATAAAATGTCAAAGAACTATGAATTTCTGAAAAAATTCATTTTTAGTCATACAACATTGATGAATACTACTGCATTGTGTCAGAATTAAAAAAAAGAAACACCGCGTAATAATTTTGGAATCCTTTTCTAAGAATTCCAAAATTATTATATAGCACAATATCGCCAAAGACAATATTTTGTACATCTCTAAAAAATCATTTTCAATGCTTTATTTAGAGAAATTTTCTACTGTTTCTAGAACTATCTCAACAAGCTCAAAACGTTCTGAGACTGAGAGTTAGCCTGTGCAAGCATAGCTGTTCCAGCCTGTTGCAAAACAGAATTCTTTGTAAACTGAACCATCTGGTTAGCCATATCAGTATCACGAATACGAGATTCTGAAGCCTGCAGATTTTCAGCACCGATATTAAGACCTTTTACAGTCATTTCCAATCTGTTCTGATAAGCACCAAGATCAGCTCTCTGTTTGTTGAGCTTCTTGATTGCTTCATCAAGTGTACCGATTGCGCGGTTGGCATCTTCCGGTGTGGCAAGGCTCATAATATCTTCTGAACCAATTTCGCGAACCCCAAGAGCTTCTGCTGTCATTGTTCCAATGTAAACTTGAGTTCTCTGATCCATGTTTGCACCAATGTGGAACCACATAGAACCAGTTACAGAGTTTTCTCCCATTGGACGTGCAAAACGACCTGTAAGCATATTCATTCCGTTGAACTGAGCTGCACTTGCAACACGGTCAACTTCAGCGATTAAAGATGAAACTTCAACCTGAATCTGCATACGATCTTCAGAAGAGTAGATACCGTTAGAAGACTGAACAGCAAGTTCACGAATGCGTTGAATGATGTCAGTTGTTTCCTGCAGATATCCTTCTGTTGTCTGAATGAAACTGATACCGTTTGATGCATTCTGTGATGCCTGATTCAATCCGCGGATTTGACTTCTCATTTTTTCTGAAACAGCCAGTCCAGATGCATCATCTCCTGCACGATTAATTTTCTGACCGGAAGATAACTTCTCCATATCTTTGTTAAGATCGAGTCCTGTAACTCCCAGCTGACGATTGGCGAAAATTGCCGACATGTTGTGGTTGATAACCATAGTATTCCTCCTTGGAATATGTGAGCAGAAGAATCCTTTCTTCTGTAAAAAGATGTGCAAAAATGCGTAAATGTTGATACAAGGCTACATCTACACATTTTTGCCGAATTGTAACATTACCCACAATATGGACAATCATTACTATTCCCTTTGTATATCGGTAGAAGTTGTAAAAATCTTTAGTGAAAAATTTATTTTTTTTGTTTTTTTTGGGCCAGTATCATGTCCAACTCGCCTTACGCAATTCGGTAGCCCTCAAACAAAAAAACTGCACAAATAGCACAGTTTTTTTGTTTTGCTCGGTTGTTGAAACAACCTTCGCAATTGCTTCAGCCTCGGGCCTTGCACCGCGTAAAGTTTTAATTGAACCTAAGAATTACAATTTTTAGAGATAAGAGAACCATTAAAAATTGCAATTTTCAGAGATAACTCTGCTTTAATTAAGTTTTATGCTTAGTAAAAGTCCAATTTCTGTGTTTTTAGAAGGTAGTAGAAGAGGTTCAAAAGAAATGTTTTCAACTTTTTCGTTTAAGTTCAAGGCGTTTTTTAATGCCGCGTTAAATTTATTTGCATAAATTTTAGGCCAGATAAGGCTTATCAGTCGTGACGTCAGACAGACTCCAAAGCCTGTAAGTGCAACAAGCCCACTGTAAATATATCCTTTAGGAAAAATACTAAATATTTTACCTTCTGCACCTGCTGCAGCAGCTCCCATGCCTGCAAAAAGATTTACAATACAATCCACGCAAAAAAGTCCGCCGGCAAGGCCACCCCCAATCGCTAAAATGTAGGTTCCCGCTTTGTCAATAATTAAATGAGGTATAAAAGCTGCAAAATTTCCCTGAGCCGCAGAGCCACGTCCGTAGCCAGAGAAAAAATTTTCCTTCATTGCTTTTGAAGCATTACTTTCGTTTTGTGAATAAAGTTCATTTTTGTCTTCTTCTGAAAGTTGTGCAGAAAGTTCAGATATTAAATCTTGATTTATGAATAAATCCTTTCGTATTAAATAATTAATTTCATTTTTTACAGAAGAAAAATCAGTTTCCAGTTCATGTGAAGCATCACTAGCAGTATTTTCACTGTTTTTGGCTGTAGCACTGTTATCGGTGGAATCAACATTTTGGAAAGATGTTTTATTGTCTGCATTGACATCAGCGGGCTCAACATTTTGCAAAGAAATATTGCTGTCACTGGAAATGCCAGCGGTTTGTGGAAAATCTCCGTCGGAAAGATTGTCTGAAGTTTGTGAAAATGCAGCACCTGAAGAAATTAAAAACAGTGAAATAATCCAAAAGGTCAGTTTTTTCATAAAAACCTCCAATTTAAAAATCTACATCTATAATTTACATCAGGTTTTATAGTTTGTAAAATTTAATAAGATTTGCCGAAAAACTTACGAAAGAAGTTTTTTTAATGCCCGAACAGCTTTTCCTCGGTGGGAAATTGCATTTTTTTCTTCTGCAGAAAGTTCCGCTACCGTTTTTTTATATTCTGGCAGATAAACAATCGGATCGTAGCCAAAACCTCCTGTACCTGCAGCATCTCCAATTTTTTCTATGACAGTTCCTTCAAAAGTTTCCTGTGCCACAAAAAGTCTGTCATTACCTGTATACAAAACCATTGCACAAGTGTAATGACAAGATCTTTTTCCATTCAGATACGGTGCAGACGGAAGTTTGTCTTCTGCAATTGCTTTATTAATCTGTTCAATTAAAAAAACATTCTGTTCTGTCTGGCTGATTTTTGCACCGTCAGGTTTGCCCTGCATAAAGTCCGGACCTGCATAGCGCGAAGAATAAATGCCCGGAGCACCTCCAAGTGCATCTACACAAATGCCAGAATCGTCGGCAATGACGGGGCAGTGTACAATTTCATAAAGAGAACGAGCTTTTATCAAAGAATTTTCATAAAAAGTAGTGCCGGTTTCTTCCGGATTAAAACTAATTCCTTCATCGCCGGGAATTAAAATTGTATGTTCCGGAAGAAGTTCTTCCATTTCGCGTTTTTTATTTTTATTTCCAGTTGCTAAAAAAATTTTCATAAGAAAGATACTAACAGAAAATAAAAACAAGAACAATTTAAGGCTATCTATAAAAAATCATTTTCAATGCTTTTTTATAGAGCCTTTCGAGTTTTTTATTTATGAAAATACAACGAATAAAAACATCGTGTTTTAAGAGTAACCTCTAAAAATTGCAATTTTAGAGGTTACCTAACTAAAAGGTCCTTTGAAATTGCAATCTTATGTCTTTAATCTTCCGTTTCTTTTTTTTCTTCAAGATAATTTTCATTAATCTGAGGACAATTTCTTAAAGTTTTTGCCACATAGTAAGCAACCTGACGTTCAGCAATATTCAATATTTCTGCAATGACTTTATTAGATGTCCTTACGTAACATGTCGGACTTTGAAGTTTATAATTGTGAGTTTTCCATCTTTTCTTTTGAGATTTATTTCTTTCCGTTACAGTTTTTTCGTATCTTGTAGAATTTTCGGTGTCAAAGTTTTTAATTTGTTTTTCATATCTTTTGTGAAAGAAATATGCAGCATTGCGGCGCGCAATATTTGTTTTGTTTCGTTCAATTTTTGTGAGTCTGCTTATGCGGCAACTTTGAATAATGTCAGTAAATTCTGTTTTTTCTAAGTTATAAGTTTTACAAAATTGAGTTATGATTTTATCATCAAGATAAAAAGCGGATTTTAAGGCAATGATAAAATTTGCCCTATCTTCAAATTTTTTTAGTACGGAAAAAGTTTTTCTTAAATTTTCAGGATTTGTAGATTTTGAATTATAAGGAATTTCTTGAATTTCAGAAATTTTGTGAGTTATTCTTTCATAGTCTTTTTCTTTTTCATTAATGGAGAGTATAGTTGCTTCCTGGAAAATTTTTTCATTGATATTTTTTCTTGAAATATTTTTTAATTCAGATCTGATAAATGACTTTATAGTACAAAAAAGAAAGTTAAAAAAACTTCCCTGAGTTTTGTCATATTGACTTAAAATTAAATGACCTTTCTCTAGAGTTCGTACAATAATTTCTGATCTAAAGTCTTCGTCATGTTTTTGTAAAGAAAATACCGGATAATTTTGAATTACAAAAGATGCAATATGATTTACAGCCTCCTTCTGTGAAATTAAATTTTTGGCCAGTAAATCTGGTAAATCGTTGATGTTTTGAATTTGCATTTTTTTAATACCTCTTTTTTTATTTGTTATAAGGAATATATAGCAAGTTCTGTGCCAGGTAATTAAAATAAAAAAAATAAATTGAATTTAAAAATTCTGTATTGACTAATTCTTTTGTTGCGTGCTAAGATAACATCACTTTACGGCGAAATAGCTCAGTTGGTTAGAGCACACGGCTCATATCCGTGGGGTCATAGGTTCAAATCCCATTTTCGCTAACAAAAAAACAAAAAAGAGGTCTTTTTAGACCTCTTTTTTGTTTTTAACAGTAAAAATTATTTTTTTGAAAAAATTAAAAAGCT
>CAVJCY010000040.1:0-23926 GCA_963648145.1 bacterium | reverse complement strand
GCGATGTTTTAATTCGTGCTATATCAACGAATTAAAACTCGCACGTATCTCTAAAAAAGCATCGAAAATGATTTTTTAGAGATGCCCTTTATTCAGCGGATTCAGAAGATGTTGTAGAACTTTCAATTTCAGCACGAATTTTTTCAGGAATCTGGTTCATGCCAATTTCTGCAAGTTTTTTATAACCACCTGGAAGTTGTCCCGGATAGGCATTTTCGTAAAGTTCAAGAATATCAGAAAAACAACGGTAAGCCTTGTGGTAATCTTTCATTTGATTATAAGTGTGTCCCATTTCGTAGGTTGCTTCGATATAAACAGAATTATCCATTCCGTAGCGCTGAATGTCGGCCTTAAAATATTCAATAGCACCTTTATAATCAGATTTTTCATAGCAATTCTGACCTTTTTGAATTAACTGCGAAGAAGTTAAACCAGATTCAATTACTTTTGGTTTTGAAGCACAGCCAGTAACAAAAACAGCCGCAACGGCTAAAACAGACAAAATAAAAATCTTTTTCATACCGTCAATTTTATGCTACAGAGCAAAAAAAATCCACAAATAATAATTTTTAAAAACTTCTTTTAAATTGTCATATTAAAAATCTTATTGTATTCTGTTGTTAAGGGGCTTTCTAAAAATTGCAATTTTTAGAGGTTCCCTTTTATTAAAAAAGTATATTATTTTGGAGAAAAAAATATGAAAAAACTAAAATTATGTTGTTGTATTGCTTTATTTGCAATGTTATTTTGTTTAGCCTGCAAACAGAATAACATTGAGATTCAAGATGTTACAGAAAACTCTGTTGAAATGAGTGAGATTGCTGTAAGAATTAGTGAATTAAAAAAGGCTGGATTATTAGACAGTTTGTTGAGTTCTGACAGAGCTGTAACTGATGATGATAGTGAAGCTATTTACGAATTTATAAATAATACTGATAAAGTATTGCAGGAAATAAAAAGTTCAGAAAATGGCGATGAAAAATTAGCCGTTATAGACGCCCTTTTTACACAAGCGGATATAAATAGATTTGCTTCTGCTTTTTCAGCAATAAATTCCGAAAAGGCTAAAGATTTTCTAGATTATGTAAATTTAAATTTAATTAACAATGATGAGACAAGTGTTAGCCGCTGTGCGTCAGATTTTGATAAGTTAAAATTAACATATTTAATTGATAGTTCTGCAAACAGTAGAGGAGCATACGCTTCAGATTTAGAATGGAGTACAATTTACTGGTATACCGGCTTTTGCGCTTCTACAATCGCTGGCTTCTATTTGGCATCGTATGGTTGTTTTTGGCTAAAAGTTGCAGGTTTTGTAGCTGCTGGTGCAGGTGTAACTTCTATGGTTATTCAACTAGGAAAGTGGGCTTTTTGCTCTGATTTAGGTTCTTTTATCAGTTCATTGGTAAATAAGGATTCTGTGGCGGCAACAAAAATTCTGAATAGTGAAGATGGTGCTAAACTTCTTACAATTATAACTGAAACTGTTGCTACTGTTGCAGCATGCTATTTTAGTCCATTAGGAAAAACAATTGTAAAAACTGTTGTTCATTATATGAACATAATATTGGAAAAAATTATTTCAGTTTTACCATCAGGTGTAAATTTTGTGATAAACGGAATACCTATAAAATTGATAGTTTTATAAGGGAGTAACTATGAAAAAAAAAATTATAATTTTCTGTCTTTTTTTTATGAGTTTTCTGAGTTTTTCTCAAGATATAAAAATTAAAGAAAACTATAAGTATCCCCGTTTAGATTTAGATTTTAAAATTTATTTGCCGAGCATTTTAGGACATATTACGGGACGTAATCCTTATTTATGTATGAGAGAAGATATTGATGCCGTTGATAGTTGTATGGTTTTTATGATAGAGTGGCGCGGATCTGTTGCTACAGTAAGGAACATTACATTTGGTTTTTCTTTTGGATCAGGAGGTTATGTTGAGAACAATAAAAATAAAGATACGAATTTAACTTCGCTAAATTTGTCTTTAGGAGCTGGAATGTATCTGCATCTTTTTAAGTCTCCGACATATCCATTGAATGGTTTGAGTTTTTTTCTTTATCCAGTTTATCAGATTCCTGTTTATACAGAAAATCATGAACCTTATTTGAAATGGAAAACTGCAATTGATGTTGGTTATACTTTAACATTAATAGAGTCTATAACCATTTATCCGTATGTAAGAAATATTTTTGCCTGGAATTCTAAGGAATTTCGTTATGGTTTTGACTGCGGTGTTTCTATAGGTTTTTATTTTCATGACAATGCTTATGAACCTTTTATAAATTGCAATAAAACGTCTAAAATGAGCTACTAAAATAGAGTGGTTCATTTTAACGGAAGTTTGCAAGCCCTATGGGAACCTCGTAAAAATTGCAATTTTTACGAGGTCGTGAATTTGCTTTTTTGAGATTTTTGACTTAGAATGGTTGATACGTTTTGTGTGGCAGATTTGACTAGAATGGAAATTAAGGAGGTGTGATAAAAATTACTTCCGTGTAATTTTTTATCACTGCCATTTTGTAAAATGGCTTATACAGCATCTCCTGGGTTGCCCTTAATGCGATGTTTTATCAAGGAGAAAATGATATGGAAAGAATGCAGTGTGATAATTGTGGTCACGTTTATGATAAGGATGAAGGTGACGCAAAAAATAGTGTTCCAGCTGGAACTGCGTGGAAAGATGTTCCAGAGGATTATAAATGTCCGGAATGTGGTGCTGGTAAGGATAAATTTATTATTGAATAGTTTTGAATTTTTGAAAAAGCCCGTCAGTGAAAAAATCTGACGGGCTTTTTTTGTTTTAGGCGTACATTTCTTCGATTTCCGTTTTGTATTCTTCTCCGATTTTGAAGCGCATCATTTCTAATTTTGCAGAAAGTTCGCGACCAACTTCAAAACTGCGCGAAAGTAATTTGAATTTTGAAATGTGTTCGAAAGTTTTAAAGCCGTTTTCCAGGCTGATTAGTTTGTTTACGATGTCGCTTACAAGTTTGTTGATTATTTCGTTTTGTAAAAGTTTTTCGTATGTGTCGTAAAGTATGTGATGTTCTTGTGCAAATTTTTCTATTGCGGTTTTGTTTGGAACAATCAGGGAGGAAAGATATTTTTTGTCTTGACCGACAATCATTGCGCTTTCTATAAAATCGCTTGAGCACAGTGCCTGTTCTATGCCGGCTGGTTCAATGTTTTCCCCTCCAAGCAGTACGATTGTGTCTTTTGCCCTTCCTGTGATTTTTAAAATGCCGTCTTCCGTCATAAAACCAAGGTCTCCGGTATTGAGCCATCCGTCTTTATCTATAATTTTCTGAGTTAAATCCGGGCGATTGTAGTAGCCTTTCATTACGTGGCCGCCTTTTACCATAATCATACCTTTTTCGCCTGGCTTTAGTGATGGAGCGTCTTCTGCGGAATCGGTTAAAAGCTGACCGTGATTTTCTTTTACAATTTTTACCTGAATTGTAGGATAGGGCGTGCCAACGCAATTACTTTCGGGATTTTTGTAATTCCTAAAAGCGATTGCAGGTGCTGTTTCTGTCATTCCGTAACCTTCGAGCATTTTTAAATTTATGGAGCGGAAAAAATCATCAGTTTCTTTTTGAAGGGCACCGCCACCGGAAATTGCAAATACAAATTTTTTTCCGAATTTTGCTCGTATTTTTCTATAAACAAGAAAGTCGCCGGCAAGATGAAGAGGGAAGAGTACTAAAAACGGAAAAAATCCTTTTAAAAAATCAAGAGGTTTGCAGCGTTTCTGTTGACTTACGATGTTGCAGGTAACATAATCGCGTGCGAGGGCGTATTTTTTCCCGATATTCATAAAAAAATTGTAGATTTTTAGTGTAATTCCGCCTTTTTTTTCCATTGTTTGATTTACTCCTTTTGCAAGGGCATCCCAAAGGCGTGGAACGCCACACATCCAGCGAGGTTCTATTGTGGTAAGGTCTTTTAGTAATGTGCGGGCAACTGGTTTTGAATATGCAATGCCACAGTGAAGTAAAATTGCAACATATTGTGCAAGGCGTTCAAAACTGTGCCAGACTGGCAAAATGGACATCCACCATTGACCAGCTTTTCCCGGCATAAAATTGTGAACGGCAGAAAGTTGACTTAAATAATTTTTGTGACTGAGCATAACGCCTTTTGGTGTTCCTGTTGTGCCGGAAGTAAAAATGATTGTGGCAGTATCTTCTGGCGAGGTTTTTTGCATTTCCGATTCTATAAGCTGGCGGTTGGACTGTGGAGATAAAAGAAATTCTTTCATGCCGTCTTCCAAAAGTGAGTCAAAAAAGTAGACTTTTATTCCGTTCATAAATGCACTGTCTTGAATTTGCTGCGAGACATTTTCAAACATAATTACGGTTTTTAAGTACGGAACTTCCGAAACTTCATCAAGAATTTTCTGAAGTTGTTTTTCGTTTTCCAGAAAAGCTGTCTGACATTCCGCAAAGTTTATGATGTAACGGATTTCCGGTCCCATTGAATCACATCCACGCGGAACATCTGTGGCACCAAGGCTTTGAATTGCAAAGTCTGAAATGAGCCATTCCTTGCGGTTGTCGGAAATTATTGCAACGTTTGTTCCTCTCTTGATTTCCAAATTTTTGAGTGAAAGCGCAAGAGCAATGACCTTTGAGTACACTTGTGCGTAAGTGAAATATTCATAATTACCGGTTTTGTTTTTTGCGGTCTGAAGATTCAGATAAGGATGTTCTTCTGCACGATTTTTTAAAAGAAGCGGCAGTGTTGGGGGGAGATTTTTCAAAATTGTCATTTTTCCTTTTTTCATAAAAAATGCCTCCTAAAAGTTTTTTTTGTTAATGCGACAATAAAACAAAATATGTCATTATGCAAGTATAACAATATGTTTTTTTTGAATTTTTTATTTTTTTGAGGGGAAAATTTGCGGTTTTACGAAAATGTCGGACCGAGGCTGGAGTGGGCGTGCAGTTTGTTTTAAGGATGCCCTTAACAACCGGAAGGAAAGCCTTCTGTGGTGCTATTTGTGTTGCGAGGATTTTGGACTGAAAGCGGAACTGTGGAAGGCGATGAAGGACGAAATACTGACCCAATGTATAAGGGCAGCTCTTTTACAATGCTTTATTTAGAGAAACGTGCAAAAAACTCTAAATTCTTGATAGTGGGCAAATAAAACTGTAAAATTAAGGCTTGAGTTGTCTTTAGGAATTGCAATTTTTAGAGACTCCCTTGAGTACTATTTTTAAATTTTTGAGGTGATCAGATGGACGAAATTTTAGATTTACTCCGGCAGAATGCAAGACTTTCAGTTGCGGACATTGCGGCTATGACAAAAAAATCAGAAACGGAAGTGGCGGCGATTATTAAAAAACTGGAAGATGATGGAGTTATTCTGAAATATGTGGCGATTGTAAATCCTGAAAAGGACAAGGCCAATGAAGATCTGGTGACTGCTGAAATTCAGATTCAGGTTCAGCCTCAACGCGAACATGGTTTTGATGCTATTGCGGACAGAATTTATCGTTTTCCGCAGGTAAAATCGCTTTATCTTATGAGTGGCGGTTACGATCTTAAGGTTTTGATTGAAGGTAAAAATCTTAAGGAAATTGCACTTTTTGTTTCTGAAAAACTTTCAACTCTGGAAGGCGTTCGTTCTACAAAAACAAACTTTGTTCTTAAAACTTACAAGGAAAACGAAGTTGTTTACGTGGAAGATGAATGTGATCACAGAGAAATGCAGGCTTAACAGAAAAATTTCAATTTAGGACTCTGTACCCGTTCTGGTAAATTTTGGGGCCGATGACCGGCTCACTAAACTTGTTATAGTGACGATAACCGTCAGGCAGAACTTGTTTCAGCATCTCATTTTGAGATAGATTTCGGATTAAGCCCGGAATGATGACTTGCAAAACTTGAGTGACGGGCTGCAGGTTTGGACAAAGAGGCAAGAATTTTATGATTTGCCTCAAATAATTTTTTGGAGAATTAAAATGAATAATAGGGAAGATAAATTTTCTCAAAAAATGATGGAAATTCCACCGTCTGGAATTCGTAAATTTTTTGAACTTTGTATTGGTCATGATGACATAATTTCGCTTGGCGTTGGGGAACCTGATTTTCCGACTCCGTGGGTAATTCGCGAAGAGGCTTTTTATCATTTGGAAAAAGGTCACACTTCTTATACTTCTAACTGGGGATTGATTGAACTGCGCGAAGAAATTTGCAAATATCTGGAACGTTATAATCTGCATTATGATCCAAAAACTGAAATTCTGCCTACAATTGGAGCTTCGGAAGGTCTGGATTTGGCTTTGCGTTCAATTTTGAATCCTGGTGATGAAATTATTGTCTGTGAACCGTGTTATGTTTCTTACCAGCCGCTTTCTAATCTTTGTGAAGCAAAAGTTGTTCATCTTGATACAAGCGAAACTGGATTTATTCCAACTGCAGAACAAATTGAAGCTGCCTGCACGACAAAAACTAAGGCCGTGATGTTCTGTTCGCCAAGTAACCCGACCGGACGTTGTATTCCGGCTGAAGAACTTGAAAAAATTGCGGAAGTAATTAAAAAACATCAGATTTGGTGTTTGAGTGATGAAATTTACTGTGAATTGATGTATGACGGAAGAAAGCATGTTTCTATCGGGCAGTTTCCGGGAATGAAAGACTATGCAATCATTTTTAATGGATTTTCAAAGTCGTTTGCAATGACTGGCTGGCGAATTGGTTATATTGCGGCTCCTCATGATTTGCTTGTTCAGTGCTGTAAACTTCATTCTTATTCAAATATTTGTCCTCCGATTTTTAGTCAGTATGCGGCTGCAGAAGGTTTAAGAAATGCTTGGGATGATGTTGAAAAAATGCGGGTAAGTTATCAGCAGCGTCGCAATGTTATGTACAAGGCTTTTGAAGAGATGGGACTTTCTTGCATTGAACCGGAAGGGGCTTTTTATATGTTTCCGGACATTCGTTCAACAGGTATGACTTCTGAAGAATTTGCAACGGAGCTGATTCAAAAATACAGTGTTGCAGTTGTTCCTGGAACGTGTTTTGGCGGTTGCGGAGAAGGATTTATCCGCTGTTGTTATGCAACAGATATCAATAAAATCAAAATAGCAATGGAAAGAATTGCCAAAATTGTTGCCGATAAGAAAAAGAAGTAATTTTCAGAATAAATTTGTCGTTTCTTTTGTGGGAGTAGAAACGACACGGAGTTAGTTGATGCTGATACCTGTTTTTATTGCAATTATAGTTGCGTTTCTTTTGATTATTTTTCTCACAGTGGTGCTTCCAAAATTCAGGAATTCTGATTCTTTGTCTGACGTGGACGTAAGTGACAGAATTCAAAAAAAAGGAAGAAATGCAATTATAAAAGACGCTCAAAAAAAGTTGCGGCACGATCCAAGAAATGTTTCTGCCCTTGAAATGCTTGGAGATTTGTATTTTGAAGAAAAGGACTGGGACAAAGTCTGGTCAACTTATAAATCTCTTTACGATATTTCTACTTCTCATATTGAAGTTAATATTGCAAGAGTAACTTTGAGGCTGGGAATTGCGGCTTTTTATCAGGGAAAACTGGAAGATGCCTTGAATTATCTTCTGGTTGCAATGAAACGTGAACCAGATTCCTTTGAAGCAAATCTTTATGTTGCAAAAACTTGTTATGAACAGAAAATTTATGATAAGGCTTTTATCTGTTTAAAAAAGGCAAGAATGATTAATCCTGAAAACCGTGAAGTTATCAGAATGATAGGCTTGTGTCTTTTTAATCTTCATAAATACCGTGAGGCACTGCCGTTTTTGAAAAGATCTCTGGAAGAGATGCCGGATAATAAGGAAATTGTTTACGATGTTGCAGTTTCTATGTCGGAATGTTCCATGGAGGACAAGGCACTGAAGATTTTTATGCATTTGCGCCCAGATCCTGTTTACGGACCGAGTGCTTGTCTTGAAGCCGGAAAAATGCATGAAAGAATGAAAGATTATAAGGCTGCAATTCAGGATTACGCCATTGCAATGAAGTTACCGGATTTACCGGAGCAAACTTCAGTTCAGATAAAATACAGATGTGCGGCAGACTTTATTGCCCTGAACGATATTCCAAAGGCATTAACACTTTTAAAACAGATTCAACTTAAAAAGCCGGGTTATAAAGATGTTGATCAGTTGGTAACAAGATATTCTGAGTTAAATCAGAACAAAAATCTTCAGATTTATCTGATGTCTGGGACGAGCGAATTTGTTGCACTTGTGCGAAAACTGATTACAAACTTTCACTCTGATTCTTACTGCAAAATAGAAGATATACAGGTTTATTCAGAATGTGTTGAAGCTATCTGTACGGTTGAAAATCCAAAGTGGGAAGCCAAAGAAATTTTCCGTTTTTACAGAAATCAGACCGTGGTTGGCGATATTAATATCCGTGATTTTCATGAAAAAGTGCGCGAAACAAAGAGTGACAAGGGAATTTGTGTTACCGTAAGCAGTTTTTCTGAAAGTGCCCATCGTTTTGTAGAAGGACGCCCGATTGATTTGATAGAAAAAGAGCAGCTTTGCAAAATGCTGAAAAAAATTACAAATGGAAATCTCTAGAAATTTTTATTTTTGAGGGTTTTTCTAAAGAGGATTCCTAAAAATTGCAATTTTTAGGGATGCCCTAAAAATCAAGGGATAAAAAATGAACATCTGTTTGTTTTCGCAGGAAGAAATTACAAAACCTCTGAGTTTAAAAGATGAACGCGCTCAGCATCTTATAAAAATAATTCACAAAAAAGAAGGTGATTCTTTTTATGCCGGGATAATTGGCGGAAGAGCCGGAACTGCAGTCATAAATAAAATTGACGAAGGTGAAAACGGAACATTAAGTTTTACTTTTACTGAAGAATCTGACGGAAAAAATCTTTCTACTTTGCGGATGATAATCGGCTTTCCGCGCCCAATCCAGCTGAAAAGACTTTTGCGAGACATTGCCGCTCTTGGAGTTTGCGAAGTTCATCTTACCGGTACAGAACTTGGCGAGAAATCTTATATGCAGTCTACTCTTGTTGAAAAAGGAAATGCGTATAAAATGCTTTTGGATGGAACAGTTCAGGCTGCAAGTACTCACGTTCCGGAACTTTTTCTTCATCAGAATTTAAAAGAATGTCTGGAATATTGTCAGGAACATTCTAGTAAAGAGCATGCTCATCATATTTTGAGACTTGCACTTGATAACGTAAATCCTAAGTGTTCTTTGAACGAGGCCATGACTGATTTGCCGTGTATGGTTTGCATAAATCCGTGTACTGAAGGCAAGGCCGTTTATGCTGCAATTGGCAGTGAACGTGGCTGGACGGACAGGGAACGTCAGCTTTTGGAAGATTTTGGCTACATTCGCTGTGGAATGGGAGGTCGTGTTATGCGTACAGAAACGGCTGCAACAGTTGCCGGTGCAATTATTTTGAACAAAATTGGATTTTTGAACTAAATTAAGGGTATCTCTAAAAAATATAGAAAAAAAAGAGGAAAAATAAATGGAAAATGCTGCAATTAAAGACTTGCTTTTGGAACTTGAACCGGCAGAACTGGATTTTACCGTAATTCAGACAGGAAAAGAAAGTAAAAGAGTTAATGGATTTTACAAACCTGATACTCACGAAATTTTCTTGCACAATAAAAATTTTAAATCTGACAATATGCTGATTTACACGGCAATTCATGAATATACGCATCATCAGACAACGGTTGAAAAGCAGAAAACTGACCCGACCTATGCAAAGTGCGCAAAGGTTCATACTCAGGAATTCTGGGCAAAATTTGGTGAACTTTTAAAAAAAGCTGAGGAAAAGGGCTATTATTCAATCGGTTGGGAGTCTAATCCTGAATTAAAAGAACTTACGGAAGATATTAAAACAAATTATCTGGCAAAAAATGGTGAACTGATGAAGGAATTTGGAAAAAAACTTGCCAGAGCCTTTGATTTGTGCCAGGAAAACGACATCCGCTACGAAGATTATATAGACCGTGTTCTTTGTATGCCACGAAATTCTGTAAAGGATATTAGAAAAGTGAGTGCTGCGGACGTGAATCCTGCGATTGGTTTTGACAATATGAAAGTTGTTGCTTCTGTAAGAAAAAAGGACGAACGTGCTGAAGTTGAACAGCAGTTTGTTGAAGGTGGAAAAAGTCCTGCAACGGTGCGCGAACTTATGAAACAAAAATCTGCGGAAGCAAGGGGGGCGGATCCTAAAACAAAACTGGAAAAAGAAAAGTCTCGGCTGGAAAAAACAATTGCACAGTTGACTCAGCGCCTTGAATATGTGGAGGAAAGTCTTGCGAATTTGTAAAGTTTGCCTTGTTGCAATTTTTACGGTGGTTTTGCCTTGCTATGCACAGTCTGCAATGCAAATGCCAACTATGCCGGAAATGCCTTCTGTGTCTGCTTCTGACACGGAAATTACAATGCCGGAAATGCCGACGATTACAACAGCCACATCTTCGGCTTTTAAGGGAAAATTTTATTCACCGGATATGCCGGGAAAGTCAAATTCTGTGGCGGAAAATTCCAAAACTACAGAGGGTACAACTTCTGTTGCAAATTCTGCAGTTCTGACGGACGGAACTTCTGCGACAGATTTAATTTCTAGTTTTATTAATTCCAATTCGGTTTTGTCTGCATCTGATATTTCTAATCTTTATGATTCTGGAATGTTTTCTGATATTTCTTCTATTTCAGATTTGTCGTCGGTTTTGACAAAAAATTCCGCAGGGATTGAAAATTCTAAAACAACAGAGACTATGTTGAAGCAGATTTTAACAACTTTGGAAGAATTAAAAAATGAACAGAAAAATGCCAGTGACGCGGAAAAAGAAAATCTGGAATTGCAGAAAACTGATGCTCAGACTTTTAAACAGCGCAAACCTTCTATCTTGAGATTTAAAATCAATGGTTACAATATTCTGGATTCTCTTTCTACTGTGTTTTTTAGTGAACCTGAAGCGGACGGAAGTTTTCTTTTGACTGCGGACAGAAAATATTATACAAATCAAAAAGCTAGAACTGAAACTTTCTATATTCTTTTTAAGGCTGTAAGAAATTCCGGGGCAAATACAAATTACACTGTTCAGCCGGATATTGTTCAGGACAGTAAAAATGAAAATTCTTTTGTGTACAAACTTTGTCAGCAGAAAAATTTAACTGCAGAAAAACTTGGAAATCTTGTAGTTTTGAAAAACAGTGGCAATCTTAAAATTGATATTCTTTTGGATATTGATAAATAGGAAGAATTTTAAGGGAACCTCTAAAAATTTTAGAGATAACCTTAATTTTAGGCAGCTTTATTGTACTTTTGCGTTAGCGATTGTAAGTACCGTGCGAAGCGCGGGCCCCCGCAAGCGAGGGAGCAGGCGCAGCCTGTGGACGAGTGCGGAGGCTGGAGCGAACAGCGGAATGCTGAAAAGCGCGCCCCTGAACGAAGTGAAGGAAAACGCCCAAATAAAAATCGGGGAAAAAATTATGGCGGATTTGTTGAAAGACGGACTTTTGGAACTTGGTTGTGAAAATGCTGACGACCTTGCCGGGAAGATGGAAAAATATATTGGTGAAATTGTACTTTTTAATTCGGCATATAATTTAACGAACACGAGCGTTCATGACGAGCTGGTTGTGCGGCATATTTTTGATTCGCTGGCACCTTATTCGTATTTTAAGAAAATTTTTGATGAAAAATCGGGAAAAATTACGGTCGGCGATATTGGTTCTGGTGGAGGATTACCGGGAATTCCTTTGGCGGCGGCATTTCCGTCAGTGAATTTTAAACTGGTGGAAAGAATGTCAAAACGCTGCGCTTTTCTTGAAAATTGTGTGGCAATTCTGGGTCTGAAAAATGTTGAAGTGATTTGTTCAGAGGCGGAAAAACTTGGCTCTGAAACTTTTGATTTTATAACGTTCCGGGCATTCCGGCCTCTTGATGAAAAAATGACTAAAACTTTGCTGAAAGTTATAAAAAACGATGGTGCAATGTTTGCATACAAGGCCAAAATGGAAAATATAAAAGAAGAAATGGCTGCAATCAGTGCACTTACCGGCGGATACGAAGTTTATAAACTTGAAGTTCCGGGGCTTGAAGATTCAGAGCGCAATCTTGTAGTCGTGAAAAAATCAAGGGTATCTCTAAAAAAATCATTTTCGATGCTTTTTTAGAGAAACGTGCGAGTTTTAATTCGTTGATATAGCACGAATTAAAACATCGCGTTTTCTTTCGATACCTCTAAAAATTGCAATTTTTAGAGGTTCCCTAAAAAAGGTGATTTATGAAAATTTCTAAAAATCTTGTTTTTGTTTGTGATCCGACGGTTTTTTCCGGGGTAAGGAAAATTGCAGAAAAAGTTGCTCTTGATGTAGCTCATGTTTTTGATTTTTTGCCGGAAATTCGTGAAGAAATTCCAGACGATGTGCCGTATTTGCTTTTTGGAACTGTTGGAAAATCTGAGTTGATAGAAAAATCTGGAAAAATTGATTCAAAAAAACTGGCCGGAAAGAATGAAGTTTATGATTTTTGCGTTGATGATTCAAAAAACGGCAGTATTACAATTTGCGGAAGTGACAAGCGTGGCACAATTTACGGACTTTTTCATTTTTCAAAATTGATAGGCGTTTCACCGCTGATAAACTGGTGTTATGTTATGCCGGAACAGCGCGACGAAATTGAAATTCCGTCACAGAATTTTATAAGTAAAGAGCCTTCTGTGCGTTTCCGTGGCTTTTTTATAAATGATGAGTGGCCGGCATTTGGAAACTGGGCAAATAAACGTTTTGGCGGATTTAATTCAAAAATGTATGAAAAAGTTTTTGAACTTTTGCTCCGTCTTAAAGGAAATTATCTGTGGCCTGCAATGTGGTCTTCAAGATTCAGTGATGATGGTCCTGGTCTAAAAAATGCGGAACTTGCCGACGAACTTGGCGTAATTATGGGCGCTAGTCATCATGAACCGTGCTGTCGTGCCGGCGAAGAATACAAACATTTGCGTGGCAAAGATTCAATTTACGGCGATGCATGGAATTTCCGGACAAATGAAAAAGGAATTACAAAATTCTGGGAAGACGGATTAAAGCGTAACGGAAAATTTGAAAATGTCATTACTGTTGGAATGCGCGGCGAGGCTGATACTGCAATTATGAAAAATGCTACGCTCGCGGATAATATCAGTCTTTTGCGCGACGTAATTCATACTCAGAATTCTCTGATAAAAAAATATGTAAATGAAGATTTGAACAAAGTGCCGCGAATGTTGGCTCTTTACAAGGAAGTTGAACCTTATTTTTACGGTGATAAGCATACAAAAGGATTAATGAATGATTCTGAACTTGACGGCGTAACTTTGATGCTTTGTGACGATAATCACGGAAATTTAAGAACAGTTCCAACTGCAAAAATGCGTTCACACAAGGGCGGTTATGGGCTTTACTATCATTTTGACTATCACGGATGGCCTTATAGTTATGAGTGGATTAATACGACTGCTCTGCCAAAAGTTAAGGAACAGCTTTGTGCCGCTTATGATTTTGGAATAAAAGATCTGTGGATTGTGAATGTCGGCGACATTATGACAAATGAATTTCCACTGAATTATTTTATGGACTTGGCATACGATTACGAAAAATATTCTGATGAAAACTACACGACTCAAAAATGGACGGAAGACTGGGTAAAATTTAATTTTGCGTTCCTTTCTGATAAAGAAAAATCTGACGTCAATTTTATTCTGAATACTTATACAAAACTTGCCCATATGCGCCGCACGGAATGTATTAAATCTGACACTTTCAGCCCTATAAACTATGGCGAAAGTGATTATATTTTAAGTCTTACAGAAAGTGTAATTTCAAAAGCTCAAGAACTTTATGAAAAATGGGTAAAAAAATCTTCTGATAAGGCGACTGGACTTTTTGCCCAGGTTATTTATCCTGCATGTGGAACAATGAATGTTCTGAAAATGCAGCTTATGAGCGGAAAAAACAAATGGTATGGTAATAAAGGTGCCAGCATTGCTAGAAACTATGCTAATGCAATAAATCAATGTCTGAATTTTGATGCAAAATTGCTTGCTGAATATGATTCAATTGCCGGTGGTGAATTTTATGCAATGGGCTGGTCTGAACATTTTGGATTTACAACATGGTGCGAAGCCGAAAATCAATATCCTGTGCTTTATTATCCTTCTGCAACTCGTAAAAAACGCATAGTTGTGTATGTGGACGGAAATTCAAAAACAACGACGGGCCAGGATTGGACGGACAGAATACTTCACATAGATTCTTTTAAAAATCCTGATATTGATAAAGCGTACGTTTGTATTGCAAGTTGTACGGAAAATGCACCTATGTATGATTTTTATTTTACCAGCGATGAATCGTCAAGATTTTTGACCACCAGTGTTGAAAAAGATTTTCCGGGATTTTATTCCACAGAAACAGGCCGAATTGAAAGAATTGTGATTCAAATTGACCGCGAAAAACTTTCTGCTATGACTGAAAAAAAAGATACTCTTGTGATTGAAAGTAATGACGGTCACGGCGGAAAAATAAAAATTTTAGTGGAAATTGATGCAAATGTCCCGAATTTGAATTATCCGGATGGGACTTTTGTGCAGACGGAAAATTATGTCAGCATGGAAGCCGTGCATTTTGCAAAAAAAGAAAAAAATGAAGAAGGCGATGAATGGAAAATTCTCCCTGATTATGGAAAAACTGCCGGTGCCGTAAAATCGTTCCCAGTAATAAAATCTTATCCAAAAGGCAAAAAGGCCCCGTACATTGAATATAATTTTGCGTTAAATAATGATGGAGTTTTTGAATTTGATTTTTATCTGAATCCTTCAAATCCGGCGTATAAAGACAATAAATTGCAGTTTATTGCAGAAATAAACGGTGAAAAATTGTTGAAAAACGTTGTAGACAAGAATTTTGCGGTTGGCGACAATCAGCCGGTATGGGGAAATGACGTTACGAACAATATCCGCATTGCTGACATTTACGCAGAATGTAAAAAAGGATTGAATTCGCTGAAAATTTATCCTGTTACGCCAAATATTGTACTGGAAAAAATTGTAATTTACGAAGCCAGTACTGTTTTGCCGTATTCTTATTTAGGTCCTTCAGAAAGTTATCAAGTAAAATAATTTTTCATTTATGGGATTTTTTTTCTTGTAACAGATTCTGTTTACCGGTATTTTTAAATTGTATGACAAATTATTATGAAATTCTCGGAGTAGAAAAATCAGCTACTCAAGATGAAATAAAAAAAGCCTACAGAACTTTGGCGTTTAAATATCATCCAGACAGAAATCAAGGGGATAAAACTGCCGAAGAAAAATTTAAGGCAATTACAGAAGCGTACGATGTTTTGGGGGATGAATCAAAGCGCCGTAATTATGATTTGACTGGTGGTACTCAGAATGCTTACGAAAATGCTCAGTATCAGCAGACTTATTCTTACTACGGCGAAAATCCTTTTGAAGATTTTGATGATGAAACTTTTTATAACTGGCAGCGTACGCGTCAAAATTATCAGAAGAGTTATAATTCAAATAACCGAAGAGCTTTCCGAAAGCGTAGTTTTACGACTCTAAAGCAGTGTATACTTCAGATTGTTTTGAAAGTTCTGCAGATTTTGTTTGCGATGTATTTTTTCCGTTTCTTTTCTTTTATTCCGTTTGGTTTTGTAATCTGTATTGCAATTTTTGTAAACGGAGTTATGGGACTTGCTGAAGGAATCCGCGGATTTACAAGAATTTCAAGAAAGAAGAAATAGAATTTGTCCAAAGTGCTAAAAAATAAAAAATGCTTCACTAGGAATAAAACTCCACGGTGAAGCATTTTTTTTAAGGTAAAATGTCATCCCTAAAACTAAAGATTTCCTATAAAGTATTTTTTCTTGCCACGGCGGACAATAATAATTTCCCCACCGATAGCGCAGGATTTTTCTATGATTTTAGTTTCATCATTTACAATTTCGCCGTTGATGCTGATTGCATTGCCTTTTATGAATTCGCGGGCTTCGCGTTTTGACGATGCAATTTTATTGTTTACAAGAAGCTCAACAATGTTCAGTTCTTCTTTGTAATCAAAGCAAGGTACAGATTTCATTCCGGATTTAATGTCTTTTACCGAAAGACCACTAAAATCACCGGCAAAAAGTTTTTGACTTACCGTAACAGCGTTGTCGGCTTCTTCTTTACCGTGAATGTCTTTTACAACTTCCCAGGCAAGAGTTTTCTGTGCGATTCTTGTTTCAGGAGCCGCCTGCTGTTGAGCGTAAATTTCTTCAATCTGTTCTTTTGGCAGGAAAGTGAAAACTTTAAGATATTCAAGAACTTTAGAATCATCAGAATTAATAAGATATTGATAAATTTCGTACGGTGAAGTTTTATTTTTATCCAGCCAGAGAGCGTTTCCTTCCGATTTTCCGAATTTTTTACCTGTTGGATCAAGAATTAAAGGCATTGTAAAAGCATAAGCCTGTTTATCAAGAATTTTACGGATAAAATCAACGCCGGTTGTAATATTTCCCCACTGATCAGAACCAGCGACCTGCATAATACAATTTTTTTCCTGATAAAGATGAAGAAAATCGTAGCCCTGCATAAGCATATAAGAAAATTCCGCGTAAGTAATGCCTGTTTCAAGACGTCGCTGAATGATGTCTTTTCCAAGCATATAATTTACGTTGATATATTTACCAATATCACGGAGAAAGTTCAAAAATGTATAATCTTTCAGCCAGTCATAGTTATCAACAAGTTCGGCTCCAGGAACTAAACGGCTGACCTGAGCACGAATTCCTTTGATATTGTTGTTTACAGCTTCATCAGAAATGATTTCACGTTCTGCTGTTGGGCGAGGGTCACCAATGCGACCAGTTGCACCACCACACAAAAGCACCGGATGATGACCTGCACAAGAAAGTCGTTTTGCCATACAAAGTGATGAATAATGCCCTAAATGCAGAGAATCTGCGGTTGGATCAGTACCCCAGTAAAAAGAAAAAGGTTTCCCATCCAGAATTTTCTGAAGTTCAGAATCTTCTGCTGTTGAATCTTTAATAAGGCCTCGCCATTTTAAATCTTCAAATAATGTCATAATCTTTGCTCCCCGGATTTCCTGATTTTCAGGCAAATCCTAAAAAAAAAGGCCTTCCATTTGCGGAAGACCTTATAATTTCATAATAAAATTAATTAAAATCCTGTGAAAATTCCGCAATTTGTAGAGAAAAAATCATAACTATAATAAAGGTAAGCCAACGTTGAGGAATTGATTTTTTGTGCCCAGCGGAAAGTGTTCTTCATGGTGAACCCTGAAAAAATCCTGATTTTAGCGTTCGCGGAAAATAATTCTGCCGCGGTTTAAATCATACGGAGAAAGTGCAACTTTTACGCTGTCGCCCGGTACGATTCTGATATAGTGTTTTCTCATTTTGCCTGAAAGATGGGCGAGAATGATGTGTCCATTCTGCAATTCTACGCGGAATGTTGTGTTTGGAAGAGCTTCTTTTACAAGACCTTCAACTTCAATAGCTTCTTCTTTTGCCATAATTTTCCTTGTTTTTTAACAAATATTGATTATATTTAAATGCAAAATTTATTTGTTTTTTTAGAATTTTGCATTTATATTAGTATATACAAATCTTTTCGACTTGACAACTTGAGCAGAAAAAATTGAAATACTACGAGATTTATGTAAAATTGCTGCATCTTAAGTGCTGTCTAATTTCTGAAAAGATTAGAAATTAAGTAAAAGTTAATTTGGAGGAAAAAATGGAACAAGCCTTTCTTGATGAAATGAAAGAGGAACTTAAAAAACAGAAAAATATGATTCTTGCAAATCTTGCAGAACAGGGTGATGATATGCGAAGTTTGGCAAAGCCTGTTGAATCAGGTGATGAAGCAGACGTTGCCGCTGATGCAATTGACCGTACATTGCTTACATCGCTTGGAACTCAGGAAGCAAACCGCTTGAAGTTGATTGAAAGTGCTTTGGAAAGAATTCACAACGGAAAGTATGGATATTGCATTGCCTGCGGAAAAGAAATTCCAGAACCAAGACTGAGAACTCTGCCTTATGCATTAATGTGCGTAAATTGTGCAAGTGCCGCAGAAAGACGTCACTAATTTTTGAAAACTTTTCTAAAAAGACTGTCTGAAATCATAGTAATCAGTTTTGGGATTTTAGTTTTCGGGCAGTTTTTTAAAGTCAAAAAAATAAAGTTTAAAACTGAAAATTTGTAAGAGGCACTGTTAGGGTGCTTTAAATTTTTATGTGCTTAAAAGTATTTCCGACCGGGTAAGTTATTTCTTTCCAGCCGATTTTTTTTATTTGCGAGACTGCGCGGTCAAAGGCACAGTCCAAATCTTCAGCTTTGTGTGCGTCTGAATTTATCATCACAGGGACGCCTTTTTCAAATAAAATCTGCATAAACTGTTCAGATGGATAAAAATCGTCCATTGCGCCACGTGCAATTGCTCCGGTATTAACTTCTACGATTACGCCAGCACGAGCAATTTCTTTTGCAGTTGCTTTTATTTCTTTTTGATACCACGAATCTTTTTCATCAAAAAAATGAAGTTCGCCGTTACGTTTTCTAATTAAATCACAGTGGCCTAAAATTTCAAAATCACCTTTTTTTAGCATTTCACGTTCTGTTTCAAAATAGTCACAGACTGCCTTTTTGCCGTTCACAGAAGAAAAGTCCTTGTTATTGCCGTAAAGTCTGATTAAATTTGACTGAACTTTTTGAACGGAATTATCAACCGAATAGTGACCGTTTTTTGTAACAACGTAATGCACAGAACCAATTAAAAAGTGAGGATTCAATCCTCGGGCGATATAGTTTGACTTTGACGGAATTGTGACTCCGGGAAAGTAATCAGCTTCGTAACCAAGTTGAATTTCAATCTGATTTTTATATTGTTCCTGCAGATTTATGATTTCTGACTCGTAATTTTTAAAGTCACGAGGTGCAATGTGCCAGGAACGTGCAAAAGGAAACAGGCTGTGCCCCGAAAATCCCAAAATGTCAAAATGTTTCTCAATTGCGACTTGAACTATCTGCTGAGGTGTGTTATTTCCATCACAAAAGGTAGTGTGAGTATGAAAATTTATTTTCTGTGGAGTCATGATTTTTCCTAATCCAGAACTTCAAGACATTTTTGAACAAGAATTTCAGGTTTTGAAGGTTTTATGATGATTTTTCTAGCTCCGAGTGCAAGAATTTTCTGCATGATTTCCATTGTCATATTCTGAGAATAAATTACAATCGGAGGAACATTCATCTTAGTTTTCATTCTTTGTAAAAGCGAAAGTCCGGTTTTGTCGCTGATAAAAATATCAAGAATGATTAAGTCAAATTTTCCTTCAGAATAAGCGGAAAGAAATTCCTGACCGGTTTTAAATCCTGTACATTTGGCTCCGGCATTTGTAAAAATATTTATTGTGTTTTCTAAAGTTGCGTCATTACTGTCAATCACCGCAATATCCATCATTGTGCCTTCAGCTTTTTGTTCATCGTCGGTTTCAAAAGAAAAACGAGTGTCAATGTCAGCATCATTTTTATTCTGAGTTACAGAAGGTGTAAGAATTCGGTTTGTGATGAGATCTGAAATATTAGCGTTTGAGGCGGTGGTTTCTACAATGCCTTTTAAAAGTCGAGGAAGATTGTCTGCAATTTCAATTTCGTTATATTCTGTGTGACCGTCAATCAATTCTTTTAAATATGGACTGAGGGAAAGAATCTTTATGTATTTGTTATGAATTTTCGGACAGGAGCGGACGTTATCAATTAAAAATTCCAGATTATAGCCGTCTACAAACGAAAGTTGCAGACTTGTGAGCATAATTACAATACGCGGATATTCAATGCTTTCTTTTTCTATGATTTCTGAAAGTTTAAATTGAAGCAGGGCGATTTTGTCACGGTTAAGACCACGTGCAAGGTCAATAAAAATAATATTTCCGTTTCGGTGAAGCTCCAACATACACGGAGTTGTGTCCATGGAAAGCGGAATACCTAAAATTTTACCGATTGATTCAAAAAAAATGTCAAATTGAATTGGTTTTGCAAAATATTTTTTTACGCCATATTTTGTAAGCCCCATAATTGCAGATTTATCCTGATTTGGTCCGGTGATTATTACTGGAATTAAAGATGCGTTTGAGTCATCTGATTTTTTCTGAAGAAATTCCAATTCTTCAATATAGTCATTGTCAAAGTCAAGAATTATAAGATTTGGAAGATTTGTAATCATTTTTGTCTGCAAATCTCTTGTTCCCTGCGAAACAATAACTTCAACCTGATCTGCGGATAATTTATTTTTTAAAAATTCCCGAAATAAAGCGTGTTTTTCTGCAATAAGTACTTTTTTCATATTGCTTTAATTTTAGCACAAAAATATTTATTTTGCAGAGAAAAAATTGCCAGGGATTTTGATTGATAGGAACCTCTAAAAATTGCAATTTTTAGAGGTTCCCTTGTAAAAAAAAGTTGCTTCTGGAAAATTATTTTTTTATTGCCGATAGGGGAATATTTTTATATTTTTATTATTAACGAGATTGATTTCGACTATAAAAAGAGGTAATAAAAATGGCAAAACAGTTATTGTTTAATGAAGATGCCCGTAAAAAGCTGCTTTCGGGTGTTGAACAGATTTCTAAAGCAGTTATGACAACTTTAGGACCTTGTGGACGAATGGTTATGATGGACAAAAAATATGGTTCACCAGTAATCACAAAAGACGGCGTTTCTGTTGCAAAGGAAATTGAACTTGCAGATCCGTTTGAAAATATGGGTGCTCAGTTTGTACGTGAAGTTGCTTCTAAAACAAATGATGATGCAGGTGACGGTACAACTACTGCTACAGTTCTTTCTTATGCAATTGTTCGGGAAGGCGTAAAATCTGTTGCTGCAGGTATGCGTCCTATTGAAATTAAACGCGGTATGGATAAGGCTGTAAAACTTGCAGTTGAAGAAATCAAAAAGAATGCAAAACCTGTAAAAGGCGCAGATGATATTACAAACATTGCTACAATTTCTGCAAATAATGATCCTGAAATTGGTAAAATGCTTGCTGATGCTATCGAAAAAGTTGGAAAAGACGGTGTTATCACTGTAGAAGAATCAAAGAATATGGAAATGACTGTTGATACAGTTGAAGGTATGCAGTTTGACCGTGGATATATTTCTTCTTACTTTGTAACAGATCGTGAACGTATGGAAGCTGATTTTGATGACGCTTGCGTTTTGATTTATGACAAGAAAATTTCTGCAATGAAAGATTTGCTCCCGATTCTTGAAAAAGTTGCAAATGCTGGAAAAGCGCTTGTGATTATTTGTGAAGATGTTGACGGTGAAGCTCTTACAACTTTGGTTTTGAACACAATCCGTGGAACAATCAAGGTTTGTGCTGTAAAAGCTCCTGGATTTGGCGACAGAAGAAAGGATATGTTGCAGGATATTGCAATTTTGACAGGTGCAACAGTTGTTTCTGAAGAAGTTGGTTTGAAACTTGAAACTTGTGGTGAAGAAGTTCTTGGTCAGGCAAAATCTATTAAGATTGACAAAGACAATACTACTATTGTTGGTGGTGCTGGCGATCCAAAAGTTATTAAAGACCGTGTTGAAGAAATCAAGAATGCGATTGAAAAGTCAACATCTTCTTATGACAAGGAACAGTTGCAGAAACGTCTTGCAAAACTTTCTGGCGGTGTAGCTGTAATTAGTGTTGGTGCAAACACAGAAACAGAAATGAAAGAAATGAAGTTCCGTGTAGAAGATACAATTGCAGCAACTCGTGCTGCTTTGGAAGAAGGTATTGTTCCTGGTGGTGGAATTGCATTGATTGAAGCTGCAAAAGTCCTTGAAAATGTACCGGCTGACCTTTCTGAAGATGAAAAAGTCGGATTTAAAATTGTTCGTCGTGCTTTGGAAGAACCAATCCGCCAGATTGCAGACAATGCTGGTCTTGACGGTGCCGTTATTGCAGAACGTGCAAAGAATGAAAAGAAAGGTGTTGGATTTAATGCCCGCACTGGTGAATGGGTAAATATGCTTGAATCAGGAATTATTGACCCGGCAAAAGTTACTTGTTCAGCTTTGAAAAATGCCGCTTCTGTTGCAGGAACACTTTTGACAACAGAATGTGCTATCACTGATATTCCAGAACCAAAAGCTGCAGCACCAGCTCAGCCAGATATGGGCGGAATGTATTAATGGGAATCTCTGAAAATGCGATGTTTTAATTTGTGCTATATCAACGAATTAAAACTCGCACGTTTCTCTAAATAAAGCATTGTAAATGAATTTTTAGAGATGTCCTAATAAAAAAACAAGGTTTGTAAAAAGCCTTGTTTTAGCAAAATTTAAAGACCACCGTTTTTTAATGAAGACGGTGGTCTTTTTTGTGATGGGAACCCCTAAAAATTGCAATTTTTAGAGGTATCTTTTAAAACCCTGATTATAGTAACTCTGATACCCTTAATATCAATTCATTCAAGGAGGATTTTTTTGAAAATTATTTTGTCTAATCCATTTGTAATAATTTTTTTTGTGGGTAGCGTACTCAGTTTTTTTATTAATCAGTATCTAGAATTTATTGATTATAAAAGTCGTTGTAAAAATGGTGGAAAACTTCCAGAAATTTTAAAAAATATTCCCGCCGCTTCTGTTTTTGACGAAGAAAAACTTGCAAAAATCTGCAATTACGAAAATGAAAAATATTTCCGGTGGATAACTTCTTCTTTTTGCAAATTTATTCTGAATCTTGCCCTTGTTTTTACAGGTTTTTATCCTTTTATTTTTAATTTTACCTGTTCTCTTCTAGGATTTCCGAGTGGAATTCTAAATAGTTTTTTGAATTTCTTTTTATTTATGATTTTAACTTCTATTCCGGGGGCAATTTTAGACATTCCGTTTTCGCTTCATAGGAATTTTGTAACTGAAAAAAAATACGGTTTTTCAAATATGTCTTTAAAACTTTGGCTTGGGGATTTTTTTAAAAATCTGATTTTGGGGATTTTACTTTCGGCGTTAATTTGTTTTGTAGCGTCATTTTTTATTGTAAAGTGTCCAAAAAACTGGTGGTGGATTCTTTCCATCGCTTTAATTGCCTTTACTTTTATTATGCAGATTGTGTATCCGAAATTTATTGCACCACTTTTTAATAAATTTGAACCTTTGCCTGATGGTGAATTAAAAGACAAAATTTCCGAAATTCTTGATAAAACCGGATTTAAAAATGATGGACTTTTTGTTATGGATGCCTCTAAACGTAGCGGGCACAGTAATGCTTATTTCAGTGGATTTGGAAAATCAAAAAGAATAGTTTTGTACGATACTTTGATAAAACAGCTTACGACCGATGAACTTGTTGCCGTACTTGGGCATGAACTTGGACATTTTAAATTAAAGCACATTACGAAAAAACTGATTTTTACAATTCCGCTTGAATTTGTTGTAATCTTTGTTTTGTATCTGCTTGCACAGTTGTCATCGGTTTACACCGGATTTGGATTTGATATGATAAACTCTGCAAATATTCAGAGTGCTCAGTTTATTGGTTTATTCATTGCGGTTATGATTTATTCTTCTATTTCTGAAATTATTTCTCCGCTTTTGAATTTTACTTCCCGTAAAGATGAATACGCAGCCGACGCATTTAGTGCAAAAGTTTGCGGAACTCCTGAGCCTTTAATTTCCGGATTAATAAAATTGAATAGCGAAAATTTGAGCGAACTTTTACCACCACCACTTTATGTCTTCTGGAATTATAATCATCCGACGTTAATTGAAAGAATAAACGCTTTAAAAAAGCTTGAAAAATAAGGGTATCTCTAAAAAATCATTTTCAATGCTTATTTTAGAGATACGTGCGAGTTTTAATTCGTTGATATAGCACGAATTAAAACATCGC
>CAVJCY010000039.1:0-24257 GCA_963648145.1 bacterium | reverse complement strand
GCCTTCCTGGTTTAAGTTAAAATAAGGGAACCTCTAAAAATTGCAATTTTTAGAGGTATCTTTGTCCATAATATAGTCTTTACGGGACTGGTAAAATCCAGTCCATTTTTTATAAAAAGATATTTAATAGAAGACCTGCAAAAGTTAGTCCTGCAATTATATAAATGATTATATCTTTTTTAGAAATTTTTCCATTGGCAACAGAAGGTACTTTGCTTATAAGTTTTTTATTTTCATCGGAGCATTGTTTTAGAAAATCTAATGATTGTTTTTTTACAATTTCCAAATGCGACTGACATTTTTCGGTATATTCTTTTAAAAATTGTTCACATTTAATTTTTACGGCATTCTGTTGATTTTCAGAAATTGCCATAAGCCGAGTTCCTGTTTCTTCCAGTTTATTTTCTGCCTCTTTGGAATACGAAGAAAAAGAATTGTGTGTTTCATCGGAAAATTTTTGTATACTATCTTCTATTAAAATATCGGCTGATTTTAATTCAGATACTTTTGTTTCCATTTTAGAAATGCTTGTTCTTACTGTTTCTGAAATTTCTCCGAGCATTATTGTAATTTCTGCCTTTTCTTTATTAAGCTGCAATTCAAGCATTGAAATTTCTTTGTTAAGATTTGCGTTTGAGATTCGCTCTTCAAGATATGCTTCATAATTTCCTGCAACTTTGATATTTTCTTTTAATTCAGATACAGAATCAACTAAAGAGTTAAATGTTTTTACAGTTGAATTTTCAAAATTTTCTATTTCCCGAAGCTTCATTGTAAGTGTATTACTTACATATTCTTTAAATGAATCAATTTCAGAAAGACTTTCAGAAAGTCCTTCCAAAAAGCGTTTTGCTTCAGCTTGATTTATTGTTACAAAAGATTCTTTTTCACTTAAAAAGGGTTTTTCTTTTTGTGCTATAGTCTCATTTGCAACCGCCACTTGACGGTCGGAATTTTCTGTGCTTTCATTTTTATTACTTCCAATTATTTGCATTATTCATTTCCTTCTTCTTTTTTTTTCAGAGAGGTTCATAACTTATAGGAAGTCCGTCTTCCCAAGTTTCAATAAGTCTTTGTTTTGTATCAAAAACTTTTTTTATCAATCCATTTTTCCAATGCTCCCAATGACCTAAATATTCAATAGCAGGTAAAGTTCCGTTTGATTCTAAAAGTCCATTTTTGTTGAATCTAAAAATTACAGGAGTATCGGTATTGTTTATTTTAAAAGTTTTAACTTTTTCACCCATTAAAATATTGCCTTTTTCTAAAAATTGTAAGAATTGAAATTCCTTAAATGGAGAAATAGAATTCTTATAAAGCGGATTTTGTGAAATTACAGAAATCTTTTCTTTTATTTCAATTTCAGTCATTTATGCTTCCTTTTCAATTTTTTTTCCGTTTACCCACCATTCTTCATAATTGTCTACTAAGTCAATTACTGCAGGCTCATTTTCACGATGCAAAACTCCATTTTTCCAATGTTCAATATGAGTAAAGTCAGATGTTTCTATTGCAGGAAGAATATCTCCTTCTTCATTTGTACTGTCACAAAGGTAGCCGTTTTTTACACGAACTGTAACTTTGTCGTCAATAATGTAATCGCCGTTTGCAATTCCACCTTCTTCTGTTGTAATAACTCTGTATTGATAAGAACTGTAATTTTTCATTTTTCTATATCTCCTTTATATTTTTTTATTCTTTGATTCCTCTGTTTTATACAGTGGAATAAGTCCTACATATTTTGCAGAAATAAAAAATTTGTTTCTGTTTTCTCCCTGCGAAGTTGTGTAGTTTTTCTGTCTTAGATGACCTATGACAAAGATTTCCTTATTCTTTTTAAGATATTCATAAATATGACTTGCTGCTTCTTCCATAAAATGAACTTCAACAATCATAGGTTCTGCTTTTTGATACGGAAGTCCTGAATCAAGCATATTAAAAACTACCATTGGTTTTTCGCTTGAAACAGTTTTTGCAAGTACTATATTTGCATCTTCAGTTAATTTTCCATGTATCGAAATGGAATTCATCTTGATACTCCTATAAAAATCAATTTTGCTAGAATTAAAAACAAAAGCCAAAAAACCGCTTTTCTTACTGCTCTTTTTTTCCAATGCCAATAATCCCAGTGATTATATTGAAACATATATTCAATAATAAAAAATAAAACCGTTCCACATAAAAATAGGACAATGATAGAAAGTGGCGTATAGTGGACTTTTATAAATCCTAAAACACGCCATACTTTATGCGACATTTTTGAAACATCTTTTTTTAAAATATTTCTTAGTGCCGCAAAAGCTTCTTTCATTAGTAAATTTCCTCTTCAATTTCTGAATTTCCAGAATCCATAATAACTGCATTTTCAGGATAGAATTCTGAATCAGTTTCTTTATCTGTTTCAGAATTATTTTCTAATTTTGTTCCTCCAATAAGCTGAATCTTTTTTACAGAAACTGTAAGGCGACTTTTTTTAGCTCCGTTTTCTTCCCATTTTGATTGTCTTAATCTTCCTTCTATAATTACTTTTTGACCTTTTTTGAGATACGGAAGCATTTTTTCTGCATAAGAATCAAAAATTGCAAGAGAAAAGAAACTTGCTTCATCTACATAAGTTCCATCTTCTTTTTTTACAGAAAGATTATTTGCAACTGCAAACTCTGTAACCTTTGTTCCTTTTGATAAAACTTTCATTTCTGCATCACGAACAACGTGTCCAAAGAAACTTAAACTGTTAAAATCTGACATCTGTTTTTCTCCTATAAAAAGTCAATGAAGAAATATCAATTTCTGATTTGACTTTTTAACGCAATTTCGCAACAACGTGAGAAATTGCAGTTGATAAGGAAGTTTGCAACGCAAACTTGTGTACGAAAACTTTGACGCTATTTTAGGCAAAGTTTTTATTACACCTCCTCGTATTCCTTTACTTAAAGAATCCTATAATTTTTATTACAACACCAAAAATGGCGATTGCTCCTAATAAAATCCAAAGTGCAATTCGTATAATCCACACAAACTTATATTGTCCACTTTGATACTTGAAATTGTTTAGAAAAAATTTGATTTTTTCTAGAATTGTTAAATTATTCCAAGCCTCTAATTCTTCTGATTTTTCTGTTTCTTCTTTTTCATTTTCAAAGAACCTTAACCACTTTAATCGCTTTTTTTTCATACCGTAACCTCTTCATACAATCCAAATTCTTTTTCAATTTGCATTATTTTTACACAATATTTTTCCTGCAGTTCTTTGTTCATAATCCGAGTTAAAAACGGAAATTCTTTTTCAGCTTCTTCTAATTCTTTTTCATAAATTTCTTTTTGATTATCTGGCATAAAATACTTTTTTCTCTGTATTTTTATTTTTTGTTCGTCATTTAAATACTCTTCTTCAAGACCACAGGAGTTACAACAAAAATCTGTTTTTAAATGTTTTAATCCACATACAGGACAAACAATCATAAGATTTTCTTTTTGTTTTTTTTCAAGGCGTTTTTGTTCCGTAATATTTTTGAACTTTGCCATAAGATGAGTTTCTGTAAATGATTTATAAAAATAACCGTCAAAATTTTCTTTTTCTTTGCATTTCTGCTTTAAATAATCAAAAGACCATCCAAGATATTCCAGGAGTTCTTCTTTTTTTAGTTCAAGATCCTTGCAGCCTTTTAAAAGTTTAGGAATTGGTGAAGGCGAAAAACTTACAGGATAACCAAAAAGCATATTTAGTTTTTCCTGAATATCATTTTGTATAAAAAATTCTTCTACTTCTTCTTTTTGATTTTTAGTTTTAGAATTTTCAGAAGAAGTAGAATTTTTGTCTTTATTATCATCTTTATTATTGGGTCTAAATTCTTGACCGGCACGGGTAAGGTTTCTTGACCCGCTCGGGTCTAAATTCTTGACCGGCGAATTATTTTTACCGGTCAAATTTCTTGACCCGCTATTGCTTGCTGTACTGCTTTTAGAATCATCTTTTGCAGGTAACTGGTGATTTATTCTTGAAATTGTTGTGTAATAAAGGCAATAGTGTTGATTTCCTTGAGCTGTTTTCTTCGTATCAAAAAATTCAATGCTTTTTACATCTTTTTTTACAATAAGATTTTTTTTGACCAGCGACTGTAAAACCGATAAAACAGTTTCTTTAGAAAGATTTGTCATTTTCATAATGTATTTGATAGAACCCCAAAAGTAGCCCATACCATCTTGAGAAAATCCGTGAATTAAAGCATAGATGATAAGTTCATTTGCACGTAAACCTATATCTTTTACCATCCAGTGCTGAATATTTATGTATCCGTCATCGTCTACATTGTCTTCAAATCTTTCCATAAAATCTTTCCTTACTTTTTGTCTATTTCAAAATGAGTTTCCTTGCAGAATTTTGCAAATGTATTATTAGGATTACGTTTGTCGCAGATTTCATAAAAGTTGCACAAAGAGCAATCGTATCCATTTTTTACTCTATAAGTTTCTTTCCAAAACTCATCTTCAATGTGAAGAACATCACCAGCTTCAAACATTAAATTTCCAAATGAAAGTTTCATATTCTATTTTCCCCGTAATTCCGTAATGATTCGTTTTACTTGATTTTGAACGCTGATTAAGTTCTTGTCCGACATATTTTGATTAAGATAAGGCATAAAGATTGTAGTAATTTTTCCAACGTAATCTTCTGTAGAACAATCTTTTTCTACAATGTATTTATTGCCCGAAACAGTGTTTATTACAGAAATTGAACCGTAACTATGAATTGCATCTGCAAAATTATCTAACATAGACTACTCCAAAGTTGATTCATAAGTTCCCTATAATATCTTCTGCATCTTCAGGAAGTTCAAAATTACAGATAATCTGCGGTGAAAGATCTGCCACTCGTTCATCGTTATATACATCTTTGGCGGAGCGTCCTCGTTCTATTTCTGAAAGTGCAAATACCAATGCTTTCCAAAATCCATCTGAAAAACCTTGTACAAAAGCGGTGCGTCTTTCTTTTGTCCGTTCAGAATCTTCTTCTTCCGAAAGTTTTGTTGCAGGTCTTTCAATTCCGTCTGAATGACTGAAATTTAATCCTGAAGGTGAGCCCTCGTTGTCGCCTAAAGCGTCAGTTGCTCCGTCATCAAAATCATCAACTGAAAAATCTTCGTCATTTTTATGCGTCACGTGGCGGACGTCATCTTCTGTTTTTTCTGATTTTTTCTTTGGGTGATTTTCATTGTAAATCTGATGAACTGTTGCTTCGCCTGATTCAATCCGGGCTTTCTGTTCTTCCGTTGCATTTTGCTCTACAGAAATTGCTCTTTGAACTGTACGTTCAGAAACTCCAAGCTCTTTTGCAATCGCTTCTGCTTTATTGCCTTTGTAATTCTGAACATAATCACTTCCCATAAGAGTTCTAAGATTTTGTAAAAACTCTTGTCCAGAAAGATTTCGTCTGTCAATTTGAAGATGGAGTACGTAATGATATGCTTCGTCAAAGCTTTCAAAATGATGTTCAAAATATGGGACTGTGGTATAACCTGCTTTCTTGCTTGCTGCAATTCTTGTGTAGCCGTCAATCAGATAAAAATGTTCTGTTTCATCTTCCTCTTTCAAAATCCAAATATGTACAGGCTGACTTTGGTCAAATCCGTTTTCTGTCATATTATTCACAATACGTTCGAGAAGCTCATCGTTGATTGTATAAAGTGATTTGAACTTTTCGTGTTCTTCAATTTTATTTATGTCAATTATTTTTGAAAGTTTAAGTCCGGCATTTGCAACAGGAAGATTTGCACCGCCGTTTGTCATCATACTTAATTTTTTTGCCATTTATTTACTCCCTTAAAAAACACCGCGTTAGCGAGCAGCACAGGAGGTGCTGTATAAGCAGTTTTACGAACGTAATTTTTATCCCCCCCCTTAAAATCTTTCCACATTCTTTTCTTCGCCAGTTACCATGTTGCATAATTTGTTGAACTCTGTTGCAAGTCTTTTGCTTCCTACAACATGACTTTTCATACTTACTTTGAAATCTTCTAACTGAGTGTAATTTTGTGCGACTGGCGTGCGTGGAATATGAACATCAAGAATATTAGAAAAATTTGATTCAAAAAGTTTTACAAATTGAGATTGCAGAGAATCTTTAAAACGTGCGTGTGATTCAATCCAATCAGAATAAAGAAGATACCATTTTTCTATCTGTTGGGGAGCGTCATCGTAAATTTGTTTTTGTAAGAAGCAAGTTGTTGTAAAATCAAAAGAAGTAAAACGAATTGGAGTTAAAATTATATCTGAGGCAATTAAAGCGTTAATAACGATATTGTCATAGGTAGGAGCGGAATCAATTATTACATAATCATAACCTTGAACTGTACGCAAAGTTTTTTGAAGTTCGTTGTAACCAATTCCACGAAGTTTAAAAATATTTAAATGGCTTGGAATAATGTCGATATTTTCAATTTTAGAAGGAATTGTATATCCTTCTACAGCGTTATGACTTAATGCTTCAAAAACATTTTGCCTTTCTATCTTACTTTCGATTTCTTCAATTCCTGAAGTGTAATACATTGTTGCAGAATTATTTGGATCAAGGTCAAAAAATAAGATTTTAAGACCACGTGCAGCAAGACAGTTTGCAGTCATTATGGAGTTGGTCGTTTTTCCAACTCCACCTTTCATGTTAATAATGGCGATTGTTACCATATTATTTCCTTCCGTAAAGACAGGAACACAATATCTACTCGCCCGAATATAATTTTGTGTTCCTGGCAAAAAAAAAGCAGATTGTAGAACGGGTAAGTTTACAATCTGCTTCCATCTTTTTAGCCCCTACCAAAAGGAACTATGACAACCCCGTTCGTTTTCTCATAGTGCTACTTAGCAGGTTTGACCAAGCAATCCTTTTGCACAAATTTCTAGTGAAGAAATTACGAATTGCTATAGTTATGAGAATATACGGAATTGGTGATAAATCTTACCCAAAACTCGACAATAAGATTAAAAAAAGATAAACTTACAAAAATTATTTTAGAGGTGTGACAAAAATGCTAAAAGGTCGTCATTTGATTCAGCCTGATGATTTATCTGTATCAGAAATTGAAGAAATTTGTTCATTGGCAGAGCAGATTATTGTTGATCCAAAATCGTTTCAAGATGTGTGTCGCGGGAAAATTCTTGCGACACTTTTTTTTGAACCGAGTACGCGGACAAGATTGAGTTTTGAAGCGGCAATGCTCCGACTTGGCGGAAGTGTAGAAGGTTTTTCTGATGCAAATAATACTTCAACGTCAAAAGGTGAAACTCTTGCAGATACAATTCGTGTCGTTTCTTCTTATGCTGATGTAATTGCGATGCGAACCCCTAAGGAAGGGGCTGCACTGCTTGCAAGTCAATATTCAGCTTGTCCGATTATTAATGCAGGTGACGGCGGACACTATCACCCGACTCAGACTCTTACAGATTTGGTAACTATCAGACAACTATTGGGTGGTCTTGAAAATCATACAATTGGATTTTGTGGCGATTTGAAATTTGGTCGTACAGTTCATTCTCTTGCGGAAGCATTACGTCACTTTAAGGGAAATAAATTTATTTTTATAAGTCCAAAAGAACTTACCGTGCCTGATTATCTTATTACGAATGTTCTTGAGCCTGCCGGCGTAAAATATGAAATTGTAGAAAGTCTTGATGAAGTTATGTCTGACCTTGATGTTCTTTATATGACTCGTGTTCAAAAAGAAAGATTTTTTAATGAACAGGATTACATCAGGTTAAAGGACACTTATATTCTTGATGCTGAAAAAATGAAACTTGCCCGCAAAAATATGATTGTTCTGCATCCTCTTCCACGTGTAAACGAAATTACGGCGGAAGTTGATTATGATCCGCGCGCCGCTTACTTTAAGCAGGTAAAATATGGAATGTACGCGCGCATGGCGTTGATTGCAAAATTGACTGGTTCACTCTAAAAATAGAAACTTTACGGAGAAAAATATGTTGAACGTAAATACAATAAAAAACGGACTTGTAATAGACCATATTCGTGCTGGTTCTGGCTGGAGAATATACCAGTGGCTGGGACTTGATAAAGCTCCTTTTACATCATGTCTTATTCAGAATGTTCCTTCCGAAAAATCCGGCAAAAAAGACATAATAAAGATAGATAACATTATCAATATTGATTATTCCGTGCTTGGTTTTATTGACCCGGACATTTGCGTAAACGTAATTGAAAATGAAAAAATCGTGCGCAAAATAAACATGGAACTTCCAGGGCGCGTTCAGGGCGTTTTTAGCTGCAAAAATCCACGATGCATTACTCAGACTGAACATTATGTAAAACCGACATTTATACTCACTGATAAATCAAAGGCACTTTACCGCTGTGAATATTGTGATACCCTTTATGTAGCCGGAAAAAATAATTTATAGTCAGGATTATATTTTGTGCATCTCTAAAAAATCATTTCCGATGCTTTTTTAGAGAGAGAGTTTCGAGTTAAAATACAACGAATTAAAATAAGAGGTAACCTTTTCAAGAAAATCATAAAAAAGGCGGAGAAAATATGACTTTTATCTACAATGCAAAACTTTTAGACGAAAATCTTTATTCAGATGGGGGAATTCTTATAAACGGTGGGAAAATTCAAAAAATATTTTCCGGCAAGATTGCTGTAAAGGAAGATGTTTTTAGAATTCTTAACAATGAAGTTTCCGAAAAAGATTTAAAAGAGCTTGATTTTGTTGATGCTGAAGGTTTAACCGTAACGCCTGCTTTTATTGATATGCACGTTCATTTGCGTTATCCGGGGCAGACTGAAAAAGAGGATTTGAATTCCGGGGTAAAGGCTGCAGTTGCTGGTGGATTTTGCACCGTAATTGCAATGCCAAACACTAATCCTGTAGTTTCATCTTATGAAGACGCCGTTAAAATAGAAAAAGAGGCGGAAAAAATCGGGCTTACTAAAGTTTTTCAGACTGTGAGCATTACAAAGGATTTTGACGGCAAAACTACGGAGCACTTGAAATCAGTTCAAAAGGAAATTGTTCCGGTAATTACGGAAGATGGTCATGATGTACTTTCAACTTCAGTGATGTATGATGGAATGAAAATTGCGGCGCAAAAAGGTCTGATTGTAAGTTGTCATTGTGAAGATCCGACTCTTGCAGAAAAAGCAAAACCGTATCGACAGCAGGCTCTTAAACTGATGAAAGAAAATTCTCTTTCTGCTTGGGGGGCTGATTCTGAAAGTATTGAAAAAGTGCCAGCGGAAGTTATAAAAGAAATTGACGGACTTCTTACAACAGCAAATCAATATCTGGCATTAGCAGAAGACGTTGCAACTTATCGTAACATTCAGATTGCACAACAAACCGGCTGTCACGTTCATATTGCACATTGCAGTACAAAACGTTCCCTTGAATGTGTGCGCCAGGCAAAAATAGAAATTGAACAGAAATTAAGAAGCGGAATTACAAGTGATTTTAAAATTTCTTGTGAAGTAACGCCTCATCACATTGCATTATGCGGAACTGACGAGCCAAATATCAGGGCACTTGTAAATCCGCCTTTACGAAGCGAAGAAGACCGTATTGCGGTAATTCGGGCAATAAAAAACGGCACGGCGGATGTAATTTCGACTGACCACGCACCGCATACCCTGGAAGATAAAGCTGGCGGTTCACCAGGATTTACCGGAATAGAAACTTCCTATGCGGTTTGCAATACAGTTCTTGTAAAACAAAACGGAATAAGTGCACAAAAACTTTCAAGATGTATGTCCGCGCAACCTGCAAGACTTTTAAATTTAAACAAAGGACTTTTGCAGTCCGGTTATGATGCTGATTTGACTTTTTTAGCTCCTGAAGAAAAATGGACAGTCCATTCTTCTGAATTTTTTAGCAAAGGCAAAGCATCCCCGTTTGAAGGAATGGAATTGTGCGGAAAAGTCCATTCGGTTTTTATTGGCGGAAAGAGAGTGTTTTAAGGGGGGGGGATAATTTAAAGTTACCTAAAAATTGCAATTTTTAGAGGCTCCCTAAATAAAATATTTTTTTTTGATATAATGCTTTTATGAAATCTTCTTTTTTTAGTAAGTTGAACCGGCTGCTGCTGGTTCTTATTGGCGCAGCAATTATGGCTGTAAACATAAAAACTTTTGTTCATTCTGCAAATTTGTTTCCAGGCGGATTTACGGGGCTTGCGCTTTTGATTCAAGAGGCAATCCTTAAATTTAGCGGCCACAATGTTCCTTATTCAGTTTTGGTCTACGGGCTGAACGTTTTTCCGGTTGTGATTGGATTTTTATGGATTGGCAAAAAATTCACTTTTTATTCAGTTATTATGATTGTTGTTTCCGGATTGCTTACGGATATTGTGCCCGGATTTTATCTTACGCAGGATGTTTTGCTTTGTTCAATTTTTGGCGGAATTTTGAATGCGGTTTCTATAAGCATGTGCCTTTTTGCAGGAAGTTCTTCTGGCGGCACAGATTTTATCGCGATTTTTATTGCAGAAAAAACAGGAAAATCGGCGTGGAATTATATTCTTGCGTTTAACGTTGTGGTTCTTCTTATTGCAGGACTTCTTTTTGGCTGGAACACTGCGCTTTATTCAATTATTTTTCAGTTTGTTTCAACACAGGCATTAAATGTGCTTTACAAAAAATACGAAAAAACAACTTTGCTGATTATTACCGACAAGGACGAGGAAATCTACAGAATCATTCATGAGCAGACCAACCATGACGCAACTGTATTTGTTGGAAAAGGCTGCTTTAAAAACGTTGAGCACAAACTTTTATACACGGTTGTTTCTTCACAGGAAAGCGGTTCTTTGGAAAAATTAATCCGCAAGGCAGACCCCGACGCATTTATCAACGTTCTTCAGTCAAAAGACATTGTGGGAAGATTCTTTAAACGCTCTAACGACTAAAAATTTGCAAAAACAGGCAGTATGAAACAGCAGAAAGGATTTTTGACGAAAGGACAAAACTTGAGCGAGAACTCACAACGTTTGACTGAGTGATGATGTTAAGGGAACCTCTAAAAATTGCAATTTTTAGAGATGTCCTAAATTACAAGCAGAGTTTTCCGTCCATAAAAACGGAACTGCAGGTGGGAAGTTTTCTTAGGGCAAAGTTTTTTGGGTTTTCAGAGGTAAAAACGGTAAGTCTTGAAGCTTTTGCCGCTGCCTTTTTTTGTTTGCGCGAAAGAAATAAGCATCTTTTTTCTATCGGCAAAAGAACTACAGGAGTTTTTTTGTTCAATTTTAAAAAATCTTCCAGTTTTGAAAATTTTACGTTCATTATTTCCTGATTTATTGCGGCTTCTATTTTATTTTTTAGTTCTTCACTTTCCCAAATAATTGTAATATCTTCCGGAGTAAAAGGATTATTCTGATTTGTAATTAAATTCAGAAAGAAACTTAAATTTTGAGAAAAAGTTTTAGAATTTGCACAGAGAAAAATTTGTTCAGTTTTTTTGAAAAATTTAAAAATCATACGTAAATGGTAAATTGACCTTAGATTAAGGTCAATAAAAAAATTACTGGTTTTATCATTTATTTTGAGAGTCCGTTTTTCACTAGAAAGCCTCTAAAAATTGCAATTTTTAGAGACCACAACAGACTTTGTCAAAGGATGCTATGCCCAGAAATGTCTACAGATACAGGAACCGATTAAATGTTGTTGGCGAAAATATATTGCGTCTTAGGACATTGAAGGGCTGGTCACAAAGATTTCTTGCAGATCGTATGCAGGAATATGATTTACAAATATCAAAAAATGCAATTCAGACAATGGAAAATGGCAGTCGTTGCGTAAAAGACCTTGAAGTACTGTTGCTTTCTAAAATTTTTGAAGTTGATTTAAATGAACTTTACAAAAATGTAAAAATTGAACTGAATCAGGATTTAACATTTTCTTCCATAAGCAGAAAATCTGAATATTCTAAAGATTCTGAAGGTTACGGGGTTGGTGCTGTCGCCGACCGTCACAAATAAAGACTTTTTCCAGAATTCTATTTTTAGCGATTTTTAGAGGTGTCTTTGCCTTATACTCCTGCTGAATTTTTTTGTATTTTGTGTTAAAACTTTTTTATGAAAGTAGCAATTTTTTTTGGTTCAAAGTCTGATAAAGACACTATGAAGAAGGCTGCCGACGTTCTTAGCGAATTCGGTGTGGAATATAAAGCGTACATAATATCTGCACACAGAGCAGGTGCTTTGCTTAAGCAGACTGTTGAGCAGGTAGAAAAGGACGGCTGTGAAGTTGTTATTGCCGGTGCTGGTCTTGCTGCTGCATTGCCGGGTGTAATTGCCGGAGAAACTGTTTTGCCAGTGATTGGCGTGCCTCTTGAATGTTGTTCTGAAAAATCCAACGGGCTAGGCGGAATGGATGCACTTTTGAGTATTGTTCAAATGCCCCCACAGATTCCTGTTGCAACAGTTGGAATTAACAGTTCAAAAAATGCTGCTTATCTTGCAGTGCAAATTCTTGCAATAAAGTATCCGGAATTAAAATCGAAACTTGTAGAATTCCGTAAAAAGCTTGCAGACGATGCAGCCGCTACAGGAATAGACATAAAATTCTAAGATTTTCTGAGCATTTGCATCAGGAACTAAATTTTCTTTATAATTAGGGTCATCTAAAAATTGAATTTTTAGGAAGACCCATTACAGAATCTGCGTTAGGGATTGTAAGGGTGAGTGTAGCGAAAACAAACGCGAAGCGTTTGGTCGGAGGCGAAAGCCGTAGCCCTGAAAAGCCCGGTGGCGCATTTTTGCGCCAAACGCCCAAAATATTTTTTTTATTTTTTTTAGGAGACCAACATGGCATCGTACAAAGAATCTGGCGTTGATGTTGAAGAAGGTTACCGTGCGGTAAATAAGTACAAGGAGCAGGCCGCTCGAACAAGAATCCCAGGGCTTTTAACTGATTTGGGAAGTTTTAACGGAATGTTTGCTGTGCCAAAAGGTTTAAAAAATCCGGTTATGGTAAGCGGTACTGACGGAGTTGGTACAAAATTGGACATTGCTTTTAAAATGAAAAAATATGACACGGTTGGAATTGACTGTGTTGCAATGAGTGTAAATGACATTTTGTGTTCGGGAACTCAGCCGTTGTTCTTTTTGGATTATGTTGCGTGCGGTAAACTTGAATCTGATGTTGCTGCAGAACTTGTAAAAGGCGTTGCTGATGGTTGTGTTGATTCTGAATGTGCCTTACTTGGCGGAGAAACTGCGGAAATGCCAGGTTTTTATGATGACGGAAAGTATGATTTGGCCGGTTTTGCAGTTGGCGTTGGCGAAAAATCAGAAATGATTACCGGAGAAAACATTAAAGACGGAGATGTTCTTATTGGTTTAAGTTCTACAGGAGTTCATTCAAACGGATTCAGTCTTGTTCGTAAATTGGTAGAAAATTTTGACGATTCTTTTGTTATTGACGGAAAAGATACAGGGAAAACAATCGGTGAAGTTTTGCTGACTCCTACAAGAATTTATGTTCGCCCTGTTATGGAAGTTCTGAAAAAATACAGAAAATCTGTAAAAGGTATGGTGCACGTAACAGGTGGCGGATTTTATGAAAATATTCCGCGAATGTATCCTAAGGCAAAAGACGGCAAAAAACAGTTGATTTCTGTGATTAAACGCGACAGCTGGAATATTCCGCCGGTATTTGGTGAATTAATCCGTCGTGGTGCTGATGTTGATAATGTTTACAATACATTTAACATGGGAATTGGTTTTGTTCTTGATGTTGCTGCAAAAGATGCTGATGAAATTATAGAAATGTTTAACGCAAATGCTTCTAAATATCATCGTGATGATTGTCCTGATATGAAAGCTTATAAAATCGGCTATACAAAATATGCGGACGGTGCAGCGGTAACTCAAAGAGAACGTGTCCTTTTTGAAGACTAATTTTTTGAAGATTCGTTTATGAAAGTAAAAACTGCAGTTCTAGTTAGTGGCGGTGGGACAAATCTTCAGGCTTTGATTGATTACGAAAAGTCAAATCCTGATTGTCCTTACGAAATTGTAATGGTTATAAGTGATCACAAAGATGCTTATGCCCTGGAACGTGCTGCAAAGGCCGGAATAAAAACTGAAATTACAAGTCCATATTCTGTTATGGGGGCGGAAGTTGCAAAACTTTCTGATCGTGACACAAAAAGACTTGCCGTTTCTAATAAAGTTTTTGAGTTGTGTCAGGTGATGGACGTTCAGGTGATTGTTCAAGCCGGATGGCTTACGGTTCTTGCGGGAAAAATTCTTGATTTTTACAAAGACAGAATTTTGAACTTGCATCCGGCACTTTTGCCAAAATTTGGCGGAGTTGGGATGTGGGGCCATCACGTTCACGAGGCTGTTCTTGCGGCCGGCGAAAAAGAAAGCGGTTGTACAATTCATCTTGTGAGTGCTGAATGTGACGGTGGAAAAATTCTGATTCAGAAAAAAGTTCCAGTTTTGGATGGTGATACTCCTGATTCTTTGTATGAACGAATTGCTCCGAAGGAACATCAGGCGATTGTTGAAGGACTTTTGCTTCTTTGTAAAAATATTAATCAGGGTATCTCTAAAAATTGCAATTTTTAGAAGTTCCCATCAATAATCTTTAATGCGGACAGTTTGTTTTCAGACTGTCCGTTTTTTAGTTTGAATGCGCAGGAATTTTTTGATTTTTTTGGTGCGCATTGGAGGAAATATGTCAGTTATACAGGGAATTTTGCTTGGAATTTTACAGGGAGTTGCGGAATTTTTGCCGATTTCTTCTTCCGGTCATTTGCTTGTGGCACAGAAAATTTTTGGACTTGAAGAAGTTCCGCTTCTTTTTGATATTTTTTTGCATATGGCAACTTTGCTTGCCGTTGTAATTTATTTTAGAAAAAAAATTTGGAATTTGTTGAAAATTCTTGGTCGCTGGATTGCAAGAAAACCGTGCCCGGAAAATACAGAAAATTCTGATGATTTACTTTGCGGGACTGATGTTGCCGGACGAAAAGCAATAATTGCAATCATAATTACGACGGCAATTACTGGTGTTATTGGCTATTTTATGAGCAAAAAAATTGACGGTGCTTCTATAAAATTAACTTGTGCCGGATTTTTGATTACCGCTTTTTTGTTGATTCTTTCTTCTGTTGCCGCAAATAAAAAACGACTTCCCGGAAAATCAGGATTTTTTGCACGTTTTTCAAAAAAAGAAACTGAACTAACCTCAGAAAATTCTGAAATTTCTGAAAATAATGAAAATCAAAAGAAGCTGCCGGCCGGAATTTCAATTTTACAGTCTGTGATTATTGGAATTATGCAGGGATTTGGAACTTTGCCGGGAATCAGCCGCAGCGGTTCTACAATTGCCGGCGCACTTTACAGTGGTGTTGATAAATCTGTTGCCGGAGATTATTCATTTTTAGTTTCAATTCCGGCAATTCTTGGTGCTTTTATTCTTGAATTAAAGGATTTGGAACAAGTCAAAGAAAGTGTTGGCGTAGCTGCCGTAATTGCCGGTTGTGCCGCCGCCTTTGCAACAGGATACATATCCCTGACTTTTCTTATGAAAATTTTGCGAAAAGGAAAACTTCACTTGTTTGCCATATATCTGATTCCTCTTGGAATTTTTGGATTGTTCTTTTTTAAATAGTGACAGATTTTTTATCAGATGAAAGCAGTTTATAAAGATTCTACGGTTCCGGAAAAAATTGCAAAGAAAAAGTATGAATTTCCTGAGTTGATTATGATGGAAAATGCCGCTGCCACTTTGGAAAATGCAGTTCGGGATTTTTGCTGCAATGGTAAAGTTTTAATTTTGTGCGGAAAAGGAAATAACGGTGCGGATGGGCTTGCTCTTGCACGGCGTCTTGCTGGCGATTTTGAACTGAAACTTTATTTGTTCGGCGAGCCAAAATCAGCGGAAGCTGAAATTCAGTACAAAATGACAAAGTCCGTTGGTATTCACTTTTGTTCAGAAAATGAAATTTCCGAAGAAATTTTAAAAAGTTCCGAAAACGATATTCTCGTCGATTGTTTTTTTGGAACTGGATTTAACGGAGATTTGCCTAAAAGTATTTTAAAAATCATAGGGCTTTGCAATAAATCAAAAGCAAAAAAAATTGCCTGCGATGTTCCATCCGGAATGAAATTTGTTGCGAACAAAACTGTTACAATGGGCGCACTAAAGACCGTGCTTTTTGGCGATGGTGCAAAGGACGTTTGCGGAAAAATAATCTGTGCAAATTTAGGAATTTCTGGCTTGAAATTTCGTTCTGTAAGTCCAGCTGATGCGTTTTTGCTTGAAAAACAGGATTTAAAACTTCCTTGGCGCAATGAAAAAGGCTTTCACAAAGGAAATTTTGGTCACACTGCAGTTTTTGCGGGCGAAAAATCCGGTGCGGGAATTATAGCCGCCATCGCTGCCTTGAATTTTGGAAGTGGTCTTGTAAGTCTTGTAAAAACTCAAAAATCAGATTTAAATCAATTTAAAATTTCCCCAGAATTAATGATTTCTTCTGAAATCCCAGAAAAAACTACGGCAGTTTGCATTGGAAGCGGCCTTGGTGAAATTGACGAAAAAACTCTTGGAATGTTTAAAAACTGGTTTTGTTTTGCAAAAAATCCGGCGTGTGTAATAGACGCTGACTTGCTCACGAATCCTGAAATTTTAACTATCCTTAAATTATTGAATTCTGTTAGTGGCGCAAAAATAATTTTGACTCCGCATTTAAAAGAATTTACGGTTTTGTGTTCACTTTGCAAAATTGCCGAAATTTCTGTTTCTGATTTGATTGATTCAAAAGATTCTCTTGCGTTAAAAATGGAAATTTCAGAAAAGTTTGTTCAAAAATTTCCTTCCTGCGTGTTAATCGTAAAATCTGCAATCACTTTAATTACCGCTGGAAATAATTGCCTTGATTTTTGTGCGGAAAACGAAAATAGCACTGTCCGTCATTTTATTTGCGCGGATGGTGGTTCTTCGCTTGCGAAAGCCGGTAGTGGTGATGTGCTTGCCGGAATGAATGCCGCACTTCTGGCACAAAATTATACTGCTCTTGATGCTGCCGTAACGGCCGTGGAATCTCATGCGCTTGCTGGCTCCTCGTTTGATGCAGGCAAAGGTTTTGATTTAACTCCTTTAAAATTAATTTCTGCAGTTCAAAACTTGTAGAAAAGCGAGCCTCTAAAAATTGCAATTTTTAGAGGCAACTTTGAAAAAATCAAGTAAAAATCTAGAAAAAAATCAAGTAAAAATCTAGGACTTGTAAAAAAGCGATAATTCATATAATATAGTTTTCACTTGCCGGGATGGCGGAATTGGTAGACGCCCAGGACTTAAAATCCTGTGTCGAGCGATCGACGTGCCAGTTCGATTCTGGTTCCCGGCAGAGGCCTCCTTAAACAAGGGAGGCTTTTTTTTTGTAATCAGAATTGAGGTAAAATTTATGGAATTTCATTCTTATTCATCAAAATGTCCGTTTAACTCTGTTGATGACATTAAAAATAAAAAAATTACAGTGATGGGGCTTGGATTAAATGGCGGAGGACTTGCTGCCGTCAGATTTTTTTTGAAAAAAGGCGCTTTTGTAACTGTTACGGATATGAAAACGGAAGAGCAGCTGAAATCTTCCGTTGATGCTTTAAAAAATGACGCTGAATTACCGCAGGAAAAACTGATTTTTCATCTGGGTGAACATATTTTGTCTGATTTTGAAAATGCGGACTGTGTAATTAAAAATCCTGGCGTAAAATATCAGGGAAATAAATTTCTTGCGGTGGCAAAAGCAATAGAAACTGATTTGAGTATTTTTCTGCGTTTTACTTCCGCTCCGATTATTGCAGTTACGGGTAGCAAGGGTAAATCTTCCACTGTCAGTGCAATTTATTATGGCTTGAAGACTGCAGGTTTTAAAACCTTTCTTGGAGGAAACATTACGGTTAGTCCTTTGACTTTTTTTGATGAAGTGAATCAGGATACTCCGGTTGTAATTGAATTTTCTTCGTGGCAACTTGCGGATTTGCGTGGCCGTGGAATTTTAAAACCTCATATTTCTATAATTACAAAAATTGTTCCGGATCATCAGAATTGGTACGGAAGTATGGAAGACTACGTAGCAGATAAACGTTTGATTTACAAAAATCAGGATAAGGGTTGTTATTCAATTTTTGATGCGGATGGCGATGAACCTGGCACTGGTCCCGAAAAATCTGCACATCCTGAGCTTGATAATTCAACCTGGGGAAATCTTTTTGCAAGTGAAAGTCATGCGACAGTTTTGCGTTACGGAAAATCTGAAAAATCTCTGAAAAATTGCTGGTCTGGCACGGAAAATTCTCAAAAAAACGACAATGGACAGTGTACACCAGCAAAATTTTACGGAGTCTGGCAGGAAAAAGACAAAAACGGCTGTACAATCGGAAAATTATTCCTGCCGTATATGGAAAAACCTGTGACAGTAATGAAGGAACTTTCTGTTCCCGGTGAACATATGAAGACGAATGTGCTGAATGCGGCACTCGTAATGTATTTAATGGGAATTGATGCTGAAAAATGCGCGGAAATTTGCGGAAAATGGCCTGGAATTGAACATCGGTTGCAGTATTTTCATTCCTGGAAGTGCAAAAAAACTGAATATAAATTTTATAACGATTCTTGTGCAACTGTTCCGGAGGCAGCGGCAGCGGCAACACAGGCATTTGAAAAAAGTGTAAATCTGATTACCGGCGGAACAGACAAAGGCCTTGAACTTTCGCCGCTTGCAAGAATTCTTACGTCCCCGCAAAAGTCAGAACATAAGGTAAAAAGTATTTATCTTTTAGCGGGAAGTGCAACGGACAAAATATTGCCGGTTTTGCAGGAAAACAAAATTGAATATTACGGCCCGTTTAATTCTCTTGCTGAACTTCTTTGTATAATGAAAAAAAATCTGGAAAATGAAGAAAAATCAAAAGAAGATTCTGTAAAAAATTGTGAAATTGTAGTTTTTTCGCCGGGAGCAACGTCTTTTGGAATGTTTGCCAACGAATTTGACCGTGGTGAAAAATATATGAATGCCGTAAAAAAATTATTTGTGGAAAATTAAAATGAATGAGTTTTATAAAAATGGCTTGAATTTTGAATGTCAGCGCTGTTCTTTTTGCTGCGGACATTCGCCGGGCTTTGTTTATCTTTCGCACCGTGATTTAATAACGCTTTGTGTCCATTTTGATATGAAAGAACTTGATTTTGCAAAAAAATATTGCCGTTGGGCAGATTATTATTACGGAACTCAGGTTCTGGCACTAAAAGAAATGGACAATTATGACTGCATTTTGTGGAATTCCGGTTGTTCCGCGTACGAGGCACGTCCGGTACAGTGTTCAACGTATCCATTTTGGAGCTGGATGATTCAGGACAAAAAAACTTGGAATGAATGTGCGGCAGATTGTCCGGGAATGAACAAAGGCAAAACATGGACTTTTGCACAGATTGAAGAACAGAAAAAACTTTATGACGGTAATATTCCGCTTGACCGCCGTGATTTTGAACGCCTTTACGGAAAAGCTGGCCCGAGCCTGGAGTAGCTGCGAAGGTTGTTTGAACAACCGAAGCAGAAGCCCGTAAGCCACGCTTATTTGCGTGGCGCGGACTTTGAGGGCTACCGAACTACGCAAGGCGAGTTGGAACGATGCACTGGCCCCGTATGAAAAATGCAATTTTTAGAGGTTCCCATTAATGTAAAAACTCATTTTTTGTGGTATATTTGAACTATGGCGGTAATTATTCCTGTAGCAAGTGGAAAAGGTGGAGTTGGAAAAAGTTTGCTTTCTGCGAACCTGGCAATTGCGCTTGGGCAGCAAGGTAAAAGAGTTGTTCTTGCTGATTTGGATTTAGGAGCGTCCAATCTTCATCTTGTGATTGGGCAACGGCCGGGAAATGCAAGTCTTGGTTCTTGGTTTACGGAAAAATCTGATTTTAAAGATATTATTCAGCCGACTGATTATCAGAATGTAAGTTTTATTGCCGGTGACAGTCAGATTCCTGATTTAACTTCCTTGAAATATTCGCAGAAAGTTCGTCTTATAAAAAATCTTAAGAGTATAAATACCGACTATTTGATTCTTGATTTGGGTGCGGGAACTCATCAGTTTATTCTTGATATGTTTTTGCTTTCTCCGCAGGGAATTATTGTTTCGGCACCGGCGGTTACTGCAACGCTGAACGGTTATCTTTTTTTGAAAAATGCGGTTTACAGACTTTTGTACACGACTTTTAAACGTGGAACTACCGGCCGTGAATATCTTGATAATTTGCGCAAAAATTCTTCTTCAATGCAAAAACTTTATATTCCGCAGCTTGTACAGGAACTTTTGCAAATTGATCCTGTAAATACTCAGATTTTCGCGAACAGAATGAATCAGTTTAGGCCACGTCTTGTTATGAATTTGATAGAAGATCCAAAAGATGCGGACAGGGCATATAGAATAAAAAATTCTTGCAATCAGTATCTTGGACTGGAAATAGAATATCTGGGACTTATGTTCCGCGATATGCTTCAGGACAAGGCACTTGCGAGTCAGTTGCCGGTGGTTGTTTATAAACCGCAGTCCGTTTTGGGTCAGGCAATTTACAGAATTGCAGATAAAGTAATTTCAACTCCGGCACATCAGTTTGATGCGGGATTTTCTCCGGAAAACAGCACGGACAATTTTCAATCTGCGGAAGAGGAAGCCAGCAACGACTTTAATGTCCGAATTTCTGGAATTGAAGATTTGGTTGCTGGCGGAGGTCTTTCTTCTAGCGAAATTGCAGAAATGATAAGGTCACAGAATTATGAAATTACTCAACTGAGAAAAGAAAATCAGCTTTTAAAATCAAAACTTGTAAAAGCCACTTCTTTAGGATTTAAAATCTAAGATTAAAAATAAAATAGGAATGTCTAAATGTTTATGAATTTTCTTTACATTAATTATCCGTCTTTTATTCATCCGGAAATTTTCCCGGGCGTTCAGGCTTTGAGCATGCTGCGATGGTACGGCTTAATGTACATTTTTGCTTTTGGTACCGCCTATTTTCTGTTAAACAGGCAGATGAAAGAAGGCGCGCTGGATGCTCCAGGGTATAAAGCAACTTCGGATGATATTTTTAGTTACATTATTTGCGGAATTGTTTTTCTGTTGATTGGTGCGCGCGTCGGTTCGTGTCTGATTTACGATACATCAGGGCTTTACCGTTCAAAACCGTGGCTGATTTTCTGGCCGTTCCAAAACGGAAAATTCACGGGTCTTGCGGGAATGTCATATCATGGCGGAGTTGTCGGCGGATTTATAGGACTTTTAGTCTGGTGTCTTATTCACAAAAAGAATTTCTGGCAGTGGGCTGACGTTATGTGCGTGGCAATTCCGTTTGGTTATTTTTTTGGCAGACTTGGCAATTTTTTGAACGGTGAACTTTTTGGCCGCGTAACAACATTGCCGTGGGGAATGGTTTTTCCGGCCGCAGAAAGATTCAGCACAAAACTTCCGTGGGTACAGGAATTCTGTGCAAAAATTGGAATGGATATTTCCAATTTAAATTACGTGAACCTTCCGCGCCACCCAAGTCAGCTTTACGAAGCGATTTTTGAAGGCATTGTGACAGGCATAATTCTCTGGCTTTGCCGAAAACATAAAAAATATGACGGTCAACTCGGCTGGATGTACATAGGCATTTACGGTTTTTTCAGATTTTTCATCGAATATTGTCGTCAACCAGATTCAGATATGGGTTTTAGAACTGGTAGCAAATCAATGGACATTTCAGAAATTTCACAGAATATTTCGTTTACAAATCTTTCTACCGGCCAAATTCTCTGCCTGATTATGATTGTAAGTTCAATTACTATGAATCTGATTTTGTTTTTCCGCGCCCGCAAAAAAGGTCTTAGCGTTCAAAACGGTTACACGAATCCGGATTTAAAAAATCAGAAACCTAAAGAAAAAAATAAAAAGTAATCCAAAAAAATTCATAAAAGGGAACCTCTAAATAAAGCATTGAAAATGATTTTTTAGAGATACCCAATAAAAGAGGGGAAAGCGACGTTTTGTCTTCCGATGAAAAAAAATCGAAGACAAAACTCGTCAGTGAGCGAAGCGAACTTACTTTTCCCCACGCGCGTACATGGTTGCGCGCTCCCTTTTCAGTGGGGACACCCCACAACGCCCCGTTACTTTTGTTTAGGTTTTTGTATTTTATACCATATTATGCTAGAATAAATGCTAATAGGGAACCTCTAAAAATTGCAATTTTTAGAGATATACAATACAGAAAGTATTTAATCTTCTGTAAAAATAATTCTTTTCAACTATTGGAGCTAAACATGGCTGAAAACAAAAAAATTGAATGGTATCTTTATTTAGAACTTATTCTTATTTATGTTTCTTCATATATCGTTGATATTTCTTTTTCAGTTTTATTGGGAATCCTTACATTTGATGAAGCGGTTTTGGTTTTTATAAAAAGTCCTGTTTTTGTAATTATACTTTTTGCACTTTTTATGGGAATTATAATGTCTATAATTCAGGCAAAGACTGTTCAATCCTACGACGGAGTACCAGCTCATTCAGAGGTCGTTGCCAAAAAATTAAAACTAATTTCCATGTTGAATATCGTAATACCTGTTTCAATTGGTTCTATAAACGCACTTGTTGCAGGGGCTTATGTAAATGCAAAAGGAATAGAGCTTACTCACTTTTATGGGGAAAATCCTTCAATGTCACTTTTTTTGTTTACAACAGGAACCTTTTTTGAAGTTGCTCTCCTTTTTTATGTAATTCATATTCGGCATTGGGAAGTAAGAATGAGTCATATTCCTTTCAATAAAAAAAATATGACTTTAGATTTGCGCCAGAGAAACATTTTGACTCTTCTTTTTGCTTTAATCGGAGTTCTTGGCGTAACAACATCAATAATTCTTGTTCCAGAAACTATTGCTGGCGGTTCAAAATCCATTATGAGAAAACTTGCGCCTAATATGATTTATTCTGTTATTTACTTCATCGTCGTAGAAGCACTTCTTATAGAAGACATCATAAATTGTTTAAAACAAATTACCGGAATTATATCTTCCCTTACAAAGAAAAATTACACAGTGGAAGATAAAGCTCCAAATCACCGCAGCGAATTAGGCTTGATTATTCAGGAACTGAACCGAATGAAGCGGAATATGAGGGTGGTTTTAAGGGATATTAACGTTTCAACAGAAAATACCGTGACTCAGTCGGAAGAAATGGTTGCCAACATGGACAACACAAAGCAAAACGTTAACGACATTATTCAGGCGTTGGACAAAATGCAAAATGAAATTGGAAATCAGACTAACGAGGTTCAAGAATCTTCTGCAGCAATCACTCAGATTTTGGCAAATATTAAGAGTTTGAATTCCGCCGTTGAAAATCAGGCTTCGTGTGTTACAGAATCTTCGGCCGCAATTGAAGAAATGGTCGGAAACATTGCAAGTGTAAATTCTGTTCTTGCAAAAAATAATGAGCTGGTTTCGGCACTGAGTCACGCTTCAGAAAAAGGACAGCAGACGGTTCAGACGGCCGTTACGGCAAGTGACGAGGTTTTGCAACGTTCGGAAGGAATTCTGCAGGCGTCAAACGTAATTCAGAGTATTGCTAGCCGCACGAATCTTCTTGCAATGAACGCGGCAATTGAATCGGCACATGCGGGCGAAGCGGGCAAGGGATTTGCGGTAGTTGCGGACGAAATCAGAAAACTTGCGGAGCAGTCTTCTAGTCAGAGTAAGGCAATTGAAGAAAGTTTAACGAGTCTTTCGCAGGCAATCGGTACAATTTCTGATGATATTCGTCAGGTTCAGGAAGTTTTTGCGGATATTTATGAACTTTCGGCAAAAGTAAAAAATCAGGAAGACGTAATTGCAGGTGCAATGGAAGAACAGAACGCCGGAAACAAGCAGATTCTTGAGGCAATGCAGGAAATTACAGAAACAACTTCTATTGTAAAAAGCGGATCGGAAGAAATGTTGACAAGTGGCGAACAGATTGTAGAAAAAGTTTCGTCACTCACAGACATTACCGGTCGGATTAACGATGGAATGAACAATATCAGTCAGCGTTCACAATCAATCAGCGAGGCTGTAGAAGTAACTACGGAAAGTACAAACGCCACAAAGGAAAATGTAGAAAAACTTCAGATTGAATTGAAAGAATTTAAGCTGGGGTAGAATGTTCAGCGCCAGCAGGTGAGCGATTGTAACGGCGCCGAAGGCGAACACGGCTGGAAAAAGTTTTATTGACG
>CAVJCY010000038.1:0-24333 GCA_963648145.1 bacterium | reverse complement strand
GCGATGTTTTAATTCGTGCTATATCAACGAATTAAAACTCGCACGTTTCTCTAAACAAAGCATTGTAAATGATTTTTTAGAGATGCCCTAATAGAGAAATAAACAAAATGAGCGTAGCTATAAAACAAAAACATTTTTTAAGATAAATATAAAACATCAGTTTTATATTTATCCCACCAAAAAGCGGGATTTTTAAGAAAAAACATTTATCTTTTCTGTAATTTTTTATATTGTATTCTCGCAGACGGAATTTTCTGTCTGCCTTCCATCCTGTCGTAGCAAAGCTCCAGGATGTTTTTATATATGAAGCCCCTGAAGATTGCAATTTTTAGGGGCAACTTTGAAAATTATTTTTTAGTAATACCCTATATATTGCCGGCATGATTTTTTCATTCCGGCTTTTTTTACCAGTTTTTCAACTCCGGGTGAAGTTCAAAAATTGCCGTTACAACTGTAAAATATTCTTCTTCATCAGCAAAAATTAACGCTTCTTTGCCTTTTTTCTTTGTTGTCAAAATCAAAACGTTAGATTCATAATTCTTTCGTTCTTCTTCCGGCAACTGCAAAACCGGAAAAGAAGTTATTTCAGAAAATACAATAAATTTTCCGTTTTCAAAAATCCCATTTTCATAAATTCCGCATCTATTGAAATTCACAAAATCAGACATTGCAAGATTTTCTGCAAGTAATGCACACCCACAAAATAAAATCTGCACCCAAATTTTAAAATCCCGGAAAAACGGAATAAAAATCAAAAAAAGTGCGACAATCAAAATCAAAACTGATTTTTTTATTCCGCTGTTTTTTAATGCGATTATTTTTTTTCCGGATTTTTTTTTCAAATTCAAAATTCTCAGCGGAACAGAAATAAATATCAGCAGAAAAAGCACAAATGCAGCAAGTCCAATTATAAATTTTGTTTCCATTTCTATCTTCCTAAAAAACACGCGGTAACGGCAGCACAGAATTTGCTGTATTTTAACGAATTAAAACTCTCACGTATCTCTAAATAAAGAATTGAAATTGATTTTTTAGAGATGTCCAAAATAACAGTGCCCCCGGATGTATTTTTTATCACTTCTCCACAAAAAATTTTAAAGTTTTTACCGCAGATTCAAATGCAAGCGGAATTTTGTCTACATCATCACAATTTTCAATTTTGTAAGATTTAAAACCGCTGACTTCTGTTTTCTGGGCTTTTAATTTTGTAATAAGTTCATCAATATTTTTAAAATTTTCACTCACATTTGCCGTAAAAAACAAATCACAAGTTTTGTAAGTAATATTTTTATACTCGTAAGTATTAGGAAAGGAACACAAAAATCTTACATTTTTTACATCAATTCCAATTTCTTCGCGACATTCGCGCTTTGCGGCCACTTCTGCACTTTCATTCGGATCTACAAAACCGCCCGGCAATGCAAGGAATCCTTTGTGGGGATTTTTAGCACGCACCTCTAGCAGAACATTTTTTTCGTCATCAGTAATAATCACACCAACCGCAGTGGCGACATTGTTGTAAAGGTCAAAGCCACAGTCAGGGCAAAACCATTTTCTGTCATTATGATTTTCAATCTTTTTGCTGCCACAAATTGGACAAAAATTAAAATCATTTTTCATTTAAAACACCTCACTGTTATGGCATCAGAAAGTTTTTCTGATTTTTTTATCGTTTGAATTATAATTGGCACAATCAGAGGAACAATCGCACGAATTTTTGCCATTTTTCCTTTTATTTTTCCCATTCCGCCCCTCATAATCTGAGTTTTTATAATCGAAGACGCTTCTTCAACCAAAAGTGGAATAAAACGAAACATAACTTCCATAATTAAAATTAAATATTGTACAGGAATTTTTACAAGTGCAAACGGTTTTAAAAGCTGATTCATTCCGTCAATTAAATCATAATCCGGAGTTGAAAAATAAAAACCAAAAATACATGCAAGAGCTGCGAAAGTCTTTAAAAAAGATTCCGCGCAGAAAAATATTTTGGAAGGCGTAATCGTCAAAAATTTCCAAGAAGTAAATCTGATTTCATCAGGCAAAGACGGATGAAAAATCAACTGCAAAACCGCAAAAAACAACAGAAAAGGTAGAATTTTCAGACAGGAATTTAAAAAACTTTTTACCGAAAATCCAGAAAGAAATCCGTAAAAAATAGAAAGACACAGAATTAACACGCAACCCCAGAATGGTTTTACAGCAAGTGAAAAAACAAAAATCAAAAGAAAAAGAATTATTCGCAAAACTGGCGGTATTTTCTGAATAAACGGTTTTTTAGTAAAATTTTTTGAACCAGAAAGAACTAATGCAGAAGAAGCCAGCGATTTTAACATTGAAATTGCAGGATACGGTTCAAGAATTTTCAGTTTTCCGCCGGTTTTATTTTCAAAATCAGATTTTTTATCATTTTTGCAATCAAAAAATTCTACACTGTCGTAAATTATTTTTCCGTTTTCTATTTTAATTTCACGGTCTGCAAAAGCCGCTTCGTCCATTTTGTGAGTACTAAAAAGAACAGTTTTTCCTTCATCCGCAAGTTTCTGAAACATTTTCATAATTTCTTCGCGGGCTTTAGAATCAAGACCAGCAGTCGGTTCATCAAACAAAATAATATCAGCTTCCATCGCAAGAATTCCTGCAATAGAAAGTCGGCGCTGTTCTCCACCACTAAGTTCAAAAGTGTGACGTTCGCCAAACTGTTCAAACGGAATACCTGCACAGTTCATACTTTTTTCCACGACTTTTTTTAAATTTTTACCGGAAATTCCTTTATTTCTTGGACCAAAGGCAACGTCATCTGCAGCAAAAGCTTCAAACAAAGCCGCCTGACAATTCTGCTGTGCCAGCACAGGCCGAGTTTCTGCAAAAATTCCTGATTTTTCTGATTTTTCACTTTGCAAAAGTCCACTGCACAATTCAAGAACTGTAGATTTTCCAGCACCGGAACTTCCCGTCAAAGCGGTAATTGAGCCTTTGTACAAATCAAAAGAAACATTTTTGATTTTTGATTTTTCGTTCCAGGCAAAATTTATATTTTTCAAACTCAAAGAAATTTCTTTATCTTTACATTTTGCCAAAAGACTCTTATCTTTTTGTGGCAGAGGATTTCCCGTTATGCGCTGAATATTCTGAGCCGACTGCAAAAAATCCTGTTTTGTTCCGTCAAAAAAAACTTTTCCGTTTTCAATTCCAATAATTTTTTCAGCTTGATTTACTACTTCCATATCGTGTGTAATCTGAATTATTGTATTTCCCTGCAAGTGCCAGTACTTCACAAATTCAAGAATGTCTTTTCTTGATTCAGGATCCAGCATAGAAATTGCCTCGTCCAAAATTAAAACTTCCGGGTAAATTGCAAGACATCCGGCAAGTGCAAGTTTTTGAGTCTGACCTAAAGAAAGTTCATTGGTAGAATTTTCCGCTTTATGTAATAAATCTGCAATGTTAAGACATTCGATTGTGCGTAATTCAACTTCTTCTCTTTTTAATTTTAAATTCTGAGGGCCAAATGATGTGTCGCGGTAAACAACTCCGCTTACAATTTGATCTTTGGGAGACTGAAAAACTACGCCGAACCGGATATTTTTAGAAAGGACAACGGAACCTGAAAAAGATTTTTCCAAGCCGCAAATAATTCTGGCGATAGTACTTTTTCCACTGCCGTTAAAACCAACAATTGCAGTATACGAACCTTCTTCTATTTCAAAAGAAACGTCATCTACTGCAAAGTTCGGACTTGAATTGTATTTAAATTTTAGATTTTGTACAGAAATTAAGCTCACAATAACAGCTCAAAATTATTCTTTTATTGTAATTGTTACTTCAAGAGTGGAAGTCAAATCTTTCATTGCATTTCCACCAGGTGCAACAAAAACTGCCCCAGAAGCACTTACAAATTCTGTTTCAGCAGCTGTTTTCATTCCAGTATTCTGCATTTTATTTTCTGCATTTACAAAAGGATTTGATGGATTTCCTGACGGAGTAAACATTGTCTGCTGACCTTTACCAACAACAACTGCTCCTGACGGTGCGTCAAAAGAAATTTCTACAGCTGGAGTTGTTGAATCTGCAGGAACATAATCAATTTCAGGGGCAAAACCTTCAGCGTCCGGGGTACCTTCAGGCATTGATTCTGGATTTTCTTCCAACGATTTCGAATCTACATTCCTGTTATTTTCTACAGAAACAGGATAAACCGCAACGGCACCTTCATAACAAGTCGTAAAACCGTCTGCTCTTGTCATATAATCAGTTCCGCGGACAGAAGCGACTGCAACAGGACCGCGCACTGCATAATTTACACGAGTGTTTTCAACATGATTAACTTTTGAACGAACCGCTCCGGTTGCAAGTTTTACGTTAACCGTCTGAGTATTTCCTGATTCCCTTAAATCTGTGATTGTAATTCTTGTCAAAGCACCAAGAGTCATAAAACTGTTTTGAACTTTAACTTTTGCTTCAGACTGAAAACCGGTATTTATAATTTCGTTAACTTCTACTTTATCACCTGAATTCAAAGCAATCCATTTTCCACCACGCTGAACTTCTACTTTTCCTTTTACATAAGTTATTGTCGCAGATTCAGCAAAAACCAGTGCAGAAAAACCAATAACAAACAAAATTGAAATAATTTTCTTATCCAAAGCTTTCATTTTTACCTCCAACAAACAAAATTAGAATGCAAAGACTAAATTTATGCCTGCCTGATAATTGCTATTTTCACCTTTTGTAGCGATATCAGCATAAACTTTAATATCAAGACTAACCTGCAAATCTGAAGCAACATTAAAATAGAATGTTCCATCAGCTTCAACTCCATTAAATGAAATTTGTGATTCAGGAACACCAAAAACCAACTTTGCGGCTGTTTCAAGAGAACCGTAACTTCCAGTCATTGAAAATTTTGCACCTGGTATAATTACACCAGAAAGTTCAGGCTGCGAATAACTGTAATACGCGGTTTTTGAAGTAAAGCCTCGAAAACTATGCAAAAATCCGTTATTTCCAGAAGCGTAAACCACATCCGCATAAACGGCCATATTTTCTTTTATGTAATATGCCATTTTTAGATTTGTATAATTGCTGAGTGCATTGGCAAAATCAAAATTTGGAATTCCAAAAGTTGATGACGCTTCGTAATAAATTGAACCTTTTACAGGTCCTCTTGCAATCAAATTAAAATAGAACCGATTATATTGTTCTGAACCAAGATCTATAAATGCACTTCCCTGAACGCCTAAACTCTGATTTCCCCAAAGTGACGGAAATTGAACTGAAAAAAGAAGCGGAACATAAGGATAAGCAAGAGAATAAACATTCTGCTCAGAATCTTGAGAAACAACTGCGTAAGAAACTTTTGAAAGCATCGTAACATTTAAAGAATTCAAAAGACCTGTGTAACCGGCGTAAAAACCAAAACTGACAGAAGGCAAAGAATACTGAACAAAAACACCGTCACAAACCTGAGCAAAGATTGAAGCCGTATTATCAGCAAAGAAAAATCTTCCGATTGAAAAATCAAATTTTCCAGTTTTTATTTCTGTCTGATTTGAAATTTTAAGAAGGTCAACGTCCAGAATATTTACAAATTTATTTAACGGAGCATAAAATTTTATTTTATATAACGCTTCACTGGAAAAATTCCAACCGGTATTAGCAACAGGAGACGTTAACCATAAATATATGCCGTTAGCCTGTGTAAAATTATATTTTGAAAAATCAAATTTATTTACAGACAGTGTACTTTCATTTTTGAAAATTCCACCAATTTCTGCACAAAATGCAGAAGTTGAAAGCGAAAATGCAGCAATTACAGAAATAATTGTCTTTTTTATTTTCATGATAAACTCCTATTGCAAATCCTGAGATTCAATGACGTCGCCGGCTGTAAGAATTTCGTTGCCATATTTAAAAGAACAGTTTGTAAAAACAGAAAGACATTCAAATCCGGAAACTTTCTTTGAAGGATCCGAAGTTGAAGAAATAACTCCATCAGTTTTTAACTGTTTAAAAGCATAACGGGCAGAACCTTTTGTAATTTTATACATAATTCCGCCTTTTACATTCCAGGATTTTGCAAAAATCTGAGAAAGCCCTGACATAGAAACTTCATCACTTTCTGCATATTTATCTGAAATTTGACCAGCGTCGTAAAGTGAATTAATTGCATCATCATAACTGGCATCTTCTGAAATAAACCCCTGAGAAACAGCTGATAAATAACAAACCTGTCCGTAAGAAACTTTTGATGTGTCAAGAATCTCAGTGATTACATCCGCCGACTGTGCAAAAACTGCCGACGACAGCACAAATGTTACCAATAAAACAATAATTTTTTTCATACGATTATTTTAGATGACATTTTACGCAATGTCTAGGATTCTGAGAAGAAGCCCGGCAGGCGGGGCGATGATTGATAGCAAAGCATTAAGTTCAAAGTTGCCTGAAAATTGCAATTTTTAGAGGCATCCAATAGTTTTTGTGTTTTGTGGCTACGGCTGTTTTAATTTTTTTTCTTGTTCAAGATGTGTTTTTATCATAGAATTTTAGCAATTTTGGCGTGGAATTTTTAATTTTGCGCCAGCGCGTAAGGGACAGCAGCAGGCGCGAAGTCTGTTTCAACAGACGAAGCGAAAGTCCGCAGGTGCACTATTTGTGCTGCCTGCGGACTTTGGAGGCGAAAGCCGGAACTGCGTATGCCCCGACCCGTAGCGCAGGCAAAGCCGAAGCGGAGGGATACGCCCGGAAAAAAAATAAATTTGGAGGTATTTTTATGGATAGTGAATTGATAAAAAATTACAAGTCGTTTTTGACTAACGGGAAGACGGAGCGTGAATGTGTTGCTCAGATTATTCAGATGGCTGAAAAAAAAGGCTTTAAGGACATTTCTGAGTATAAAAAACTGAAGGCTGGGGACAAGGTTTATATTACAAAACTGAATAAAGCAATTGGGCTTTTTGAAATTGGAACGAATCCGATGGAGTGTGGCATCAATTTTCTGTGTGCTCATATTGATTCTCCGCGGCTAGATGCAAAGCAGAATCCTGTTTACGAAAAAGATTTTATAACTTACCTGAACACTCATTATTATGGTGGAATAAAAAAATATCAGTGGACGGCTTTGCCACTTGCAATTCACGGTGTTGTTTGCAAAAAGGACGGAACAACCGTAAAAATTGTAATTGGAGAGAACCCTGACGATCCGGTTTTTTGCATTTCTGACATTCTGCCGCATCTTGCTCAAGAACAAATGAAAGAAACTGCCGGCAATTTTATAAAAGGCGAAGATTTGGATTTGATTCTTGGCAGCGAAAATCCGCCGTCAAAAGAAAAAGAAACTGAAGTTAAGGAAAAATCAGCCGAAACTTCTGAGGAAAAAGACAAGTGCAAAAAGTTGGTTTTGCAGCTTTTAAGAGAAAAATACGGTATTGAAGAAGAGGATTTTCAGTCCGCAGAGCTTGAAGTTGTGCCAGCCGGAGCAGCCCGTGACCTTGGAATTGACCGTTCGCTCATTTTGTCTTACGGACAGGACGACCGTTCTTGTGCTTTCACCTCTGTTCAGGCAATTCTGGATACACCGGCCACAAAACGAACAAACTGTACACTCTGCGTAGACAAAGAGGAAATTGGCAGTTACGGTTGTACAGGAATGTCGTCTGCACTTTTGGACAACATGGTTGCAGAAATTATCGCGCGCACCGATGAAACTTACAGTGAATTGACACTGCGACGTTGCCTTGCAAATTCAAAAATGCTTTCTAGCGATGTTAATGCAGCTTATGACCCTTTAAACGGCGGACTTTTTGACAAAGACAATACAAGTTATCTTGGCGGAGGATTTACCTTCCAAAAATATACCGGCAGCCGCGGAAAATCTGGTGCAAGCGATGCAAATCCGGAATTTATTGCAAAAGTCCGAAATCTTATGGATAACGCCGGTGTAATTTATCAGATGGCAGAACTAGGCAAAGTTGATCAGGGCGGCGGCGGAACAATTGCACACTACGCAGCCGATTACGGAATGGAAGTTCTTGATGCCGGAGTTGCCGTTTTGAGTATGCACGCTCCTTGGGAAATTACTTCAAAATTCGACATCGAACAGATTTACAAAGGAAACTGCGCTTTTCTAAAACTTGAATAAAAAACAATCCCTGGATTTTTTTTGGCGTTGCTCCACGGGCGAATGTCAATGCACTTATAAGTTTTGCAAAGACACAGACGCGCCCGTGGTGCCGGGCTTTCCGCACTTCGCCGTCTAACCGCGGCTCATCCACTTCGCGCGATTTTTATGCAAAGGGGACACCACACAGTGAATTGACATTTTTTCAAGGCAGTGACGACGCCTTTGAATTTACGAATTATCGCACTCGGGACTGCTTCGCAGGTGCTGCAATCCCTAACGCGAAAACATTAGGGAACCTCTAAAAATTGCAATTTTTAGAGATACCCATTATTGCAAACCTTCTATGAATCCTGTTATGACACCCTTATACCGACTGTCTTATCAAAATACGGAGTGCTTCAACTGCCGTACAAATTGCCTTTTCTGTATCGTGAACCTGTTTATTTTCAAGACCTTTTTTTGATCGTTCCTGATTTGCAACCACTAGAAAACAAGAACCAACTCTCAGTTTTAAAAACTGACCGGCAATAAAAAGTGCCGCACTTTCCATTTCGCTTGCCAGGCAACCCATTTTCAGCCACGCCTGCCATTTATTTTCAAGTTCATAACTCACGGGCATAATTTCTGGTTCATGCTGTCCAAAAAAAGAATCTTTACATTGAACAACGCCCACGTGATAATTTTCATTTAATTTTTCTGCAGCCTGCACCAAAGCATTTGTCACTTTAAAATCAGCAACGGCAGGATATTCAATCGGGGCAAATTCACGGCTTGTCCCTTCCATGCGCACCGCTCCGGTTGCAATCACAATGTCGCCCCCCATAACGTTTTCCTGCATTCCGCCGCAAGTTCCAACCCTTATAAAAGTTTTTGCACCAACTTTACTCAGCTCATCAATGGCAATTGCCGCAGAAGGGCCTCCAATCCCGGTGGAAGTAACACTCACCTTAACACCATCAAGAAATCCGGTGTAAGTTACAAATTCCCGCACATCAGCAACCGGTTTTGCATTATCAAAATGTTCAGCAATTTTTTTGCATCTTTTAGGATCGCCAGGCAGAATTACAAATTCTCCTACATCACCTTTGCCAAGTCCTGTATGATATTGCTTTCCCGAACCTTCCGTATAATCAACCATTTTCTGCCTCCAAAATGCAAAGTTATGACATTAGAGTTACCTCGTAAAAATTTCAATTTTTAGAGATGCCCTTAATAACCATCAGACATTTCACGGTTGGCGTCTTTTTTGCATAAATCATCATAAACTAAAGAACGTTTTCGCAAATCTTCTTTTAATTCCTTTGGGAACGGCATATTTCGCCAGAAAATTCCACGAACATCGCGGTCAAGTCTCTGAACGCCGGTAGATTCCTTTGTCATCCACAAAATATAATCTTCAATAAAGAAATCTTTTAAATCCCCTTTCAGTTTTAGCTGTTCAGCGTGCTGATAGTACTGGCCTGTCAAGCCTTCTTCCATCCAATAGAACGATGCCTTTTCCTTTGCAACCTGCCACCTCAAATCCGCAACGGCAGTCAAAACAGCAATTTTTAAATCTTTAGGATACATCGGCACAACAATTCGGCCACGACTAGTCACGCGATTGTAACGATCAAAAGGTTCCCAGCAAAAACCGCGGTCACCATAAGTTGGAACAAGACAAATATAAGGCACAATTCTGTTCGGAACATTTTTGTGTATTCGCACAAAACAACCAGGATCAATAGATTCAATCCAGCGTAAAACTTCAATTACATTTTCGCGGGTACCGGTTCCCCGCTCCGTACAATGATAAAACTCCCTTGTAAAAATCGGGAACTGATTACCACGTCGACCGATTGTCATTTTTGCCATCTGGCGGATTGTTTCAAATTCAATCTTGATTGCTTCTGTATCGCTGGAATTTCCGGAAACTTTACCGCCATTCATTGCAATTTTAGAATCAACATTATCATAAGTTGCCTTTGCTTCCTGAAATTCCGCCAGATATTTTGAAAGTTCCTTATCATTTTTAGAAAATCTGTGCAAAAGATCCGTAAGTTCCGGCAAAAGTTTTTTCTGAAAATCCGAAAGCCCCTGAGTATGATTTTCCATTCCCATAATTGGCGGATGATCAAAAAGCTGAGCGATATGATCTTTAATGTCATTTTCAATCATTGCACGTTCATTTTCTTTTATACTCAGCAGATTTTCTGTACTCTGAAGTTTTCCGGAATTTTTCTGCTGCAATTGCATAAGGCGCGACTGTTCAGCCACATTCTGTTCATCGACAGTCATATTTGCAGTTTTTTTCTGCCGCTTTTCATCAGTCGCAGAATTTGACATTCGCCCTGAACCAACTTCTTTGAACCATTCATCTATATACAAAATCGGTTCGTTTGTCTGATTTTCAAAAACAATCTTAGAAAAAAAATCTTTCTGTTCAACTTTAAAAAGAGAAGGCAAAATCACACCAAAACGCGCCATCATACGTTTTGGAAGTGGCAAACTAGGATCTCCAAGCCGTCCGACAAGCCCACGCAAAAGTTCCCAATACGGCGAAACAATATTCTGCCTGTAAACCGACCGATCCTTTGGATCTTGACAAGTCAAATATTTAGAAAGCACCTGATGAACTCTCTGTGCCGACTGATTTTCTCCCGTCAAAGCAATTTTGTAATATTTTGTATCATTAAAAATATCAGAAGGCTTTTCATTTAAAAGTTTAGGCAAAGGAGCAAAGCATTTTTTAGACAAATCAACTTCGTGAATGGACTTTGTTCCCGTATTATGCACAACTTCGTCAACCGATTTTGTAAAAAGTGATTTTCTATTTGTAGGAACGTCCAGCTCAACTTCTTCAACAGAATCAAGAATATAATCTTCGGTCTGTTCGTCAGTATTCGCAAGCAGAGCTTCAATTTCAGGATCTAATTCTTCCATTTCTCTCTCCAATTTATTTTTCATTATAACATAAAAAAAATTCTTTGCTTCAGTTTTTGATTATTATGGCGAATCTGCCTGCGGCAGACCGGGCTTTTTTTGTTTTTTTGTATGAATTTCACATAAAAAAATCGAACAATTACTAAAGACGGGGTTCCGTCCCTGAAAAAAAATCTGCACAAGCGAAGCGCGGAAGCCTTTTTTTCAGGGCGGGTTCACGCCGTAAGTTTTTTTTTACTTTGCATTAATTTTTTATGTGATTATTTTCGCTCCCTTATCTGATATTCCGAGCAGCCTTTTTCTTTCAGTAATTTTTTCATTTTTTCTACGTCAGAACCTGGCACAGCTTTAATTACAAGACGTACAATGCCTTTGGACGTCGTCTGATAAACAAGATTTTTAAATCCGTCTTTACTTAATTTTACCGCAAGATTTTTTGCATTTTCCTTAGAAGAAAACGCTCCCATCTGAAAATCATAAAATTTTGAAACATCATAAGTTTTTTTGCCTTCAATTTTTTCCATAATTTTCTTTGCAGAATCTGCAGTTTGACGGCTTAATTTTGTGTCTGCGCCCATTTTTACAATTTCTATTTTTACAGTTGCAATTCCACTGCCAATCATATCAAGTTGTTTTGCAGCCGCTTTAGACAAATCTAGTTCACGGCCAGAAACAAAAGGACCGCGATCGTTTACACGAACTTGCACAGACTTTCCGTTTTTTAAATTTGTAACTTTCAAAATTGTATCAAACGGCAGAATCTTGCTTGCACAGGTAAGACTATTCATATTAAATTTTTCGCCATTACTTGTTTTTTTACCGTGAAAATCTTCCGCATAAAAAGAAACTACTGCACTTTCTTTATAAACTTCCGCAGCAATCTGAAAAAATGAATTACCAAAAATCCAAATAAAACTCAGTATTTTTATAATTTTTTTCATGCTATAATCATCGACATCAAATGATTAATACCACACTTTGCTATATTCAAAAACACGACAAATATCTCATGCTTCACAGAACAAAAAAAGAAAACGATCTTAACAAAGACAAATGGATTGGTATCGGCGGAAAATTTGAAAATTGCGAAAGTCCGCAAGACTGCATTCGCCGTGAAGTTCTTGAAGAAACGGGACTTACACTAAAATCTGAAAAATATTGTGGAATTGTCACTTTTGTAGATTTATCAGGCACTGATTTTATTGTAAAGGACAGCAAAATTGAAAAATCTCAAAATCAAAAAAACAAAAATGACTTGCCCTTTACAGAATATATGCATCTTTTCTGGTCTGATGATTTTACAGGTACACAAAAAATTTGCGACGAAGGCGAACTTGAATGGATTCCGATTTCAAAAATGAATGACTTGCCTCACTGGCAAGGCGACGAAATATTTTTAGACCTAATTGCAAAAAAAGTTCCGTTTTTTTCGCTGAAATTAGTTTACAAAGACTCAAAATTAATTTTCTGGACTTTAAACTAAAATCCTCCACACTAAAAAGTTAACTTTTACAAACACAAAGTACTGTGCTACATTCTGAATATGAATTTTAAAGACCGTGAAAATGCTGCTGTCAAAAGCGGAATTATTGGAATTGCCTGCAACATACTTTTATGCACTTTAAAATTTTTTACAGGACTGTTTTCGTCGTCAGTTTCTGTTATAGCAGACGCTTTTAATAACCTTTCTGATGCAACTTCAAACATTATTACAATTGCCGGTGCTAAAATTTCGCAAAAACCTGATGACCGTGAACATCCGTTTGGGCATGGCCGTATGGAATACATTTCTTCCATGATTGTCGCAATCATAATTCTGCTGATGGGCTTTGAACTTGGAAAATCTTCTGTAGAAAAAATAATTACCCCGCAAATCGTAAATTTTAGCTGGTGGAATCTTGTAATTCTTGCTTTTTCAGTCTGCATAAAGGGCGGAATGTGCATTTTTAACCGGATTCAGTACAAAAAAAGCGGAAATATTAATTTAAAGGCCGTCAGCCAGGACAGTTTTAACGACTGCATTGCAACTGCCTCTACAATTCTTGCAATTTTGATTTCCGCCTTTACCCCGCTAAAACGCGCGGACGGAATTGCTGGTGTTCTTGTTTCAATTTTTGTAATTTTTTCTGGAATTTCAATTTTGCGCGAAACTTTAAATCCTCTTTTGGGACAGCCGCCTTCAGAAGAAACCGTGGAGGAAATTAAAAATATTTTACTGGAACAAAAATTAATTCTAGGCGTTCATGACCTTATTATTCACAATTACGGAGCAGGAAAAATTATTGCCTCAGCCCATGCGGAAGTCCCGGACAATGTTGACGTAATTCATCTTCATGATGCAATTGACAGTGCCGAAAAAGAAATTTTTGAAAAAATGAAAATTGACATCTGCATTCACATGGATCCGGTGAGCATAAATAATAAAATTTTTGAAAAATATAAAAATCTGACGGAAAAAATAATTTCTGAATATAATGCCGAATATAAATTTCATGATTTTAAAATTGAAAAACCTGAAAATAAAAAAATAACGCTGACTTTTGATCTTGTAATTCCTTTTAAAAAATGTGAGGAAAATCATCAGGAAATTTTAAAAAATCTTAAAGAAAAATTTAATAATGCCGCGCCGGAAGTTTTACTCAACGTAAAAATTGAACATTCTTACGTTTAAAATTGAAAAATCATATTTTTTTGATATATTTAGTTTTATGAAGATACTAATTTTATCCTGTAATACGGGTGGCGGTCATAATACTGCCGCAAAATCAATAAAGGAAGTTTTTGACCGACAGGGGGATTTTTGCATTATAAAAGACGCACTTGCATTTGGAAGTCAAATTGCTTCTGATTTAGTTTGTGATTCTTATGTTGAAATTGTAAAAAATCATCCGAATTTGTTCGGGAACTTTTATGAACTTGGCAAAAGAACAGGGCAATACAACGCAGCAGAAAGAAATATCCGCTCGCCAATTTACATAATCAACACTTTTTATGCAAAAAGTCTCGAAAAATATATTACGGAAGAAAAATTTGACGCAATAATCTGTACTCATTTTTTCCCAGCAGAAGCTTTAACTCATTTAAAAAAGCATGAACGGCTTAATATTCCTTTTTATTTTGTTGCAACGGATTATTCTTGTTCGCCAATGCTAGAAGAAACAAATCCTTCTAAAATTTTTGTTCCTCATGAAGACTGCCTTAACTTTTTTATTGAACGGGGAATTCCGGAAAATAAACTTATTGTAACAGGCATTCCTGTCGGACAGAATTTCACGGCTGAAAAAGACAAAAAGGACGCTAGAGCGGAATTAGGCTTGCCTTTAGACAAAAAAATCCTTTTGATTATGACCGGCAGTATGGGTTTTGGCGACACAGAAGAAATGACAAAGGACATTCTTGCAAAAGCTGATGAAAACACTTGCATAGTTGTTGTAACTGGAAGCAATAAAGAATTATATGAGGACATAACAGAAAATCTGGGAAGTGACACACGTCTTATTGTTCTTGGATTTACTGATAAAATTTATCTTTATATGTCTGCAAGTGATATTTTTCTTTCTAAACCGGGCGGACTTTCCAGTACAGAAGCGCTTGTAAAGTGCATTCCGATTGTACACACGGCACCAATTCCCGGATGCGAAAGTGAAAATGTTGAATTTTTTACAAAACACCACCTTTCTTTATGCGCAGAAAACACAAAAGATGCAGCGGTTCAGGCTATAAGGCTTTTGAAAGATGATTTTTTGAGAAATCAGATAAAAGAAGCACAACGGCATTACAAATATGAAAACTCTGCAATGGAAATTGTAAGATATATAAAAAAATTGAGTTAGAAGAATTATAAAATTACTTTAAAATTTTTACACTCCAGTCGAGAACCCGCACTGAAAAAAAGGCTTCCGAGCTTCGCTTGTGCAGATTTTTTTTTGTGTGAGCGATTGGAGTAGCCGCGGAAGCGGGACTTGCTTAAACGAAAGCGCCATTGTTCTGGCGCGGAGTAAGCAAGGCTGCAGGCGAATGCCGGAACTACGGAAAGCGCGACCCGGCTTTGCCGGGGCACACCAATATTCTTATTAAGGGTCAAAGATACCTCTAAAAATTGCAATTTTTAGAGGTTCCATTAAATTTCCACTTCGCCTTCAAAGCAGATGCTTGTGTTGCCGGAAAGGAAAACGGTTTTGCCAGTGTATTTTACAATCAGGTTGCCACCGCGCACTTTTACGGTAATATCTTGATTTACTGGGCTGTATCCATTCAAGACGGCTGCGATTGCGGCTGCACAGGCTCCGGTTCCACACGCAGGAGTTTCGCCGTTTCCGCGTTCCCAAGTACGCATTTTAAGTTCATTTGGGCCAACAACGCGCACAAATTCGGTATTGATTCGCATTGGAAAAGCCTTGTGATGTTCAATTTTTGGTCCGAGTGTTGTTACTGGCTCTTTGTCTACGAATTTGCTGAAAATTACGGCGTGAGGGTTTCCAACTCCGACGCAGGTGACATTGAAAGTTTCGCCATCAACTTTAAGCGGCTGATTCAAAATTGCTTTTGAAGGCAAAAGTTTTGCATTGTCTTTGTTAATTTCGCTTGGCAGAACGTCAACGGTTTTGAGATTTGCCGGCAGGGTTTCTGATTCAAAGGTTGGGCAGCCCATATCAACTGTGACAGAAGTTACTTTTCCGTCCTGCTTATAAAGCGTAAGAGTTTTAATTCCGGCTTCAGTTTCAATTGTGATTGTTTCTGTAGCGTCAGTTTTTTTGCCATATTTTGTCTGAATTTCGCTGATATTTTTATCGTAAAGATATTTTCCTACACAGCGGATTGCGTTTCCGGCCATTTTCCCTTCAGAACCGTCAAGATTGAAAAATCTCATTCTTGCATCGGCTTTTGAAGAATTTTCGATTATTACGAGGGAGTCGGCACCAATTCCACCGTTCTGGCGGTCGCACAAACGAACTGCAAGCCCCGCAGGATTTTTAATTTCCTGATTCATTGCATTGATTACGATAAAATCGTTACCTGTAGAAGACATTTTTGTGAATTTTACAGTCTGTTTTTTATCGCGAAGTTGATTTATGTCAACAAGTTCAACATTTTCTGCAGAATATTTTGACTTTAAGCAGTTTGCAATTGCGTTTGCCGTATCAATTGCGGTAAGACACGGAATATCGCGTTCTACGGCGTGACGGCGCATTTTTACAGAATCAGCGCGCGGATCACGGCCCTTTGCAGAAGTTGAAATTACATAATCAATTTTTCCGGAATCCATAACAGTCAGAAGATTGTCGTTTGGATTTTCGTGAATTTTGTTTACAACTTCTACTTCCATTCCAAAATCGCGGATTGTCTGAGCATTGCCTTCCGTTGCGTAAAGCTTAAAGCCCATTTCGTAGAATTTTCTGGCAAGATCCGGCAGTTCATAGCGATCAGTTTTTCGCACGCTGAACAAAACTCCGCCAGAACGCTTCATATTGTAACCCGCACCAATCAACCCTTTGAAAATTGCTTCTTCCATTGTTGATGCAATACCTAAAACTTCGCCGGTAGATTTCATTTCCGGACCTAAGTGAGTGTCCACGTCCATTAATTTTTCAAAACTGAAAACCGGAACTTTTACGGCAGTATAAGGTGGCAGACGATACAAACCAATACCGTAGCCCATATCACGAATTCTTTCACCTAGCATTGCTCTTGTGGCAAGTTCTACCATCGGGACGCCGGTTACTTTTGAAATATACGGAACCGTTCGCGATGAACGAGGGTTAACTTCAATAATATAAAGCTCATTGTTGTAAATAAGGTACTGAATGTTTACAAGTCCTTTTGTTCCAAGTTTTAACGCCAAATCCGTAGACTGATTTATGATTTTTTCGCGCAGAACATCGTTCAGATTCCAGCTTGGATAAACCGCAATAGAATCTCCGGAGTGAATTCCAGTTCTTTCTACGTGTTCCATAATTCCAGGAATAAGAACGTCCTGACCATCACAAATACCGTCGACTTCAAGTTCAATTCCCATCATGTACTGGTCAATTAAAACAGGATTTTTAATGCCCTGTGCAAGAATAATTTTCATGTACTCTTTTACATCATCATCGTTGAAGGCAACAATCATATTCTGACCGCCAAGAACGTAAGACGGACGCAAAAGAACAGGATATCCCAGAGTTTTTGCAGCATTCAGAGCTTCGTCCAGATTCATTACGGTCATGCCTTTTGGACGGTTGATTTTGAGTTTTTCACAGAGTTCTTCAAAACGTTCACGGTCTTCTGCAAGGTCAATGGCGTCGGCACTTGTTCCAAGAATCGGGATTCCCTGTTCATCAAGGAATTTAGCGAGCTTAATTGCAGTTCCACCGCCAAATGCAACAACAACGGCTTTTGGTTTTTCAGTATTGATAACGCCCATTACATCTTCTGGCGTTAGCGGTTCAAAATAAAGACGGTCGGCAGTATCAAAATCCGTAGAAACGGTTTCCGGGTTATTATTGATGATTGCAACTTCATAACCAAGTTTTTTAAGCGACCATACACACTGAACAGATGCGTAATCAAATTCTATTCCCTGTCCAATGCGGATAGGTCCGGATCCCAAAACGACAATTGTTCCTTTTGAACTTCGTTTTTTCTGATTTTCCATATCCTGCAAAAATATAGACGCTTCGTTTTCCGTATCATATCCGGCGTAAAAATAAGGAGTTTCCGCACTAAATTCACCGGCACAGGTGTCAACCATTTTGAAAGTTGAAGAAATATGAGTTACTTTTCCCTGAGAGCGCAAATCGGCAAGTTTTTTATTCTGAGCATTGATTGTAATTGCGGTAGACTGAACTGTTTTGTCGTGTTCAATAATGCCACAACTTCCCGGAATTGAAACACCAGTTAACTGTTCAATAACTTTGTCCGGGTAGCCCATTTTTTTTGCCTTTAAATAAACCTCCTGAGTAAGCCCAGTCTCTGCGTTTTCAAAATTTGCGCAAGATTTCTGTTCATCGCCACGCACAAAAGGATCCGGCAGAGCCATTTCCTTTATCATCTGAAGTTCATCTTCCATTTCCACAAGATTCATGATTTTGTTCAAGAACCATTCATCAATCATTGTGACTTTATGAATCTGCTCTACGGTCATAATGCCGCGTTTTAATGCCTGAAAAATTGCAAAAAGACGCTGGTCAGTACATTCGCCCACTCTTTCTATGATTTTTTCATCAGATTCGCAAGCAAAAGACGCATAATTCAAAGAATTAACGCCAATTTCCGCACCTCGTGCCGCTTTCATCAAAGCTTCTTCAAAAGTACGGCCGATTGCCATAACTTCGCCGGTTGCCTTCATCTGAGTTCCGAGTTTTCTTGCAGCATAGACAAATTTATCAAACGGAAATTTCGGGAATTTTACGACAACATAATCAAGAACAGGTTCAAAGCAGGCCGCAGTTTTCTTTGTTACAAAGTTCGGAATTTCATCAAGGTTGTAACCAATGGCAATTAAAGTTGCAACTTTTGCAATAGGATAGCCGGTTGCCTTTGAAGCAAGTGCCGAAGAACGAGAAACCCGCGGATTTACTTCAATTACGGCATATTCAAAAGTTTCAGGATTCAGCGCAAACTGACAGTTACAGCCGCCTTCCATTCCAAGTGAAGTGATTATATTCAACGCTGCCGAACGGAGCATCTGATATTCTTTGTCCGCAAGAGTAACGGCAGGAGCAATTACAATTGAATCTCCTGTATGAACGCCAACCGGGTCAAAATTTTCCATTGAACAAACTGTCAAAACGTTGCCCGAATGGTCACGCATAACTTCAAATTCAATTTCCTTCCAGCCGGAAATACATTTTTCAACAAGAATCTGATGAATTGGCGAACGGTGAAGTCCATTGTGTGCAATTTCGTCAAATTCTTCTTCCGTAGTTGCAATTCCGCCGCCAGTTCCGCCAAGTGTAAATGCAGGACGAATAATTGCCGGCAAACCGATTCCGTTTTTCATAAAATCGTAAGCATCTTCGTAAGTTGTTACAACTTTTGACGGAATACAAGGTTCTCCTATTGATTCCATTGTATCCTTGAACATCTGGCGGTCTTCCGCTTTATCAATAGTTTCTGGTTTTGCACCAAGCAAAGTGACATTGTGTTCAGCAAGGAATCCTGATTTTGCAAGTTCCATACAAAGAGTAAGACCGGTCTGCCCCCCCAAAGACGAAAGAATTGAATCCGGTTTTTCTTTTTCAATGATTCGCTGCACAGTTTCAATTGTGAGCGGTTCAATATAAATATGATCAGCCATTGAATGATCAGTCATAAGAGTTGCCGGATTTGAATTTACAAGTACAACTTCAAGCCCCTGTTCCTTTAACGCTTTACAAGCCTGAGTTCCTGCGTAGTCAAATTCTGCGGCCTGACCAATTACAATAGGACCAGAGCCAATTACCATTACTTTGTGAAGTTTTTTATTAAGAGGCATTACAGATTCCCTCCTTTAGTTTCTTTGATTGTTGAAGCAAAATATTCTATTGCATCAATGCGTTTATAATCTGTCTTAAAATTCTTAAAAAGATTCGGATTGTTGATTAAGTTTACAAATTCATCAAAAAGGAAGTTTGTATCAAGTGGCCCCCCGCTGGCTTCCGGATGAAACTGAACGCTAAACGCCGGAATGTCAGTGTATGTAATTCCTTCGCAGGTACCGTCATTTGTATTTACAAAACTGAGTTTTGCACAAGACGGAAGACTGTCATTATTTACCGCATATCCGTGATTTTGTGATGTAATGTAAACACGACCGGTTTTAAGCTGCTTTACCGGCTGATTTCCGCCGCGGTGCCCATATTTAAGTTTTGACGTTTTTGCCCCGCGCGCGAGTGCCAGCATCTGGTGTCCAAGACAAATTCCAAAAACCGGCTTGCCACTTCCGCAGATTTTTTTGATATTTTCGATGATTTCTACGTTTTCGGCAGGGTCGCCAGGACCATTACTAAGCATAATTCCATCAGGATTGAGTTTTAAGATTTCTTCTGCAGTTGATTTTGCGCTGACCGTCTGAACTTCAAGTCCACGCTTTAAAAGTTCACGGCGGATATTTGCTTTTGCACCAAAATCCCAGAGAACAACTTTTTTGCCCTTTCCGTTTTTCATTGCAGCAACAGGATCATTTACTTTTAAACCGTCTTTTGTAACAGGCACAGCACGATATTCTGCACTAGTTTTAAAAACCACGTCAGCCATCTCTTCAATTTTATCAGCATCAAGAGTTACAGATTCTACGGCATCTTTTATTACATACGCTTTGATTTGTTCAAGAAGTTTTTGTTTTTCGCCAGGATTTTCCAAAGCGGCAAAGGCTTTCTGTGCTTCCAGAGAATTACCGCTGATAATCATACCATTCATAACGCCGGCTTCGCGCAAAACTTTTGTAAGTTTACGTGTATCAATTCCAGCAAGCCCGATAATTTTATTATCTACCAGAAAATCATTCAGGTCGCCAATACAACGGAAATTTGACGGTTCATCGCAAAGGCTTCGGACAATGTAACCGCGGATATGAATTTTTGAACTTTCAAAATCATGAGGAATAACACCGTAGTTACCAATCAGTGGAAAAGTCTGAGTTACAATCTGTCCAAAATAACTTGGATCAGTAAGTGTTTCCAGATAACCGGTCATTCCAGTAGTAAAAACCGCCTCCCCAATAACCGTACCAGTTGCTCCAATTCCATAACCTTCAAAAACCAGTCCGTTAGCCAGCAGCAAAACCGCTTTGTCTTGACAAATCATAAAGTCCCCTGTACCTGCATATAAAAAATAACCCAAACCTGAAACAAATCAGAATTTGGGCAAAAAAAAAAGACATCACCTAAAAATTACAGTTTTACAGTAATGTAGGGTAACGTCTTTAGTCATCATATTGCTAGGTAGTATAAAACTATAAAAGACTTAGGTCAATGAACGTAAAGTGCTTTAAACTCCACTAATTTACAATTTTTCTGCCCCGTTCCAGCCCCCCCCGATTCAAGATAAGACAGATTTTTCTCCAAATAATTTTTACGGGCGGCTGCTGCTTCGCATCACCGGCAGTTCCGCACTTCGGTACCCCTCAAAGTCCGCAGGCGCACAAATTGCACGCCTGCAAACTTCGGCTTCGGCAGTTGAAACTGTCTTCGCCGGTGCTCCATTGCCTGCCGCAAGCTCACTGTCCAAAAACATTAACGGTCGTGTTCTACGTGAACACTTACAATATTTGTATTATAATTTCCGCTATGGTCAGAGCTAGTACAGAATATAAAAAAGAACACAAAGCAGATTTTGGTCACGAAAAAATTGAAGTTTTATACGAAGACGAATATCTTGCCGTAATTTTTAAACCGTCCGGCATGCTTTCCTGTCCTTACCCGGGCAGCAAAGCGCGTACCGCAGTAGAAGTTTTAGAACAAATGATGAGAAAGCGCGGTACTTTTTCAAGAAATCATAAACCTCTTGTAGTTCACCGCCTGGACCGCGACACTTCCGGCGTTATGATGTTTGCCTTAACAGAAACCGCACAGAAAAAAATCATGGACACCTGGCAGAAAATGGTTACCGGCCGCATTTATCATGCCGTTGCAGAAAATCCAGAAAATCCAAAAGCGCAAAAACTTGCGCCAAACGGCATAATTACGGATGAAATAGCCTATAATTCGCACAACTTTGGATTTGTTCCAAAAGGCGAAAATGCAAAGAAATTCAAAACAATAAGCGCACGCACAAATTATAAAATTTTAATTTCCGGCAAAGATTTTACGCTTTTTGAACTTGAACTTGATACCGGCCGCAAAAATCAGATTCGCGCACACCTTGCTTCCAAAGGATATACCCTTGCCGGCGACGAAAATTACCTTGCCCGCACAGATCCTTTTGACCGTCTGGCTCTGCACGCACGCACACTGGAATTTGACCACCCGTTTACAAATGAACACCTGCGCTTTGAAGTCCCAGAACCAGAAGAATGGCAGAAAGTAGTAGAAAACGGCGATACAAAAAAACGCACTCCAGTCTGGAAGCAGCACAAACCGCAAAAATCCACAAAAAGCAAACATCTGCCCCCTCCGTCCGCAAACCGCAAAAAAGTTTCGCATATGGATTTTATAAAAGGGAACCTCTAAAAATTGCAATTTTTAGAGGTAACTCTGAAAATGCGATGTTTTAATTCGTGCTATATCAACGAATTAAAACTCGCATGTGTCTCTAAAAAAGCATTGAAAATGATTTTTTAGAGACACCCAAAACAAGGCCAGCAAAAAAGGAAATAACTTTATGAAAAAGATTTGGGGAATTTTGGGAACAATATTTTTGACTTTTGAAACAGCAAATGCTCTGCCCGCTGATTTTTTTATCACTTTCAAAAAAACAGACGGCTACACTTATGAACAGTTAGGAGAATATTTATTTTCTTCTTATGACAACAATTTAAAAGTCAGTTATCTTGAATGGCAGCATCCTGCATTTTATACGCTCGGTTTTACTGGCGAAGCCGGCTGGAAAGATATTCACTTAAAGGGAAAATTTAATTATCTTTTTCCGATTGGAACTGGATATATGCACGATTTAGATTGGGCTTACGATTTACAGACTAATTTTGCATATTTTGATAATTACGCTTCACAAAATTTCAACTGGAATGTTGAATTATCTTATGATTTTAAAATCAAAAACTTTCTTTCTTTAGCACCTGTAGTTCAATTTGAATATGATTTTGATTCTTTTAGTGCAGAAAATGGCTACGGATATTTTGGAAATCAGGATTACAGCAAAAACGGCACAAATGTTGCCTGGGACAGCGAATATGCAATGCAGGCAAAATGTTCAGACATTACATATGCACGTTCTGCAAATTATATTTTCTTAGGTACTAATGCAAAATTTTATTTAAACAATCTGACTTTGAACTTGCAAGCTTTTATTACACCTTACAGTTATATTGTTTCTAGAGACTATCATTCCGACGCGAATAATACCGGTTATGATTACACGATGATTGCCTTTACAAACAGTTTTTTTAATATATTTAAAATAGGATTTTCTGCCACTTACCAATTAGAAAATAATGTTCACTTATATGCTGATTTTTTAACTCTATTTAGCCCGGAAATTCATGGAAAACTTGTTACAAATTATTTGTACAAACGAACAGTAGTTTCTACGGGTATATGGGAAAATCCCACGGAATATTTACTTTCTTCACAGCCTTCCGGCATTTCAATATTCAGAATAAATGTAAACCTTGGAATAGAATTCAGATTTTAAAAACAAAAAAGGCAGTCCAAAATGAACTGCCTTTTTTTATAACCGTTTTATCTTTGCTTTTATCTCAAACTTAAAACTCGTCATTCCGAATTTAGTTCGGAATCTCAAAACTACAAAATCAAGATAAACTAAACAACAAAACAATTAGTTTTTAGACTAGCAAAAACTAGTTCCATTCAATATCGCCAGCAACAACTGGGCTTGCAGAAATGTCACCAGCTACAGGAATTGGATTTCCTGTTACATCATAGTATGACCATTTAGCTTCAAGAGTTTTTCCAGCATAAATGTTTGCATATGCACCCATTTTCTGGTCTGTTGTTTCAAGACCATATGAAGTTACATCAATAGTTGCAACTGTTGTAAGTTCAGAACATTTTGTAAGATCAAGCGTTGCAGAAGCAGTTTGTTCAGCATCTGCTGAATTAAGGTTCATAAGTTTTACTGTCTGTTTCATTTTTTCAGAATCAGAAGCAACACTAATAACAACTGTTAAAGTTCCTTCACCATCCAAAGACTGATTGAAAGTTGTAGGCATTTTCTGTAACACAATTTCATAAGGAGTTGTTACATTTTCATCATAAGCTTTCTTTATTTCAGTAGCACCAAAGTTGTCTGCACTTAACTCGCTTTCTGCAATATTTGCAAAATAAGAAAGGTAATACTCTCTCTGACCTTCTGCACTTCTTACACCAAGAACAAAGAAATTATAAAGTGCAACACCTTCATCATTTTTTGTAGATGTAATGTTCCATGCGTAACCAGCCATACCATCTTTTGATTTTTCATCCTGGTTATAAATTCTTACAACAATGTTAGCACCAGTGTGTTTGAGAGTAAGCATCTTCATACCGCGGATAATAGAATCACTTTCGTTTGACTGTTTTACAGTAAGGTCTTTTGTTCCATCACCTGAAGAGAAAGTTCCCTTCCAGTCAATATCGCCAATTTCTTTCTGACAACCTGTAAGACCTGCAACTAAAGCAACAGCGGCTAAAGCACCAACTAAAATT
>CAVJCY010000037.1:0-24959 GCA_963648145.1 bacterium | reverse complement strand
AAAAACCGAAAATTCCCTTGAGCCACAAAAGAACACTTTGCATAAAACGCGAAAATTGCCTGCTCAGAGTTCTTCAGAATTTATAATGCGGAAGCCCTGGGCTTACCCGAATTGGAGATGTTGTTGGTTACGAGGTTGGTGAAAACAAAGAGAAAATTCCTGTTCCGGGGCGTCTGCTTTACCGTGGTTACGATGTTGTGGATTTGATTCGTGATGCAGAGGCAAACGATGATTACTGTTACGAGCAGTGCGCTTACCTTCTTTTGTTCGGTGAGCTTCCAAAAAAATCAGAGCTTGAGGAATTTAGGGCATTTATCGGGGAAAGCCGGACGCTTCCGCAGAATTTTACAGAAGATATGATTATGAAGGCTCCTTCGCAGGACATTATGAATAAACTTGCGCGTGGAGTTCTTGCTTCTTATTCGTATGATGAAAACCCGGAGGATCGTTCGGTTGCAAACAATCTTCGGCAGTGCATTGAGCTTATCTCGCGTTTTTCTACGCTTGCCGCTTATGGCTATCAGGCACGCAGGCGCTATTATGAAAATAAGTCGATGTATATCCATAATCCGCTTCCGGAACTTTCAACGGCCGAAAATTTCCTGCATCTGATTCGTCCAGACTGTCAGTATACAAAACTTGAGGCAGAGATTCTTGACCTTGCGCTTATTCTTCACGCTGAACACGGCGGTGGAAACAACTCTTCATTGACTGTTCATGTAGTTTCTTCCGCAGATACAGACACATATTCAGCGATTGCCGCGGCGGTAGGTTCCTTAAAGGGGCGTCGCCATGGTGGAGCGAACATCCGCGTTGTGGAGATGATGGATGAAATCAAGGCGAACGTAAAAGACTGGTCAAATGAAAATGAAGTGCGCGAGTATCTTTATAAGATTGCAAAAAAAGAAGCCTTTGACCACAGCGGAAAAATCTACGGAATGGGACACGCCGTTTACACAATCAGCGATCCACGAGCTTTGCTTTTGCGTGAGAAAGCGAAAAAACTTGCGAAAGAGAAAAATTGTCTGGAAGAGTATAATCTTTACCGTATGATAGAAGAAATTGCTCCGGAAATTATTATGGAAGTCCACCATTCAGACAAGCGGATTTGTGCGAACGTTGACTTGTATTCGGGTTTTGTGTACACAATGCTGAATATTCCGCGTGAACTGTATACACCGATTTTTGCAATAAGCCGAATTGCCGGCTGGTCTGCGCATAGGATTGAAGAGCTTGTTGCCGGCGGAAGAATTTATCGCCCTGCTTACAAAAATGTCTGCGAAGAGCGGAAATATATTCCAATCGACAAGCGATAACTGGAAAACCGGGCTGGAAAAAAATGAGTTTTGCAAGACTAGATAAGATTCTTTCACACGAGGGGTTTGGAAGCCGCAAGGCAATCCGGAAGTTTTTGTATTCGTCGGAAGTTACGGTGAACGGCGAGCGTATTTTTGACACGAGTTTTTCTGTAAATCCCGACAAAGATGAGATAAAAATCGATGGCGAAGTTTTGAATCTTAGAAAGAATTTTTATCTTATGATGAACAAACCTAAAGATTTTGTGAGCGCGAACAAGGACGGACTCCATCAGACAGTTTTTGACCTTTTGGACGAACGTTTTCACACTCCGTATCTTGAGGAAAATCTTCACCTTGTCGGAAGGCTTGACATTGACACCGAAGGGCTTTTGCTTTTTACGACTGACGGCGCGTTGACCCACAGGATTACAAGTCCTAAAACTCATTTTCCAAAATCATATTTTGTGCGTCTAAAAAATCCAGAAAACACGGAAAATCAGCAAAAAATCGCGCAGGATTTTAAGAATGGCGTTGAAATTCCGCCCGAAGGAAATGAACCTGGATTTTTGGCAAAACCCGCGGAAATCCAGTGGAAATCCGAAACAGAATGTGTTCTTACCATAAATGAAGGAAAATTCCATCAGGTAAAAAGAATGTTTTTGGTTGAACAGAACGAAGTGGTTTATTTAAAACGAATCTCAATCGGACCGCTAAAACTTGATGAAGCCCTTGCCACCGGCGAATACCGCGATTTAACGGATGAAGAAATTAGCGAGTTGGTGAAAGCTTAAATAGACCAGTTCAACATTCTGTTCATTTCTAGAACATTTTTTTTCCATTCTTCAAAAAGCCAATCTGGTTTTATTGGGCGAGCTTTGCATCCGTTTGAAAGAACCCAGCTTTTTATTTTAAGTGATTGTGTGCTTTCAAATTCTATTGTAGTTTTGTATTTGCTTTCTCTGAAAGTCTGATTTTCTGCCCATTTTCGCTCTTTTATAATTGTCCTGGCTTCTCCATAAAATTCAATTTTGTAGAGTTCTTTTTTGCTACTGAAAAATCCGCCGAAATTTGAATTTCCAAGTCGGTTGTTGAATTCAAAATCTTTTGGCAAATCAAATTTTTGTTCAGTTAGAGTTATATTTTTCATTCTTGTTAGTGAAAAAATCCGTTCCGTATTTCGCAGTTCATCAAATCCAAAAAGATAACAAATTCCATTATCCAAAACAATCTGATAAGGATGGACTTTTCTTTGTTCGGTTTGTTTTCCCCAGCGGTTTGTGTAATCAAATTTTAGAATAAGATTTTTGTTCAATGCGTCTTGAATGACATTCCATAAATTTTGGTTTATTGCAACTTCTTCTGTTGGAGCAACCGTAATTCTTTCGATTAATGCAGTATTTTTATTTATACAAGATTCCGAAATCATGTTTATAAGATTGCAGGCTTCTTTGTAAATCGGTGTGTTTTTATAATGTGAAAGCAGATTTTTTGCGGCGATCAGAGTGTTAAAATCTTTTTCTGAAAGATAATTTTGAAAATTCGGTTCGTAATTTTTTGTATAGAAAAAGCCTTTTTGTTTGTAATCGTATTTTATAGGCGCATTCATTCTGTCTCGCATATATTCAATATCGCGGCTTATGGTTGCTGCACTGGATTCTGTTTCTTTTGCAAAATCATTTGAATTAGGAAAATTTCCAGTTTTTATCATTTCATGGATTTTTGAAAGTCTTTCTATCATCCTGTAAGTGATTTTTGTCTGTTTGCTCATATTTTTATTATATCATATAACTTTATCATTGCATGATGGACTAAAAAATATGTGAAAAAAATCAATATATCGTTTTAAGATAGACTGGGCGAGTTATACTCTTCAGTATGAAAAGCAATGGTTTTAAAGAAAAATATTCTATTGTTTAAATTTTTTGTGATGAATTTGGCAAAGAAAAAGCGTCTTGTTTTTCAAGATATTGCTCTACTGATTCTGCAAAAAGTTTTTGCAAATCAGTGGCAATAGTCTGTTTTTGAAAAGGAGTTGCCTGTGCATTCGTGTTTTCAGGAAGAAACAATGTATAAACGTCAGTTTGAAGAGCGTTTGCCAGTTTTGAGAGCGTTTTTTCGCTTGGCCAGCGGCGGCAACCTTCTATATCATTTATCATTTGGAAAGAAATTTGAGCTTTTTCGGCTAATTTTTCTTGAGAAAAGCCCAATATTTTTCGTACCTTTTTTAAGTTGAAAGAAAGGCGTTTTTGCAATAATTTCGGAGTCATTTTACTTATTGTAAGCAAGTTTTTTAGATAGTTGTACTTGTGGTTAGCAATAAATGTGATATAATTTATTTTGCTGATTGCAATACTTTTTATGAATTTATATGGAGTTTTTTTATGGAAGATAAATTTAAAAAATTACAGGAAGAAGTAAATACTTTTGCAGAAAAAATAGTTGAAATAGCTAAAACAGACGAGAAAGTTCGTGATTTATATAAAGGTGCAAAAATTTTTTTTAGCCCTGTTGTAAAAAATCCAAAATTCATGTTTTTGGGAATAAATCCAGGAATATCGCCTGCTGCTAAAGAGGACGAACTTAAATGCGAAGTTGAGCCTATGGAAAAAATGGACTACACCGCAGAAGATTATAAATTGGCAAACGAATGGAAATATATTTTTGGCGAAAAAGACGGAATGTTGAACCGAATGGATTTGCTGGAAAACTCTTTTAAAACGAATTTTTATTATATTACAACAAAGGACATCGATTCTCTTTATGAATTGCTAAATCATTTGAAAAACAAATATAACTTGACCGAAGAAAGTTTCTTTAAGCCTTGTGAATGGACAAAAACGCTGATTAGCATTGTAAATCCAGAATTTATTTTGGCGGAAGGTTTTGCAGTTTTTGATGAATTGAAAAGATGTAATCCAGATATTATGTGCGATTCAACTCAATGGGGAAACAATAAAAACTACAAGATTGGATATATAAACAATGAGGGAACTTCTGTTGAAGTGATTGCCTGCAGTCGGTTGCACAGTAATATAAAAAATGCCAGCGAAATTGCAGAAATCATAAAATCAGAATGTTTAAATTAAAATTAAAGCCAAAAATTGGAGGAAAAGTTATGGCGGAATTTTATTGTAAATGTTGTGGATCAAAGTATTCTAGTGTTTCTAGTTTAACAAGAGGTCATTGTTCACGCTCTTCTTCAGGAAGACATGAATTGTTTGAAGGAGAAACTGGTGGCAATTATTACTGTTGCTATTGCGGAAGTAAATATTCATCATTGACCAGTTTGACAAGCGGCCATTGTTCAAGAAATCCTGATGGAAACCATCATGTGCCGTATGAAGGTAGTGAAAAGTCTCAATACACTTGCAAATATTGCGGCTCTAAATATTCATCATTGACCAGTTTAACAAGTGGTCATTGTTCAAAGTCTCCAACAGGAAAACATTTTCCTGCAGAATAAGATAAACTGAACAAAAAAATGAAGCAAAAATCGCAGGAACAGAAAAAATCAATTCAGCAAAGAATTCTTCCTTATGTGGATAGCGAAGCAGACTCAATCTTTGAATATTTTATAATTTTTGTAATTATTTTGAATTCCGTAGTTTTGGGAATTGCGACATCGCCGAATATTTCTGCACAATTTCGTGCTGTGCTGGATATTATTGATAAAATTTGTCTTGCGATTTTTGTTGTTGAGCTGGTTTTAAAATTTATTGCGTATAATAAACATTTCTTTTCGGCTTCAAAATGGAATACTTTTGATTTGGTCATAGTTCTTGTTTCTATTTTTGGAACAGTTCCTTATTTTTCAATTTTCCGTGGGATAAAAGTCTTTAGGGCGTTTAAACTTGTAAAACCTTTGAAGACTCTTAGAGTTGTAAAAACCTTAAAAATAATAAACAGCCTAAAGCATCTTCAAATAATTCTTAAGGCTATTGTTTTTGCAATTCCAAGCATAATCTGGACATTTTCGCTGCTTCTGATTGTTTTTTATTTTTATGCGATTATCGGGGTTAATTTATTCGGCGCGGAATTTTCAGAAACATTCGGCTCTTTGGGAAAGGTTTTTTATACACTTTTTCAACTTATGCTGTTCGACGACTGGGGAAACATTACACGCCCGATTTTAAAAGAATTTTCTGCTTCCTGGATTTATTTTGTGAGTTTTGGAATAATTTCTGCCTACACAATACTTCAGGTTGTAACAGGAATTGTTGTGGAATCTATTCAAAATGTAACAGCAGATAAAAATCATAAAATTAAAGAAACTTCAGAGCTGGAAAAAACTGCCGTTACCGCACTTGAAATAAAAAATCTTTCAAAACAGATGGAACTTCTTGAAAAACAGATTTATGAATTGAATAAAAAAATGCAGAATTAGATTAAATAATGACGGTATTACTCATATTGGAAATTTATAGAAATCTGTGCAAAAAGTATAGGGCTATCATAAAATGATAGTTTAGTTGAGTATAAATATAGGTGTAATAGAAGAGGTAGTTATACGTCCACGTCAAGGCACGCTTGGCTTAAAGCCTTGACATGGACGTTATTGAAACTTTGCAGGTTGAATGTATTGATTATCTTACAGCTCCGATGTCAGTGACAGAACTTCAGGAGGAAATTGATAAATGGCTCAAAAAATATCATTCTTACCGCCCTCATGAGGCTTTGGGCTTCTTGACACCTGATGAATTTCTGAATAACTTTGAATTGCATTCTGTCACAGGTAACGGAGTGTCCTAAATGTATTTGGAACGGACAGCATAATTCAAAAATCTTTATTCCGGTGATATAATATATTTTATGTCTAAACAAATGATTATGGGGAATCAGGCGATTGCCCTGGGAGCTCTTAAAGCGGGTGTGAATCTGGTTGCCGGTTATCCGGGAACTCCTTCTAGTGAAATTATTGAATTTATAAGTAAATATAAAGATAAAACCGGCACTTATGTTGAATGGTCTGTAAACGAAAAGGCCGCTGTGGAAGTTGCAGCGGGTGCCAGTTATGCCGGAAGCCGCACTTTAGTTACTATGAAGCAAGTCGGGCTGAATGTTGCTAGTGATCCTGTGATGTGTCTTTCTTATGTCGGCGTAAAAGGCGGAATGGTAATTGTTTCTGCCGATGATCCAGGTCCAATTTCTAGTCAGACTGAGCAAGATACAAGAAAATTTGCTGAATTTTCAAAATTGCCTTGTCTTGATCCTTCAACTCCCTCTGAAGCTTATGAAATGGTGCAAAAAGCTTTTGAAATTTCGGAAAAATATAATACTCCGGTTTTGCTTAGACCTACCACAAGAGTTGACCATGCTTACGAGTCTATGGAAGTTCCTGTTCTTGAGCATTGTCGTGCTGCCGGAAGTTTTGAAAAAGATTCTCAGCGTTGGGTAATTTTTCCTAAGGCGTCTTTTAATAATCACAAACGAATTTTTAAAAGAAATGAGGAGATTTTGCCTCAGGAATTTTCAAAATCTGAATTGAATAAAATTGTAGCTTCAGGAAATTCTGAGAAATCTTCCTTTGCTTTTGCGGCAGGAGGAATTTCTTATTGTTACTTAATGGAAGCAATTTCAATTTTGCGAGAAGAAAATCCTCTAAATGAACTTTTGAATGAAATTGAAGTTCTGAAAATTGGAACTCCTTATCCTTTTCCGTTTGCGCTTGCCGTTGATTTTATGAAAAAACATTCTTCCGTGACAATTTTTGAAGAACTTGATCCTGTGATTGAAGAAAATATGATTTATCTTCTTGGAAAAACTGCTTTGAAATGTACAATCAGAGGAAAACTTGATAAAACAGTGCCGGAAGCTGGCGAACTTACAGTCGAAATTATAAAATCAATTCTTGAAAAAATAATTTTTGGAAAATCTGGAAATCCGAAACAGAATAAAATCACCGAAATTCCTGATTTGCCAGTACGACCGCCGGTTCTTTGTGCAGGCTGTCCACATCGTGGCTCCTTTTATGCGGTAAAGCAGGCAATGAAAGGTAAAAAGACCGCCTACTGCGGCGACATAGGCTGCTACACTTTGGGAAATGCTAAGCCTCTTGATATGTGTGACACCTGTCTTTGTATGGGTGCTGATATTACGATGGCACAAGGTTTTTATCATAACGAAAATGACCGGTACTGCTTTAGTTTTATCGGAGATTCTACTTTTTTTGCGAGCGGAATTACGGGCGTTGTGAACGCGGTTTACAATCAGTCGCATCAGACAATTTGCATTCTGGACAATTCCACTACTGCTATGACGGGGCATCAGCCTCATCCTGGAACGGGTGTTACGATGATGGGTGAAATCGTAGAAAAAGTGAGCATTCCGGCAATTTTAAAAGCAATAGGAGTTAATCCTGTCATTGAAGTTGATCCTTTTAATCAAAAAGAATCTGTTGAGGCCGTAAAAACTGCCGTTGCAGCACCTGGAGTGAGCGCAATTATTTTTAAATCGCCTTGTATAAGTATTGCCGGGAAACTTGGTTATAAATTTCCGTGTGCGAAAACTGTTGAAGGCGAAAAGTGTATTGGTTGCCGCAAATGTATAAATGAACTTGGATGTCCTGCTTTGAGTCTGTCTGTGAATAAAAATTCAAAAGGCAAGCAGATTGTAGAAATTGATTGTTCATTGTGCACGGGCTGCGGACTTTGTGCCGGCATTTGTCCTGTAAATGCCCTTAATTAAAAATTTTACGGAGAATTTTATGAGTAAAAATATCTTGATTTGCGGTGTTGGAGGGCAGGGGACTGTTCTTGCTGCAAAAGTTTTGTCTCAGGCGGCAATTGCAGGCGGTCAAAAAGTGCTTTCTGCGGAAACTATAGGAATGGCTCAGCGTGGCGGTTCTGTAACAAGTCATGTAAGAATGGGAGATGATGTTTTTTCTCCTTTGATTCCTGAAGACCAGGCCAATATTATTATTGCTTTTGAAGCTGCAGAAGCGGTACGGAATATTAAATATCTAAAGAAAGATGGTCTTATAATTGTAAATAAAAAAGTGATTCAGCCGACAACCGCAAGTTTAACTGGCGTAACGTTCAGTGAACAGACTATGATTGAATTTCTTGAAAAAACAGCCGGTAAAGTTATCGTCGTAGACACTGACGAAGCCTGCAAAACTTTGGGAAGTTCAAAAGTTGTGAATATGGTTTTGCTTGGTGCTGCCTGTAAGACAAATCTTATTTCTAAAAATGATTTAAAAGCTGCCCTTAAAATTATGGTAAAACCTGAATTTTATGAATTAAACTGCAAGGCAATAGACTGGGCATAAAAATTGCTTAATGCGGAATAATAAAAAAGTTTGACATCCATATTTTTCTATGTTACTATAAATAGTAACAATATCAAAGAAGGAAAAATATGAAATTAACAGAAAAACAACTGAATCAGATTCGTGCGCAAATAAAAAGAGTAAAAGCCTGTGGAAATCCGTGGTATGCAGAAAAATTTAAAAATGTAGAACCGGAAGATATTAAAGATCAGGAATCTTTTGAAAAGCTTGTGCCGTTTTGTTCTAAACAGGACTTGCGGGATGCTTATCCGCTTGGGCTTGCTGCTGTGCCGGAAGAAGAAATTGTAAGAATTCACTCTTCTTCAGGAACGACTGGCGCGCCGGTAATTATTCCTTATACAAAAAAAGATGTTGATGACTGGGCTACAATGTTTGCCCGCTGTTATGAACTTGCCGGAATCACAAAAAAAGATCGCATTCAAATTACACCAGGCTACGGACTTTGGACTGCCGGAATTGGATTTCAGGCCGGTTGTGAAAAACTTGGCGCGATGGCAATTCCAATGGGACCGGGAAATACAGAAAAACAGCTTCAGATGATGCAGGATTTGGGTTCAACCGTCCTTTGTGCAACTTCTTCGTACGCACTTTTGCTTGCAGAACAAGTTGAAGCGCGAGGAATTTCAAAAAATATCAAACTCAAAAAAGGTGTTATCGGCTCTGAACGCTGGGGTGAAAAAATGCGACGGCGAATTCAGTCCATTCTTGCCATTCAGCTTTATGATATTTACGGTCTTACGGAATGTTATGGTCCGGGAATTGGAATCAACTGCGAAAAATCAGATACAGGTATGCATATTTTTGATGATTTCGTTTATGTTGAAATTCTTGATCCTCAGACTGGTAAGCCGGTGCCGGAAGGGGAAATTGGTGAAATCTGTCTTACAACGCTGGTAAAAGAAGGTGCTCCGCTTTTCAGATTCCGCACACACGATCTTGCTTCGTTTATTACAGAAAAATGTCCGTGCGGAAGAACTTATCCGCGAATCAGCCAGATTCTTGGTCGCTCTGATGATATGGTCAAAGTCAAAGGAAATATTATTTTCCCAAGCACAATTGAAGACGTAATAAAAACCGTTCCGGGAACTTCAAGTGAATACCGTGCAAAAGTTGAACACGTTGACGGCAAAGATCAGATGACGATTTTTGTTGAAGTTGAAGGCGGCACAGATCGCGCAGAAGTTGCACTTGATATTCAGTATTTCTTTAAAAACAAATACAATATGACTCCAAAAGTAGAAGTTGTGGGAATTGGTGACTTGCCTCGCAGCGAAAAGAAGACAAAACGAATAGAAGATTTAAGATACAACTAAAAAATGGCCGTGTCGAAAGGCACGGCCATTGAAACTTTAAATGCAGAGAATTATAAGGGAACCTCTAGAAATTGCAATTTTTAGAGGTATCTTTGAAAACGCGATGTTTTAATTCGTGCTATATCAACGAAGTAAAACTCGCACGTTTCTCTAAAAAAGCATTGTAAATGATTTTTTAGAGATGCCCATAATTATATAGTTGGACTTTAGTTATCACGAATTATATGACAATAGAGAGGTTTCATGGGTTCCACATTTTTAGCTTGATTAATAAATTCAAAATCTGAATAACTTTAAATCATATTCTAAGCTAGAAAAATTTACGAAAATAAAAGTATACAGTGTATTCCCTGTCTAATCAAAAAAAATCCCCGCAACATTTTAATGTCACGGGGATTTTTTTATATTTCAGAAAGATTTAGTTTGCTTTTGGCGGGCGAACAATTACTTTTGTAAGGTTCGGGCGTTTTACTAAGTCGCCTTTTAAGCCTTCTTCGCGTGCTTTGTTCACATAGTCAGGACTCTGGAAGCTGTAAGTAAAGTTTGTATGAACGTCATAAGTGCCTTTCATCAAAGCGTAGGCATCTTCTGTCATAACAAGCTCTTCGTCTGTCGGAATTACAAAAATCTTTGTTGCAGAATCATCTGAAGAAATACAAGTTTCAGCGTTTCCTGTAAATGACCATTCATTTTTCTGTTCATCAATTTTAATTCCATAATTTTCAAGTCCAGAACAAGCTTTGCCACGAGTAATCGGACCACGTTCGCCAACTCCGGCTGTCCAGACAATAGCATCAACGTGACCAAGTTCAGCCATATATTGACCAATATATTTTTTAATTCTTAAGGCTTCCATTTCAATACAAAGCTGACTCAATTTATCGCCCTTTGATGCTGCAATTTCAATGTCACGGCGGTCAGTGTACTTAGTTGTAATACCAAGACAACCGCTTTTTTTGTTCAAAGCCTTGTCCATTTCGTCAGCTGTCATTCCTGTTTTTCTCATAATGTAGAACGGAAGGGCAGGATCCAAATCACCACAACGTGTACCCATAACAAGACCTTCAAGCGGAGTAATACCCATTGAAGTGTCATAGCACTTTCCATTTTTTACGGCGCACATAGAAGAACCGTTTCCAATGTGACAGATAATCAGATTTGTATCTTCAGGCTTTTTTCCAAGAAGAACAGCGGCACGTTTTGCAGTGTAAAGGAAAGATGTTCCGTGAAAACCATAACGGCGGGCAGCATATTTTGTATACCATTCGCGCGGAATTGCGTACATAAAAGTTTCTTCCGGCATAGTCTGATGCCAGGCAGTGTCCATAATTGCAGCGTGCGGAATATTAGGCATAACTTTCTGAGCAGCTTCAATACCCATAATATTTGCCGGCATATGCAAAGGTCCCAGGTCAATAACTTCGCGGAAACCGTCCAGAACATCTGGAGTAATCAAAACTGATTTTGTAAATTTTTCGCCGCCATGCAAAACGCGGTGACCAACGGCACCAATTTCGTCCATAGATTTAATAACGCCAACTTCAGAATCCGTAATTTCCTTAATAATCAGCTCAATTGCTTCTTTGTGAGTCGGACACGGCGACAGAATTTCTGTTTTTTTACCCTTTGCCTTATGAGTAATACCAGAACCTTCAATTCCAATGCGTTCAACAACGCCATTTGCCATAACTTCTTTGTTATCCCAGTCGTAAACCTGATACTTAGCTGAAGATGAACCACAGTTTAAAGTTAAAATTACCATAAAATTTTTCCTTAATACCGGGGACAGGTGAAAAATTCAGGAGCCCCTGAAGACTATAAATAAGATTAGAAGATTATATTCTCATTTTTTATGATTTTCAATTATACGGACGTTGCCTGCACAGGTTCAGACCGGGCTTTTCGCAAATGTAGGATATTGCTAAAAAATTGCCACGCGGAATAAAAAAGGCTCTGCTTCGCGTGGAAACAGAGCCTTTTTGCGTGAATTTTAAGCTAAAACTTATTTCTTAGCAGCTTCTTTTTCTGCTTTGTGTTTAGCAATAAGTTCTTCTGCAACAGCATTTGGAACTTTACCGTATTTTTCAAATTCCATTGTGAATTCACCTTTACCCTGAGTTGAAGAACGGAGAATAGTAGAGAATCCGAACATTTCAGAAAGTGGAACTTCAGCGTTAACTGTAGAAGTATTGTTTTCATCAGAAGAATCAACAATAACACCACGTCTCTGATTGATAAGACCAAAAAGGTTACCCTGGAATTCTGTAGGAGCTGTCATCTGAACTTTCATGATTGGTTCAAGAATAACTGGTTTTGCTTTAAGATAACCTTCACGGAAAGCACCAATAGCGGCTGTCTGGAATGCGTTATCGTTAGAGTCTACAGGGTGTGACTGACCATCGTTGATTGTAACTTTTACACCAACAATAGGCGCTCCAATCAAAGAACCTTCTTTAATTGCACGCTGGAAACCTTTGTCACAAGATGGAATAAATTCGTTAGGAATTGCACCACCTTTGATTGCGTCAACAAATTCGTAATCTTTTTCTGAATCTGGTTCCATAAAACCTGCAACACGACCGTACTGACCAGAACCACCAGACTGCTTTTTATGAGTGTAGTTGAAGTCTCCAGTTGTTGTAATAGATTCACGGTAAGCAACCTGCGGCTGACCTGTAATAACTTCACAATTGTATTCACGTTTCATTCGTTCAACGTAAACGTCAAGGTGCAATTCACCCATACCTTTAATAATTGTTTCGTTAGATTCAGGATCTGTGTAAACCTGGAATGTTGGGTCTTCTTTTGTAAAGCGGTTCAAAGCTTTAGACATCTGCATTTCTGAACTTTTGTCTTTTGGAGTAATAGAGTAAGAAATTACAGGTTCTGGAACATACATAGAAGCCATAGAGTAGTTTACGCCACCGTTTGTGAAAGTATCACCAGAAGCACAATCAACACCGAAGAGTGCAACAATATCACCTGCACAACCTTCGTTAATATCTTCCATTGCGGCAGAGTTCATTCGTACAAGACGACCAACCTTAAAGCGTTTCTTAGAACGTGTGTTGTAAAGTTCTTCTCCTTTCTTGATTTTTCCCTGATAAACACGAGTGTATGTTAACTGACCATACTGACCGTCATCAAGTTTGAAACCAAGTGCAACACAAGGAAGGTTGTCTTGAGATTTAAGTTCAACTTCAGCTTCGTTGTTATCAAGATCAAGGGCAACGTTTTTAACGTCTGTTGGACAAGGAAGGTAACGAACAACAGCGTCAAGCAATGGCTGAATACCTTTGTTCATATGTGCTGAACCACAGAAAACACCTACAAACTGTTCCGAAATTGTACCTTTACGGATAGCTGCAATAACTTTTGCTTCGTCAACGTTGTCATATCCGTTTTCCATGAGCTCTTCCATGAGGGAATCATCAAACATAGATGCTGCGTCAAGAAGTTCTTCACGATATTTTTCTGCATCAGCTTTCATGTTTTCTGGAATTTCAGCGTAGCGTAAATCTTCTCCGCTTGGTCCGTCAAAATAGATAGCTTTCATGCTGATTAAATCAACAACGCCTTCAAGTTTGTCTTCAAGACCAATTGGAAGTTCCATCATGTATGCATTCAAGCCAAGTTTTTCGCGAAGCTGCATTCTTACACGAAGCGGATTTGCACCCTGGCGGTCACATTTATTTACAAATGCAAGACGTGGTACATGATAGCGTTTAAGCTGGCGGTCTACAGTAATAGATTGTGACTGAACACCTGCAACTGCACAAAGAACCAAAATGGCACCATCAAGAACGCGCAGTGAACGTTCAACTTCTACAGTGAAGTCAACGTGACCAGGAGTGTCGATAAGGTTGATAGTGTAATCTTTCCACTGAACCTGAGTTGCAGCAGACTGGATTGTGATACCACGTTCACGTTCCAGATCCATGTTGTCCATAACAGCACCGACACCATCTTTACCACGAACTTCATGAATTGCATGAATCTTGTTACAGTAGAACAAGATACGTTCTGACAAAGTTGTTTTTCCTGAGTCAATGTGGGCACTGATACCGATATTTCTCATCTTTGAAATATCAAAAGCCATATTGTTACCTCTTTTAAAAAAAATTTCCAAAAATATGTCTTACTATACTAATGAAAAAAAACTCTAAATTCAACTGTCTGAAACTCGTGTGTCTGAAATGCTGTGTGAAATGCGGGTCTTATTTTTCTGCTCTGCGCAGTAGCGATTTGGAGGGCGCCGCAGGCGGACACAGTAAACGCAGCGCCATTGTTCTGGCGCGGAGTACTGTGGCTGGAGCGAATGCGGAACCCGGAAAGTAGCGACGGCGTAGCCGGACTGCCCTGATAAAAAAAACTATTCGTCGAGAGTAATTTTATTGCCTGTGTATAAAAAGTAATAACGACCTTTTGCTGCAATAAGCTGGTCGTGAGTGCCCTGTTCAATGATGTGACCGTGTTCCAGAACAATAATCAGGTCGGCATTGCGCACGGTAGAAAGTCGGTGGGCAATTACAAAGGAAGTGCGGCCTTTCATCAGACTGTCCATGCCAGTTTCTATTAATTTTTCCGTGCGGGTATCGATTGAAGAAGTTGCCTCGTCCAAAATTAAAACCGGTGGATTTGCTGCTGCGGCGCGGGCAATTGCAAGAAGCTGACGCTGCCCCTGGCTTAAAGATGCACCGTCGCCGGTAATTACTGTGTCGTAGCCTTTTTCCATATGACAGATAAAATGGTCTGCATTTGCAAGCTTTGCCGCTTCGTAAACCTGTTGGTCGGAAGCTTCAAGATTGCCGTAGCGGATATTTTCGCGGATTGTGCCCGTAAAAAGATGAGTATTCTGCTGAACCATTCCCAGTGATTTGCGCAAAGCGTCTTTTGAAATCTGATTGAGCGGAATTCCGTCGTAAGTGATTTTGCCGTTATTTTCCGGAACATCATAAAATCTTGTCAAAAGATTGATAATTGTGGTTTTTCCAGAGCCTGTTGAACCTACAAGCGCAATTTTCATGCCCGGTTTTGCGTGAATGCAAATGTCGTGCAGGACTGTTTTTTCCGGAACATAACTGAAAGTCACGTGATTAAAAATAACTTCGCCTTTTAATTCTTTAAGGCTGTTGTCTGCCGGATTTTTCCAGGCCCATTCGCCGGTTTTTGCAAAGGACTGAACAAGCTTTTCCTGACCGTCTCTGCTTTTTGCTTCGTAAGCGTTTACAAGACCAATCTGACCGTCGTCAATTTCTTCTTTTTCGTCAATTACGTTGAAAATTCGTTCGGCACCGGCAAGTGCGTTTAAAACTGAGTTTGCCTGCTGGCTCATCATTCCAATCGGGTGACTAAAAGAGCGGGTATACTGCAAAAATGCCGCGAGAGTTCCAATATCAAGGATGCCTGTAAACCAGTTTAAAACCCCGGCATTTGTCTGCCCTAAAATCATAAAGGCGGCACCGACAATTGCGATAATTGCATACTGAGCGTGCGAAAGATTGTTTGTCATCGGACCCATTACGCCGCCGTAAGTCATGGCATCTGTTCCGGCTTTACGCAGATTTTCGTTTAAAACCGCAAATTCAGATTTTGCTTTTGGTTCATGATTAAAGACTTTGATTACTTTCTGGCCTTCAATCATTTCTTCTATAAAGCCGTTCAGTTCGCCAATTGATTTTTGATTTTCGCGGAATGCTTTTGCGGATTTTTTACCCATAAGTTTTATCAGCTGGAAAATTCCAAACATTATAAAAAGCATAACAATCGTGAGCATCGGGCTTAAAACAATCATCATTACAAAAATGGAAATTACAGTAATGGAAGATGAAAGCAGCTGAGGAATTGTACTGCTCATCATTTCGCGCAAAGTGTCGGTGTCGTTTGTAAAGCGTGACATTAATTCGCCGTGAGTGTGGGCATCGTAATAGCGGACCGGAAGTTTTTCCAAACGGTTAAACAAATCGACGCGGATTCTGTACAAAAGGTGAGTGGAAATATAAAGCATAAGCCGTTGATTGCACCACGAAGCAGCAACCCCAAGCAAAAACAGGCAGAGAACCGTCATCAGCAAACTGCCAAGACCCTTTACCAGCGTTAAAACTTCCTGTGATATTGAAGTTTTCTTTATTAAATCTTTATTTTCAGCGATTTCTTTTTTGGTAAGATTTACCGGAGAAACGCTTTTGTTTTGTTTAAGTTCTTCTTTTGATTCAGAATTTCTTACAGATTTTATTACAAGTTCTGTGGCAGGAATAATGTAATTGTTCAAAGCGGGTTTTATAAGGTAGCTTGATAAAACTGAAGCCCCAGAATTCATTAAAACGCACAGAAAAACTACAACCCACAGGGCTTTAAATTTTCCCATGTAGGAAAGAAGTCTTGAAATTGTCTTTTTAGTATTTTTTGGTTTTGCAAAACCTTTATTTCTTACCGGTGGCATTAGTTTTCTCCTTCAAGGTCAGCGTCTCCGCTTCCCTGTTGCTGAGATTCATAAACTTCTCTGTAAATTTTATTATTTTCAAGAAGTTGTTCATGAGTTCCCTGTCCGCTTAATTTTCCTTCGTCAAGAACAAAAATCACGTCTGCGTCTTTTACAGAAGAAATTCGCTGGGCAATTATGATTTTTGTAGTTTCTGGAGCCAGTTCCTTTAAACTTGACCGGATTCTTGATTCTGTTGCCGTGTCAACCGCAGAAGTAGAATCATCCAAAATCAAAATTTTCGGATTTTTTAAAAGCGCGCGGGCAATGCAAAGTCTCTGTTTTTGACCGCCGGAAACATTTACACCGCCTTGACCCAAATCTGTTTCGTATTTATTTGGAAAAGACTGAATAAAAGAATCAGCGTCGGCGGCACGACATGCCTGCTCAATTTGTTCGTCAGTGGCGTTTTCGTTACCCCACTTAAGATTTTCTTTAATTGTTCCGCTGAAAAGTACATTTTTTTGCAAAACCATAGCAACGCTGTCACGCAAAACAGTCAAATCATAGTTGCGGACATCCTCGCCACCAACTTTTACGCAGCCGTCAAGTACATCATAAAGGCGCGGAATCAGTGAAACCAGAGTAGATTTTGAAGAACCTGTACCGCCAATAATTCCAACCACCTGTCCGCTTTTAATTTCCAGATTCATAGCAGAAAGAACACAGTTGTCCTCTTTTTTGTTGTAACTGAAATTTACGTTTTCAAATTGAACTGAACCGTCGTTTACATTCATCAGTGGTTTTTCAGGATTTTTTATCACAGAAACTTCATCAAGAACTTCGCGAATTCGGTTATTAGAAGCTTTTGACATTACAAGCGAAATAAAAAGCATTCCAAGCATCATTAAAGATGAAAGAACTTGCGTTACATAAGTAAAAAAGCTGATTAATTCGCCGGAAAGCATTGTTTGCCTTATAACCTGTCTGCCGCCCAACCACATAACGGCAATTATTGTAATGTACATAACAAGTTGCATTAAAGGCATCATAAAAATAATCAGTTTTTCGGCGTGAACTTGAGCTTTGCGTACATCATCTGCAGTTTTCTGAAATTTCTTTTCTTCAAAATCGCCACGCACAAAAGCTTTTACAACCCTAATACCAATCAGATTTTCCTGAACCGCCCCGTTCATCAAATCAATCTTGTGCATCATTTTTTCAAAACGCGGATAAGCCTTCATAGAAATAAACAGAACGCCAAATGCAATAATCGGGATTGCAACAAGAAAAACTAACGCCAGTCGTGCATTGATTTTAAAGGCCATAAAAGTTCCGGCCACAAGCATAATCGGTGAACGGAAAACCATATGAATCAACATTCTAAAAACATTCTGCGACATATTTACGTCAGTCGTAAGGCGCGTAACTAACGAAGCCGTACTGAATTTATCAATGTTTTCAAAAGAAAATTCCTGAATTTTATCGTACAGTCGCCGTCTTAAATTTGCGCCGTAACCTTGTGCCGCGTAAGTGGAAAATCGCGTTCCCAGAACTCCGCAACAAAGCGAAATACACGCAAGAGAAACCATCAAAAGTCCGGTTTTTACAACATAAGGCAAATCCGAATTACTAATTCCAACGTCAATAATTTTTGCCATAACAAAAGGAATAATAACTTCCATTATTACTTCCCCAATCATAACGACCGGCGAAAGACACGCGTTTATAACGTATTTCTTTTCCAGTCCGCTTAAAAGCTTTTTCATTTTAGACATTCTTTTAATGTAGCAAATTTGACCGGTTAGTGAAATATAATTTTTTTTATTCTTTAGGGCGCGTTTTTGCAGGCAAAAAACAGGCTTTCCGCAATTCCGCTTTCGCTCCAAACCCGGCCGGCCATTTATTTTTTTTACAAAATCAAAATTGCCACTTAGGTTAAAATACTCCGAAAAATCAAAAATCGCCAGAATTGCCGGCCGTGTTCGCACTTACGTGCGTTGCTCCAATCCTTCGCGCGCAAAGCCAGGATTTAAAAAGATTAAGTTCTTGAAAAAAAACATTCAGTTAGGTATAACTAACTAAATTGCATCATCGCGGAAGTTTTGCTTTCGTTGTAAAATAAAATAAAAATCATTATATTTTTAAGTCGGATTGCTCAAAATAACGGGCGTCCCTAATAAAAAATTAGAATAAAGGGTATCTCTAAAAAAATCATTTTCAATGCTTTATTTAGAGAAACGTGCGAGTTTTAATTCGTTGATATAGCACGAATTAAAACCTCGCGTTTTCAGAGTTACCTCTAAAAATTGCAATTTTTAGAGGTTCCCTAAATTTTATATTTAGGCGGTGTTTTTCTAGGAGGCTATAAATGGCAGACACAATGCATGTTTTGGAAAAAAATCCAAACTGGAAAGGTCGTCGTGGTCCTGTTGTCCTTGTAATTATGGACGGCGTAGGATATGGCAAATATGAAGAAGGCGATGCTGTAAAAGCATCAAAGATGAAATATCTGGACTGGTTTACAGCAAACTGTCCTCATACAAAATTAAAGGCACACGGAACTGCCGTTGGTCTTCCTTCTGATGACGATATGGGCAACAGTGAAGTTGGACACAATGCAATCGGTTGTGGTCGTGTTTTTGCTCAGGGTGCAAAACTTGTCGGTGAATCAATCAAAACCGGCTTAATGTACGAAGGCGGCACCTGGAAAAAACTCATCAAAAATGTAAAAGATAAGAATTCAACTTTGCATTTTATTGGACTTGTGTCTGACGGAAACGTTCACGGACACATTGATCACTTAAAGGCAATGGTTGCACAGGCGAATAAAGAAGGAATTAAAAAAATACGTGTTCACGCACTTTTGGACGGTCGTGATGTTGACCCGACTTCTGCCCTTACCTTTGTAACTCCTCTTGAAGAATATCTTGCATCATTTAAAGATGCAGACTACAGAATTGCAAGCGGTGGCGGACGAATGTTCATTACAATGGATCGCTACAACGCAGACTGGCCTATGGTTCAGCGCGGATGGTACGCTCACGTTTTAGGCGAAGGCCGTCAGTTTGAAAGTGCAACAAAGGCAATCGAAACTTACCGCGAAGAAAATGCAGGTCTTCTGGATCAGGATATGCACGAATTTGTTATTGCAGAAAACGGAAAACCTGTCGGAACTGTAAATGACGGGGATTCAGTAATTCTGTACAACTTCCGCGGAGACCGTGCCCTTGAAATTACAAATGCATTTGAAGCCGGAAGCGAATTCAGCCACTTTGACAGAAAACGTGTTCCTGTCTGCGAATACGCCGGAATGATGGAATACGACGGAGATGCTCACATTCCTCATCAGTATCTTGTAAATCCACCGAGCATTGACCGCACAATGGGCGAATATTTGACAAAAACAGGCGTTCATCTTATGGCAATTTCTGAAACACAGAAATACGGACACGTAACATACTTCTTTAATGGAAACCGCCAGGGCAAATTTGACGAAAAACTCGAAGATTATGTTGAAATCCCAAGCGATGTAGTTCCTTTTGAACAGCGTCCGTGGATGAAATGTGCAGAAATTACAGACAAAGTAATTGAAGCAATTAAATCAGGAAAATATGACCATATCCGCCTTAACTATCCTAACGGAGATATGGTTGGTCATACTGGAGTTTTCAATGCTGTAGTCTGCTCTATGGAAGGAATGGACCTGCAGCTTGGTCGTCTTAAGGCTGCAATTGATGAAGCCGGCGGAATCCTGTGTCTTACAGCTGATCACGGAAACAGCGACGACATGTACGAACACGCAAAAGACGGTTCTGTAAAACTTGACAAAAACGGAGAGCCAAAAGCAAAGACTTCTCACTCGCTCAACCCTGTTCCTGGAATCATCTACGACCCTGAATACAAGGGCGAATATGACAACACAAAGCTGAATGACGGACTTGGAATTTCAAGCTGGCCTGCAACTTTGATGGAACTGATGGGATTTGTTCCACCAAGCGACTACGACAAGTCAATGATTAACTTAAAGTAATTTTTAAGTAATTTAACATAAAAAAGGGGCTGTCCAAAAAGAATGGACAGCCTTTTTTTATCTGCACAAGCTGCAGATAAGTTCTACGCATTTTTCGATTCCAAGGCTGCTTGTCCTTAGACAAAGGTCGTAGCTTTCTGCAGCCCCAAAAACTTCGTTAGTGTAGTATGCGCTGTATTTGCGCCTTGCCTTATCAACTTCGTGCATGTGCTTTATAACCTGAGCTTCTGTAGAGCCCGGCATGATTTTTGTTTTTAAGCGGTTTATTTTCCAGTAGGAATCTGCACTCAAAAAAACGTGGAGGGAATTGTCAAATTCCTTTAAAATGCTGTTTGCGCAGCGGCCGACGATAACGCAGTTCCCCTTTTCACCGATTTTCTTGATTATGTCCTTTTGAATTTTAAAAAGTTTTTCGTCTAAAGGTGCGTTGTACATGTCAAAAAGGCTCTGAGTAAAGCCAAAGTGAGCCGGAACTTTTTCGTCAAGATCCAGGATAATGTCTGCATCGATTCCTGCTTTGCGCGCAGTCTGCAATATTATTTCCTTGTCTATAAAGTCAAAGCCCAGATTCTTTGCGACTTTCTGCCCTATTTCCAGGGCACCTGAGCCAAATTCTCGGCTCAATGTAATTATCTTCTTCATTTTAATTCCTTGTAAAAAAACGCATTTTCTTTGGTTGCAGTCTTATAAAACCTTATTCAAAAAGTTTATCGTGCGCTCATGTTTCGGGTTCTTTAACACTTCTTCTGGTGTACCTTCTTCGATTACGTAGCCGCCGTCCATAAAAATAACGCGGTCTGCAACCTCGCGCGCAAAGCCCATTTCGTGCGTTACGCAGATCATTGTCATTCCAGCCTGTGCAAGTTCCTTCATTACTGCAAGAACTTCGCCAACCATTTCAGGGTCAAGAGCGGAAGTCGGCTCGTCAAAAAGCATGATTTGCGGGTTCATTGCAAGTGCGCGTGCAATCGCCACACGCTGCTTTTGTCCGCCGGAAAGCTGCTGCGGGTAAGTGTCCGCCTTGTCTCCAAGCCCTACGCGGCTCAAAAGAGAAAGAGCCTTTTTTCCAGCTTCTTCCTTCGTCATTTTTTTTAGTTCAACCGGAGCAAGCATTATGTTTTCGAGAGTCGTCATGTTCGGAAAAAGGTTAAAATGCTGAAAAACCATTCCGATGTTTTCCCTTGCCCTGTTTATATCAATGTGTCTGTCGCTTATGTTTTCTCCGTTTACAATCACATTTCCGCTGGTAATTGATTCAAGACGGTTCAGGCAGCGCAGAAAAGTTGATTTTCCAGAGCCTGAAGGTCCGATCACAACCACAACTTCCCCTTCGTGAATATCAATGTTTATGTCTTTTAAAACTTCAATTTTTCCGAAAGATTTTTTTAGGTTTTCTATATGAATCTTTACGTTTTTTGAAGATTCCTGAGTTTCAGTCGTTTCCAAATCCTCTTTCAGACTTTTATTGTTTTCTGTATTAGCGTTCATCCTTCTTTAGTCTCCTTTCAATAAGTTTTGCAATCCGGCTTAAAGTTACGATTACGACCATATAGAAAATTCCGACAATCGCCCAGGTCTGCAGGCTTTTGAACGTGTTTCCGGAAATTGTCTTTCCCATATTTGTAAGTTCTGGATAGCCGATTACAGACAGAATCGAAGTGTCTTTTAACGTAATAATGAACTGGTTTATTATCGAAGGAACCATCACCTTAAATGCCTGTGGCAGAATTACGCGTCTCATGCTTTTTCCGTAAGGAAGCCCGAGCGAACGTGCAGCTTCCATCTGACCCTTGTCAATCGACTGAATTCCTGCGCGGAAAATTTCTGCCATATAAGCTCCGCAGTTCATGGAAAGCGCAATTGTTCCAGCCTGCAGGGCCGGCAGACGAAAATTGTTCACGCCAATCAGACGCATAAACTGAGGAAAACCAAAATAAATAAAATACGCAAGAACAATCAGAGGAACGCCACGGATAGCGTCAACATAAACTGTACCGACAACATTCAGTGTTTTTGCGCGGCTGACGTTGCATAAAGCAAAAATAAGACCGATTACCATGGCAAACACGAGTGCAAGAAGCGTAAGCACAAGAGTGTATCCAAGCGATCTTAAAAGCATAAAAAAGTAAGTGTGCAGAATGGAAATCATTAAAAAAGCTCCAGAAGAAAGTAAAAATGTTTGCAACGCAAACTGGAAAATCGGCCTATTTTAACATGTGGAAAAACTTTGTAAAAGTCAGAATAAAATATAAAAAAGAAAGGAATTTTTAATATTACGGGCGCATCTGCCTTGCGGCAGACCGGGCTATCCAGGGCTACGGCTTTCGCCTCCGACCAAACGCTGCGCGTTTGTTTGCGCTTCGCGCACCCTTCCTATCCCTTGCGCAAGCAAGGGCGTGCGCAAAATGCGCACAGTAAAATAAAAGAGTTTGCGAAAGCAAACTCTCAGCGTATCAGTCTGAGACTGATACGCAAGCATCCCTTGCGCAGGCAAGGGCGTGCGCAAAATGCGCACAGAAAAGCCTAACAGTGTCATGCTGAATTTATTTCAGCATCTGCCGTATTAGGCTAAATGCCCCGATTTTTGTTCTAAATAAAAGGATGAATGTCGATTTTTTTTGTGAAAATGTCAAATAGCCGTAGTCGAGGTTCTGACACAAACGCACCTTGCGCTTGTCGCAACCGTGCGGCTTGCTGGCAGGTTCTCGACGAGAGGCTATTTGAAGTGCTTTATATCCACCTCGACATTCAATCTATTTTATTTAAGATACTTCGCGATGATTTCGTCGTATTTTCCGTTTGCACGGATGTTTTTAAGACCAGCGTTGAACAGGTCAAGGAGTTCCTGGTTTACAGGATTCATGATTGCAAATCCGTAAGGAGCACCTTCGCTTTCCATTCCTGCAGGAATTTTCAATGCAAGACCGGCAGATTTAATATTATCAGCAATGATTGGTGTGTCTTCGCAGCATGCAGCAGAGTTTCCAAGGATTACATCCTGGTACATTGTAGGAGAATCTTCAAAAACAGTTACAGTAAAACCGTATTTTGCCTTAAGGCTGTTTGCAAAGTCAGCTCCGGCAGTTCCGTTTTTAACAGCAACGTTCTTTCCGCGAAGGTCCTCATAAGAAGAAATGTCTGAATTTGCTGCAACAACAAAAGTCTGAGTAGCGTTGTAGTATCCGTCAGAGAAAATCCAGCCTGAATCAATTCTTTCCTGCTTGATTGTAGCACCAGCAATAAGAGCGTCAGCCTGACCAACCTGAACAGCTGCAACACCAGCATCCCAGCCTAAAGACTGCAAAGTGTAGTCAAATCCCTGGTCTTCTGCGATTGCCGCAAGAATGTCCACATCGATTCCTACAAATTCGTTCTTTTCGTTTGTGTATTCAAACGGTCTAAAAACAGTGTCTGTAGCAACAATCCATTTTTTTCCTTCAGCTGAAGCTTTTGCATCTCCAGACTTCTTGCTGCATCCAGAAAAAGCAACAGCAAAAGAAAGAACGGCTGCAACTAAAACCAAAACTTTTTTCATTTTTTTCTCCTGTAAAATAGAAATTTAAAATAAAAAAGGGAAGAAAAAGCCTTCGTAAACGCCATTGTCTTCCCCGTCTTATGCAAAAAGAATATAAAAATATGTTGTTTTTGTCAAATTGCAATAGAAGGCAGCTAAAAATTTCAGTTTTTAGGTTGCGTTGAATCTGTTCTTCCTGTTTCAAATCAATACACATTTTGCTATATAAATGCTACAATAGTGAGTATGCAGGAAACAAGAAAATTACCGATCGGAATTCAGAGTTTCGAAAATTTAAGACAGAACGGCTACGTTTACATAGACAAAACAGAATTTGTTTACAGCCTTGTACATACTGGAAAGGTTTATTTTTTAAGCCGTCCGCGCCGTTTTGGAAAAAGTCTTTTTCTTACAACCTTAAAAGCATATTTTGAAGGCAAAAAAGAGCTTTTTGCAGGCTTAAAGATTGAAAGATTAGAAAACGACAATCCTGACGCATGGAAAAAATATCCGGTAATCTATCTGAACTTTGCGCAGAACAATTTTTCTAAAGAAACTTCCCTCGAAAAAAACATAAACCTGCAGCTTTGCGAGTATGAAAAAGAATACGAAGTTTCTCCATGTTACACAGATCCTTTGGATTCTACCGATTTTGCCGGCCGCTTTATAAATATCGTACAGACAGCCAGAAAAAAGACAGGGCTGCCAGTTGCAGTCCTTATTGACGAATACGACAAGCCTCTTTTAGACGCCCAGAATAACGAAGATCTTGTAAACGCTAACCGAGAAACACTCCGCGGATTATACGTAACGCTAAAAGCCTTAGACGAAGATTTAAAATTCGTTTTTTTAACCGGCGTAACAAAATTCAGCAAAGTTTCTATATTCAGCGATTTAAATCAACTCGAAGATATTTCACTCACAGAACAATATGCAGAAATCTGCGGAATAACGGAAGAGGAAATGCTTTTGAATCTTTCGCCGGAAGTAGATGCTTTCGCAGAAAAAAACTTACTTTCAAAGGAAGAATGTATAAAACAGCTGGAAAAAATGTATGACGGCTATCATTTTCATCATAACGGAAAAGGTGTT
>CAVJCY010000036.1:0-24989 GCA_963648145.1 bacterium | reverse complement strand
ATTCAGTTGTTACTTTGGATGATTTGTTTTTGGAATAGTTTGATCTGAACGTTCCCTTTGTTAATCACTGATAATTTGCAAAAATCGAAGGGGATAATGACTTGTAAACGGCTGCAATTGTTTTCCAATATGGAATAAGAAATTGATACTTGACGGTAACATAAAAGTAAAATATCTTCAAAACAAGAAAAGGAACACCGCAGTGGTGTGGCTGTTTCCTTTAAGCTTTTTAAGAAAAAGCCTACTCGGTTTGGCTACACGGGGTAGACTTTATTTTTGCCCTTACAAGAAATACTTGAAGAGAGCGAGTGCTAAAGCGTGGAATAGAGTAAGCGTCTAATAACAACCACCTGACCCTCAAAGTAATTAAAATATAGAATCAGTTGTCTGCAAGAAGAGAAGAAAGTTCGTCCAAAATGTGCTTTACGTCAAAATCATAATCAAAAATTGACTTAAGGGCTTTGATTCCTTCAAAATTAAAATAGGCCATGCTTTCAAACTGACTTTGGCCAAATCTTTTAATCAAATAAGTTTTTCCGCATTGACGCACGCCGTTCACAATCAAAGGTTTACGATTTTTTTTCAGTTTAACTGTTTCCCATGTAACAGCTCCTGGACACTTTATCCCCCCCCCCCCCGCTTCGCGGGTGCTTTTAGGGTATACCCTAAAAGCAAGTTGACAGACTTGCTTTTAACGGCGAAGTACTGTTACTTCGTAACAGCCTTCGCCGTTAAAAGAAGAAATCTGAACTGTCAACAAATCTTAGTTTATGGAGGATAAAATTATGGCTTACACAAAACCACAGGTAATTGCACAGAATGCAAGTGCAGGTAGTTATGCTGCTGGATGTCCGGCTAATACAAATGGCATTGACTTCCGATGCAAGAATTGCGAACGCACAAGATAGTTTCTTGCAACAAAAAAAATCGTTTGTCGTCTGCGATTTTAAATAAAAGGCGACAAATCTTTTTAAATCAAGGGTAAAAAAATGGTATTTTCAAAAGAAGAATTAAGAGAATCCTTAAAAAATAAAATTAGTGAAGAAATCATAAATAAATCAAAAGCGGCAGGCGTCAGAATAGAAGTTTTTGCTAAAGTTGTATCAGTTAATGAACAAAATGAAGAACTGTCAGGAACTTTTACAATTCCACTTGATTTGTCTGAAGAAATATTAAATCAGTGCAAATCAGAAATAGAAAATGCTCTTTTACATGATTTAGAGGAATCTAACTGATATGCTCTACCGGCAAAAAAAAGACACTTACATCCGTAACTACAGCGGTTACGGCTACATAACTTCTACAGGCATTTTTAACGACCGGCTTGTAAACGAAAGCGGAGCGGTTTTTCTTTTGGCTTTAAGCCGCCAGCCTCAGACTTTAGAAGAGCTTGCTGACAAAATCATAAAGTCATTTGCTGGCGTCGATATAGAAACAATCAAACAAGACGCCCGGGAATTTTACGAAACTTTGATTCAGGACGGATTTATAATCAAAGGCGAAACTGAAGAAGAACTCAACGCCCAGGACGTGGGCTTTACATATAATTCAATAATGCCAAAGACGATTCAGGAGGATTTTACCCCGAAAATCCAGCGTGCAGAAGAAGACACTCAGACTAAACTTGAAAAAGCCTTTTCTGAAAATCCGCGCCTTACTAACTTTCAGATTGAACTTACTTCAAAATGCAACGAGCGTTGTATTCACTGCTACATTCCACACAAGTTCAAGCTTTACAACATTGAACCGGAACTTTACTACAGCGTTTTAGACCAGTTAAGCAAGATGGGCGTGCTTTCCGTAACCTTGAGCGGTGGCGAACCTATGTGCAATCCTCATTTTCTGGAATTTTTGAAGGCTGCAAAAAATTATGATTTTTATGTGAACATTCTTTCAAACCTTACTCTTTTAACAGACGAAATTGTTCAGGCGATGAAAGAAGGAAATGTTTCAAGCGTGCAGGTGTCGCTTTATTCGCTTAAGCCTGAAATCCACGATTTTATTACCCAGCTTCCGGGTTCTTGTGAAAAAACAAAGGCTGCAATCTTAAAACTTGTAGAAAACGATATTCCGCTCCATGTTTCCTGCCCTACGATGAAAGCTAACAAAAACGAATTCGGCGAAGTGATGGCATGGTGCCACGAACATAAAATCCGTGCCCAAACTGACTATTCGATTATGGCAGAATACAATCACGAAACAGAAAATCTTGCAAACCGCCTTAGCGTAGAAGAAACAGGAGATGTTATCCGGGATATTCTTGAAGGTGATGAAGATTATCAGAAGTCAATTCTTGAGCCTGATTTTGTAGAAAAATGCAATTCCTTAGTACACGAGCCTGAACGCAGGCTTTGCGGAGTGGGACAGTCTACCTGCTGTATGGTTGCAAACGGAAACGTTTACCCTTGTGCCGGCTGGCAGGAAATGGTTTTGGGCAACTTGAACGAAAACAGCCTTGAAGAAATCTGGAACAACAGCGAAAAAATAAAATGGCTTCGAAGTCTTAAGTTTAAGGATTTAGGCGGCGGCGAATGCGTAAAGTGCAGAAATGCTGCCTTTTGTGCTCCGTGTATGGTTCGCTTTGCAAACGAAAACCCGGACGGCAACCCGCTTAAATTATGCCATCACTTTTGTGCCGTTGCTGCAAAAAACAAGCAGATTGTCCTTGACTGGCGCGAAAAAAAGTTGAAAGCGATGGGGAAATAACTGAAATTGGTGTAGATGCAAGTTTTTGTAAAGCAAGAATTTAGCAGCAAGCGAAACGGACATGCGTTAGCGCTGGTAAGGGCGGCAAAGCCGTTCCGGAGCGTAGCGGAGGAATGAAGCGAAAGCGGAACCCTGAACATAGCGACCCGGAGCAAAGCGGAGGGGAACGCCCAACGAAGCTTCAAGGTCATGTCCAAATTCATAGAGCGTACAGGAGTTGTAATTTTAATAAATATGTTTGCACCGGAAGAAGGCAACTCTCTTTTATGATATACCATAAAAGCCCACTCTCCGCGAAAAATTAAAAAAATTGCTTTTTTACCACAAGTTTTATATGGTTCTTTTATGACCGACTACCACGTACACATAGGCCAGTATTTTGAAACTTACTACCAGGCTCAAGAGGTTTTTACTGCATTAAAAGCGGCGGGATTTTCTGAAGTCTGGTTTTCTTCCACTTCCAGTTCGATTTACTGCAAGGTAAGTCCCGATGTTTTATGCGGAAAATGCAGTGTACTGGCGGAAAATTTGCCGGGAGCAAAAGACCTTTACGATTTTTTGCATGATGAAATGAAGTGTGCCTTGGAGACAGCCGCGGAAGTGGGGATAAGGGCTCACGCCCTCTGCTGGATTGTACCGGAACTTTACTGGGAAAATCCTCAATTTTATATAAAAGACGCTTTTTCAAAAGTGAATTACGAAGGTTTTAAGATTCACCCGCGGGCCCAGAACTGGAATCTTTCAGATAAAAAAACATATAATCTTGCAGACCATGTTTTTTCTTATGCTGAAAATCACGACTTGAAAATTTTAATTCACACGGGGCATAGCGAAAATGATCTGCCAGATTTGTTTGAAGACTTTTTCGCCCGCTATCCAAAAGTTAAGGTTCAGTTAGCACACGCAAAGCATCTTGAACTTACGCTTGAGATGCTGAAAAAATATACTGGTATCATCTGCGACAGTTCTTTTGCTCCTAAAGAAAATCTGGAAGAAATCCGGCGGGCAGGTTTTGCAGACCGCATAGTTTTTGGAAGTGATTTTCCAATTGGAAAAATTTCTTCTTAAGGTAGTTTACAGGTCTCTGGTAAAAAAGCATCGAAAATGATTTTTTACCAGAGACCCTCAACAAACACGATTCAGCATATAAAAACTTACCTGCAAGGAATTTCAACTCTCCGCGTATTCCGCTTTAAATGAAATATCAACGATTGCAATTTTGTAATGAGAGCTTAAAAAATGTATTTTTTCTTTTGTTTCAGGTCTTAAAAAATGTGTATTTTAGCTTGTTTTAGGTCTTAAAAAATGTTATATTTATAGTGTGGAAAGATTCATACTGAATGATTTAAAAACCTGGAAAGAAAAACCAAACAGAAAACCGCTTGTTCTTATGGGAGCCCGGCAGGTTGGAAAAACTTGGGTCATGAAGGAATTTGGCAGTAGATTTTATAAAAAAACGGCTTATATTTCTTTCTATAACAATTCCGCAATGAAAAATCTTTTTGAATCTGATTATGACATAAAGAGGATTTTACCGGCATTAAGCATTGAGGCGGGCTTTCAGATTACACCATTAGACACATTGATTATTTTTGATGAAATTCAAAATGCGCCAAAAGCATTTGAGTCATTAAAATATTTTTGTGAAGAAGCTAATGAATACCATATTATCGCGGCGGGTTCGCTTTTAGGAGTTGCCCTTCATCAGGGAGTTTCATATCCTGTTGGAAAAATTGATTTAATGTATCTTTATCCGCTTAGTTTTAGAGAATATTTGTATGCGGTAGAAGAAAAACCTCTGAGCGACACTTTGCTTTCCAAGGATTTTACATTAATCGATAACTTTGCAGAAAAATACATTTATCATCTTAAAAACTATTATTTTGTTGGCGGAATGCCTGAGGTTGTGGAATCTTTTAGAAAGGATTCTGATTATATAAAAGCCAGACAAATTCAAAAGACGATTCTTGCCCAATATAAAGGAGACTTTGGAAAGCACATTGAGGCACGCGAAATTCCAAAAGTCAATCTTGTCTGGGATTCTATTCCAATGCAGCTGGCAAAAGAAAACAGAAAATTCTTTTTTGGAAAAATAAAACATGGAGCCCGCAGTACAGATTTTGAAAACGCAATCCAGTGGCTTTGTGATTCAGGGCTTGTTCATAAAGTAAATCGCGTAAATGAACCTCACATTCCGCTTTCTGCATATAAAGATTTTTCTGCATACAAACTTTTTGTTTTGGACGTAGGACTTTTATCTGCCATGAGCGGAATTCCTGCAAATGCAATTATCAATGGAAACACTCTTTTTGTTGAATTTAAAGGTGCGCTTGCAGAGCAGTTTGTTTTACAGGAATTGATTTCTGAAACTGATTTTACCCCATATTATTACGGAAGCGAAAGCGCGACTTTTGAGCAGGATTTTTTGGTTCAAAAAGAAATGGATATTATTCCTATTGAAGTAAAAGCAGAAACAAATGTTCGCTCCCAAAGCCTAAAAGCATTTTATGATAAATATAAGCCCGCTCTTTCGGTTAGATTTTCGCTGTTACCGTATAAAAATCAAGATTGGATGGTAAATGTTCCGCTATATGCAGTCTGTGCGACATTTATTTAATGGAACCACTAAAAATTGCAATTTTTAGAGATATGCCCTTAAGTGATAAATAATTAACCCGTTTCCCGCTCACTTCCCCATAAAAAAAACACGCCGTAGTTTTATTTTTCCGGCGTGTTTTTTTAATTGAAAGTATAAAATAACGGCACTATCAAGACCTTAAACGAAAGTATGTCTTGACGCGACGTATTTTCGGTAAAGTCGTAATTTTATGCAACAACCTGGCCTTGACCAGATTTCTTTTTCTGTACAATCTTAATTACAACAATAAATCCTGCCATGATTACAAGACCTGTAATTAACGGTACAACCGGATTTTTTACAATTCCGGCAACAATGTAGCAGATAAAAGAAATTGCCGCTACAACCATAGCGTAAGGTAACTGAGTGTAAACATGTTCAACGTGATTACACTGAGCTCCGGCACTCGCCATAATTGTCGTATCAGAAATTGGAGAAACGTGATCCCCACAAACTGCACCGGCCATACAAGCAGAAATAGATATAATTCTTAAAGGATCTGTAGGATCGGCAAAAACTGCAATACAAATTGGAATCAAAATACCAAATGTACCCCATGAAGTTCCAGTTGCAAATGCAAGTCCACAGGCAATAACAAAAATAATTGCTGGTAACATATTCTTTAATCCTGCAGCACTACCGCTAACAACGCCAGAAACAAATTCTTTAGCACCAAGACTATCTGTCATAGTTTTAAGAGACCATGCAAGACAAAGAATCAAGATTGCAGGAACCATAGCCTTAAATCCTTCCGGGACGCAAGTCATACATTCTTTAAACGGTAGAACACGGCGAATCATATAAACGGCAACTGTAATAATCAAAGACGCAAAAGAACCAATTACCAGACCAACCGAAGCATCACTGCTGGCAAAAGCCATAATAAAGTTCAGATAAGTATCACCGCCTTTTGTAAAGAATCCGCCGGAATAAATCATACCCAAAGTACAAGTAACAATTAAAACTGCAATCGGGAATACAAGGTCAAAAACCGTACCTTTCTTTGTCTCGCCTTCCTCTTTATCTTCAGTAATATCGCCTACCATTGCTTCCATTTTTGCCATTGAACCAAACTCAGTTTTTGTAAGTGCAAAAGCAAACATAAATACAATTGTGAACAACGCATAATAGTTATAAGGAATTGCTTTACAGAAAAGCGCAAGACCATTTTCTCCTTCTGTTACAAATCCAGAAACGGCTGCGGCCCAAGAAGAAATCGGTGCAATTATACAAACCGGAGCGGCTGTAGCATCAATTAAATAAGCAAGTTTCTGACGACTAACTTTATATTTATCTGTAACCGGACGCATAACACTACCAACCGTCAGACAATTAAAATAGTCATCAATAAAAATCAAAATTCCAAGACAAATTGTCGCAACCTGAGCACCAACCTTAGACTTAATATGTTTTTTTGCCCAGTTACCAAAAGCAGCAGAACCGCCGGCCTTGTTCATCAAAGCAACAATAACGCCAAGAATTACAAGAAATACCAATATACCTATATTGTAAGGGTCTGCAATTGATTTTATCAGACCATCCTGAAAAGTCTGAGTCAAAAATCCTGAAAAACCACTGCCATTAGAACCTGCAAAAAAAGCAGCACCAATAACAACACCAATAAACAACGAAGAATAAACTTCTTGAGTAATTAAAGCCAGCGCAATAGCCACAATCGCCGGCACCAGAGACCAGAATGTACCAATCATTTACTTTGTACCACCAAATTTTTAAAATCTGTCCTAAGAGGATCTTTTACCCCATCAGACTGTAATTTTTTCAGAATCTCAATTGCGGCATCCAAATCATCAAGCGAAGTGTTTGTGCAATAAGTCCTGATGTCAGTCAGCGATTTGATAATGTGTTCCAAATCCATAACCACCTCCATTTTCACTATTATAACGGCACAAATCCATAATGTTAAAACAAAATTTAAAAACACATTCTTTTTGTGACGATTTTTACAATGGAACCACAATTAATTTTATTTTTTATGGGGCATTTTATCGCTTCGCGGCTGTTCCGCACTTCGCTAACGCTCAAAGTCCTCGGCACGCAAATAGCGCGCCTGCGGGCTTCGGTTTCGGCTTTTCATAAAGCCTTCACCGGTGCTCCATAGCCGGCCCGTTACTTTTCGTAAAAATTTTTATCATTTTTTAATTATGAATACATAATCCCTAAAAATCATTTCCATTGCTTTATTTTAGACCGTCATAAGGGAACCTAAAACTTCACAATACAAAAATTTATATTTAAAGTTGTAAAATTCAGAATTTTACCTTAAAATATTACACATGGGAGAGATGCTATCAGAGGTTTTGCAAAACTAAAAATGGAACATGAACTTGAAAAAACATCATCTTGTGAAATTCTTAATTCTGAAATAGAAAAGGCGTTTTTACAGGTAGGCATTCTTACATTTACATATTTTCCACAAGAAAAAATCATGGAAGCATCAAAAACTTTCTCAGATTTTTTTAAATGTCCATTGCATTTTGAAAATATGCCAAAATCTCTTGCAGATTTTCTTATCCACCCCGATGATCACATCGCACTTTCACAACTTGCAGAAGAAATTGACAAAGGTACGGTTAATGTCTGTGCAAATTTGCGTACCCGAACCGGTTATATTTCACGTGTTACAATTATAGCTTTAGAATTTGACGAAAATAAAAAAATCAAAAAAACAATAGGAATTGTACAACCGTTAAATGAACCTGTACGTGCCAGCAAAGCGGTTGAATCTTTAAGTTCAGATTATGCTTCTGTTTATTTTGTAGACTTAGAAAAAAATAAAATTTTTCCGCAAAGACTCAGTAGCGATATAGAAAAAGAATTTGGTGCTGTTTTCAGAAATAACCCACCTTATGAAAAGGCTATAAAAGCTTATATTGCCCGTTGCGTTGTAGAATCAGAAAAAAAGGAAATGAGTTCCCTTACTTCAATAGAAAGTTTAAAAAAACAGTTCAAAGAAAAAGACGTTTTTATTCATGACTACCGTATAGAACGCAATGGGGAACTTAGAGTCTGTCGTATGAAAGCGGTAAATCTTTCTGATGGCGATGAACTGAAGTACATTTCTATGGGTTTTTCAGATATGACTATGCTTAAAACTGCAGAACTAGAACAATATGCCTTTGTAGATCCTGTTACAGGCGGAAATAATTATCTCAGTTTTAAGAAAAAAGTAAAAAATGTAAATAAACCGGGTGCTTTTATTTCTCTTGATATAAGAAATTTCAAAATTGTTAACACGGTTTGTGGCGTTAGACGTGGCGATCAAACAATTCAATATATTTGGGAAGTTTGTAATAATTTTTGTGAAGGCGAAGCCGTATGCGGTCATGTAAATGCTGACCACTTTGTTATGTATTTTCCGGGCATTTCTGAAAAAACCGTCATCAGAATTACAGAAATGATTACATACGCCCTTCTTGAACTTTCTACCGAACTTGAAATTCCAAAGCTCATTCCCTATTTTGGCGTTACTCAATGGTCAGAAAAAAAAGACATTGAATCAGCTTTTAGTGAAACAACTGTTGCAAAACACAGTGCAAAAAATTTAAAAGATTTGAATTATGTTTTTTACAGTGACGAAGAAACAAAAAAGATTCTTTTTGAAAAATCCTTGGAAGATAAATTTAATTCGGATTTGAACAAAGGAAGATTTAAGGTTTGGTATCAGCCAAAGTACAATCCTGTAACAAACGAAATGACCGGTGCAGAAGCGTTAGTTCGCTGGCAAAACGAAGACAATAGTTTTCTACAACCGATAAAATTCATACCTCTTTTTGAATCTGACGGGCTTATAAAAACTTTGGATGAATATGTATTTACTACCGTTTGTAAAATGCAAAAACAGCGCGAACTCAATGGTAAAAAATTAATTCCAATTTCAATAAATCTTTCGCGAGCAAGCATTTATTTTGGAGATATTGTCCGCCGTTATAAAAAAATAAGCCAGAATATTGGAATTTCACCAGAATATGTGCCTATAGAAATTACAGAAACCGCGGCAGTTGCAAATGAAGACGTTCTTCGTACAATGGAACGTTTCCATCAAGAAGGATTTCCTATTTTTATTGATGATTTTGGAACGGGCTACTCTTCCCTTTCTACGCTGAATACATTTCATTTTGATAATCTAAAGATTGATAAAAGTCTTATTGACTATATTGGTAACTACCGTGGCGATAAACTTTTGGAACACACAATAGGACTTTCAAAAGACTTAGGAATGCAAATTACAGCAGAAGGCGTAGAATCAATTGACCAGATTGAATTCTTAAAAAGACTGGGCTGTGACAATATTCAGGGATATTATTATTCAAAACCGCTTCCGTTTGAAGAATTCCAGAAACTTTATAAATAATTGACAAATTTTCAAAGATAACTCTAAAAATTGCAATTTTTAGAGGTTCCCATAAATCAAAATCTTTCATAACATTATTTGCCATGGACAATAATATTTTACTCAGAAAATACAAAGAAACTGACCTTGAACAAATGGCGGCTATTTGGAATGAAGTTGTACAAGACGGCGTTGCCTTTCCTCAGGAAGATTTACTTGATCTTGACTCTGCAAAAAAGTTTTTCGCGGCACAAACTTATTGTGGTATTGCAGAAATCCTTGAAAATGAGCTAGAAAAATCAAAAATTGCGGGACTTTATATTTTGCATCCGAATAATGTTGGACGCTGCAATCACATTGCAAATGCAAGTTATGCAGTGCGCAAAAATTTACGAGGACTGCACATTGGCGAAAAACTTGTTTCTGACTGTCTGAATCAAGCAAAAACGGAAGGTTTCAGGATTCTACAGTTTAATGCCGTTGTAGAAACAAACATTCACGCGCGGCATCTTTATGAACGGCTTGGTTTTAAACAACTTGGAACAATCCCCGGCGGTTTTAGAATGAAAGACGGACATTATGAAAACATCTGTCCTTATTTTAAGGAATTGTAGGGTTAGTCTTTCCAATTTCCCAAATTTACGTTCGGCATTTGTGACAGATGGTCGCCAATCATTTTTTCCATCCAAATTATATTAAACCACTGACCAAATTTATAACCGGAAAAATGAAAAGTCCCCACGAACGTAAATCCCATTTTTTCATGAAAACGCATACTGTCGCGGTTAGAAATTTCAGAATCATCATTTTGTGGACAAGTAACGCAGGCATTCATATTTGTTATACCGATTTTTTTTAAAAGGCGTTCAAGTTCTTCGTAAAGAAGACGACCTGTCCCCTGTCTCCTACCGTCTTTGCGAACATAAACAGTCGTTTCTACAGACCAATCATAAGCACGGCGTCCTTTAAATGTACCGGCATAGGCATAACCTGCAATTTTTCCGTCATCATCAACAGCCTTAATATACGGATATTTTTGAGAAATATTTATAATTCGCTGAGTAAATTCTTCAACGGACGGAACTTCATATTCAAAAGTAATTGCCGTATTTTTTACGTACGGTGCATAAATTTCAAGCAGATTTTTTGCATCAGACGGATTTACATACTCAATTTTCATTTTTTGTCTCCACAAAATCTAGTTTTTTGATAAAGATACCTAAAAATTGCAATTTTTAGAGGTTCCCTAAAATATCTTCAATTTCTGCGATGTACATAACGTGCCAGTCATTATCAGAATAAAATTTTGAAACATTTTCACGTCCGTTTTCTGTAAAAAATTCTTTTGACATTTGTTGTGCATAAAGTTTTTTGCAGGTAAAAACAAGGCGGCTTTCTTCAAAATAAGGCACTCCGTTTTGATGTTTAACGGTAAAACCACATTTTGCAACTTTGTCTTCATCACGGCCTGAAATTTTTCCGCAATATGCAAGTTCTTTTCGATATTTTTCCGGCAAAATGCAAAGCGAAAATTTTTCGCCATTATCTACAAATTCTTTTGTATAGCGTGAATTTCTGATGTAGACGGTCGCAACATTTTTTCCCCAAAGAACTCCAAAACCGCCCCAGGAAGCCGTCATAGTATTCACTTTCCCGTCTTTTTCTGCCGTAATAAGCATCCAGTCTTTTCCAATCATTGTAAAAGGATTTTCTTTCAAATTTTCAATTTCGATTCTTTTCATTTTACTTTCCTCGCAGCTTTTTTGTACCTTAATTCCTGTTTTAATCTGTCATTCTATCATAAAGTTCTTAAAATTAGAAATTTTCAAAAGATATTTTCAAAAGACAAATATTTTGATTTTCGTTAGAAGAAACTAACAATTCATTCAGCGGGTGGTGTTTTATGAATACCTCTAAAAATTGCAATTTTTAGAGATGCCCTTTTAAGTTTAAACCTGACACACTTCGTTATTTTGAAAATTCTTGGATAAAATATTCTGCCACAGATTTTGCGTTTACTGGCCGTAAAAATTCCTTGTGCGGTTCGGTAAGATTATAATTTTTCAGGAAATTTTCTATTGCGGACTTGTCGCCGACAAAACTTATTCTTCCAGAAATTTCCTTTTTATTTTCAAGAAGTTTTGAAAAAAGTGTTGGATTTTCATTTTCAGTGGAAGTAAAAATCAGAAGGTCTGTAAAATCTTTAGTTTTTTCTTTTTGTAAAAAATCAGGATTATTCTCATAAAAAACAGAAATTTTATTTTTGAGATAATTGTAAACAGCATTTGAAATTAAACCGCTGTGCAAATCAATAATTAAAAGCGATTTTTCTGGCATTTTTTGCTCACAACTTTCAACAAGAAAGTTCAATTCCGCAATTTTTTTGCCAGTTCCGTCATAATCATAGGAATCTGCACAATCATAAATAAAATCAAGACATTCGCGCTGCAAATCCGTGCATTTATGATTTTGCATTTCGTGGCAAAGTTTTTTTAATTCATCCAAATCATAATCATCAAGATTTTTTTGAAGTTTTTTGATTTTTGAATAAAACTCTTCCTTTGTAAATGCAGGAAGTCCGGCTTCAATTTCTTCTTCCAGCCCAATTTTTTCGCCAAGCGAAGTTATAATTGCAGAATAATCTTTGAGCAAATCGTCAATATTACTTTTTATAAAGTCCAAATCACCGGATTTTGCTTTTTGTTCGTGAAGCTTTGCAAGTGCTGAAAGTTTATTTTTTCCGATTGCAGCCATAACACTTTTTAGGGCGTGAACTTCTATTGCGTAAAGTTCAAGATTTCCGGTCGCAACATATTCGGGCAAGTCTTTTATTTTTTTTATTCCGTCTTTGTAAACCTGGCGCAAAACATCTTCAGAAACTTCAATTACAGAATCAGCAATCGTTTCTTCTTTAATTTTACTGACCGTTATTTCTTTCGCATTTTCGTCTTTTTTTTGATTTTGCCGAACGATTATCAGGGATTTTTGTAATTTTACACTGAGATTTCCTGGAAAAATTTCTTCAAGAACTTTATTTAGATTTTCAGCATTCAGAGGTTTTGGGATAAAAGCGTCAAATCCAAGATTTTTGTAGCCGTTTTTGTCGTTTGACGAAAAATCATCATTTGCGGACAAGGCAACGACAGGAATTTTTTCAAAACCAGGCATTTTCCTAATTTCCTCCGTGGATTCTTTTCCGTCCATTTCTGGCATCATATAGTCCATGAAAATTGCGTCATATTGCGTTTTTTGGCAAAAATCTATGGCTTGCGCCCCACTTTCTGCATAATCAATATTAAAACAGTAAGGTTTAAAAACTTCGCCTGCGACAAGAAGATTAACTTTATTGTCATCAACAACGAGAAGTTTTATGTTTTTTTTCTTTGTGGACTTTTTTACTTTATCAGATGTCCTGACTTCCGTGCCGTCCATAATTTTCTGGAGAATTCCTGCCGCTGCAATAACGTTTCCGTCAGCATCTTTTTTGATGACACGCATTTCGCAATAAAATCGTCTGACAACATTTACTCCGCGAAATTCGCAGGAAACAATTTCTTTGCCGTGCGCAATTGCACTGTAAGCTTGCATAACTTTTTCACGGTCAGGAGCGTAAACAAGATTATTTACAAGACTTTCCGGCACATTTTTTATGATTTCAGAAAAATTCAGAATTTTGGCACTGTGTTTTGAACACTGAATTATTTTTTCTTGAGGAAAATAAACAAAATCCATAACTTTCAGACGTTCATAAAGAATTTCAAAAAGTTTCATTTTGATTTCTGCTTCAGAAACTTGATTTTCAAAGACCATATTTTCTCTCCAAAAAGAAAATTAAAGTGCCACTGCCAATCGTTCAAGCTGCTCAGGCTCACTAAAGAATAAGTCCAGAAGTTCAGGGTCAAACTGCTTGCCGGCAGCTTCTTTCATAATTTCAAACGCACCGTCTAGCGTAAAGGCTTCCTTATAACAACGCTCAGAAATTAAGGCATCAAAAACATCTGCAATTGCCATAATCCGGGCTTCAAGAGGAATTTCTTTGCCTTTTAATCCCTGGGGATAGCCGGAACCGTCCCATCGTTCGTGATGGTAGCGGGCAACATTGGCGGCAACTTTTACATAATCAAGGTCTTCAATACCAGAAAAATTTGATATGATTATATCACTACCAATTACGGTATGCTGTTTCATTTTTTCAGTTTCTTCGTCTGTAAGTTGACTTCCTTTTTGCAAAATTGCATCTGGAATTGCAATCTTTCCAATATCGTGAAGTGGTGCCGCCTTTATAATGTTGTAATAATACTCTTCTGAAATATCAGGATACAAATTTTTTTCTCGGATAAGGGTGACAAGTTGTGTAACATAGCGACTGGTTCTCTTTACGTGCTGACCGGTTGTGCCGTCCCGGTTTTCTATCAGATTTGCAATACTCATAATTACTTCGCGCTGTATGGTTTCAATTTTTCTGGTCTTTTCGCGTTCCAGCTTTCTACGGTAATCTAGAATTTCTAAGGCATGCTTTACCCTGTTTTCAAGAATTTCCGGCACAAATGGTTTCCTTACAAAATCCATTGCCCCTAGGTTTAAACATTTTATTTCCGTTTCTGAATCATCCTTTGCCGTTAAAAAAATTACCGGGATAGTAGCGGTTTCAGGATTTTCTTTGATTTTTTCCATTACTTGAAAACCATCCATGTCTGGCATACTGATATCCAGTAAAATCAATTCAGGAATATTTTTTTCAAGAAATTTTAAGGCTTCCCTACCGGAAGTAACCGGTACAGGTTTTGAAAACTCTTGCAAAACTTTTTCTGCCATTTTCAGGTTGACAGAATTATCATCTACAATCAAAATTTTTCGTAATTCGCTCATAACCTTTCTTTAATTGTCTAAAAATTCAGACAATTTACTCCAATTTTCTTCTTTTATTACTTCTTTTAAGTCTTCATATTTTAATTTTTCTGAAGAATTAAAGATTTTCGTTAAATTATAAGTTTCAGGATTTTCAAAAATTAACCTTATAGTTTCATAATCTTCGGATTGTAAAAGCTCTTTTAATTCAAGTTTTATGCTGTCAATTTTAGAATTTTCCGTATCATTATCGTTAAAATCTGTTTTATCATCAATCATTTCAAGTCCGGAACCTTCAGGCTCCTCTTCCAGCCCTTCTAGCCCAGAATCATCGGTCTTATTTTTCTGAGTTTTTGCAAAAACGTCAGCGAGCGCATTTTTTAGCCGTTCATATTCATTCAGAACATACTGTGTTGCAGTTGTGACAGTTTCACTATCCTGTGCTTTGCCGGCCATTTCCAGTGCGAGTGCTTCCTGAGAAAAATCCATTGCACCAAGCAGTCGTGCAGAACTTTTTAGTGCATGAACTTGAATAGTGTAATTTTTGAAATCCATTTCCTGGGCATATTTTTTTATCTGTGCAATTTTTTCCTCCGCATTTGTATAAAAAAGCCAGCAGACATTCAGATAAACTTCCTGATTTGAAGCCGCACTAATACCTTCTTCAACATTAATCCCCGGAATTCTAGAAATCATTTTTAATTCAGCTGAAGAATTCCCCAAAGTTTCACTTTCAGATTCTTCAACAGGAACAATTTTTGATGCCGGAAGATAATTCTTAATTATTGTCTCAAGATTTTCGTCATCAATTGGCTTTGAAATATAATCTGTAAAACCACTGGCAAGGTATTCTTCTTTTGCTCCGGTCATTGCATTTGCCGTAAGAACAATCACCGGAGTTTTTTTATTCAATTCGCAGCGTTCCCGCAAGAGTTCAAGCGTTTCATTTCCATTCATTTCAGGCATCATATAATCAAGAAGAATAATGTCGTATTTTGTTTTCTGCGACATTTCTACTGCTTCTGCACCACTAAGGCAACTATCTATATGAATACGATTTCGTTTTAAAAAACTTCGCACAACAAGAATGTTCATTTCAATATCATCAACGACAAGAATTTTTGCATCAGGAGCGTGAAAAGTTTCTACGGAAGTTTTCTTATCATTTTCTTTTTTTGTCATGCTAACACGCACAGAAAAAGAACCGATTTTTTTACTAGAACGCACCGGCTGAACAATATCAAAAGAAAAAACAGAGCCTTCGCCGTAAACGCTGGAAACATTCAGTTTGGAATTCATCCTTTCAAGAAGAGTTTTTGTGATTGTAAGACCAAGTCCAGTACCTTCAATTCCGGCATTTTTCTGCTGATCAAAACGTTCATAAGGAGAACAGATTTTTTCAAGATTTTCCGGCTTAATTCCAATTCCTGTGTCCGAAACTGAAATTTTCAAGACTATATTTTCATCATCCTGTTTTTCAAAATCAACTTTAAAGCGAACAAATCCTTTTTTCGTGTATTTTACGGCATTATTTAAAATATTCAGTGCAATTTGTTTTATGCGCCGTTCATCACCAAAAAGCAACGCTGGAATTTCGGGATTTACACTGACTTCAAATTTCAATTGTTTTTCGTCAACTTTCGGACGCACCATATTAATCAAATCATTAATTAAAGAGGCCAAATCATAATCAACTGGGACAATTTCCATTTTTCCGGATTCAATTTTTGAAAAATCCAGAATGTCATTAATAAGTCCCAAAAGCGTATTTCCTGCAATTTGAACGTCATTAGCATAACTTTTGATTTCTTCCTGATTAGTTTCGCGCAGAATCATCGTATCCATACCCAAAATTGCATTAATTGGAGTACGAATTTCGTGAGACATATTTGCAAGAAACGAAGATTTTGCACGGTTTGCCGCGACTGCTTCGTTTTTAGCACGTTCAATTTCCTGTCGTTGATTAACTTCTTCGTCAATCGGACGAAGCATAGAAATGCTGTAAATGTCGCCGCCACTTTCGTTTTCAAGAATAATGACTTTTGTTTCTACCCAATGAAGGCCGTCCTCATGCTGCTGCAAAGCCTGATTTGAAACCGTGTGTATACCATTTTCATAAGATAAAAGAAGTGATTTTCTGCATAACTGATTTTTGTATTCCTGTTTTTGACTTTCATCCGTGATTGTTTCCGCAATATTTTCAAGAATCTGATCAATTGTTGTCAGATTTTCATTAGTGTAAAGTCCGGTGTCGTTGTACTCTATTTTTACATAATCCTGAGTAAGATTTTGTTCCATGATGAAAGGATAAACCGTGCGTGCCGCAGAAACAATAAGTTTCATTTCTGTTTCACTTTTTTCGCGCTGTTTATCAAGTTCAGATTTTGTATATTCAATAAAGACTTTTCTGTAACGGTGAAACAAAATAAAAATCATTCCGCCAAAAATTATGATAAGAGCCACAAGAATAATGCCAGAATCCTTTATGGAATTGCTCATTACCTGATTTGTAATTCCGGAAGGATAAAGTTGGAGCAAAACCCACTGTGTACCACGAACTGGCGTTACATAGCCGGTAGAATCTCCGGTCACATCTGCGTATTTAAAGCCGGCTTCCGACTGATTAACAACGGCTGTAGTAAGAATAACTTTGTCGTCAGTTTTTACATAACGAAGAACATCTGCAAAACGTTCAATGTACAAAGTTCCGTTTGCAATATACTGCCCGATTACGTCACCATCCGAACAAAAAAGATAAGTATTTGCCGGATAACCAAAAACCTGAGCCTTTAGGATTTCTGAAATACTTTCTTCTGACAAAAAACCGACAAGGACACCGCAAATCTGATTGTTAAAATAAATCGGGGAATAAAAACCAACGAGTTTTTCGCCGGTTATTTTTGAATGCAAGACTTCTGCTATTCCGCTTTTGCCTTTCATACCGTTTTGAAAATAGTCACGGTCCCGACAATTAACTTCCGCTCCGTCGCTGGAATAATCCGTACCGCTTACACCAATAAGACGGATAGTATCAAAATGATTTTTTTTCTGCAAAGATTTTAAAAGTTCAAGATTTGGATTTTCTGATGTCAGAGAAAGACCATAAATTGCCGCACTTACTTCTATTGAAGAAAGATAATTGTCAAAAACATCACCAACGTGACCGGAAGTAGTTTTGGACAATTCATGAATGTAATTAACTGTCTGAGCAAGATTTCGTTTTCTTGTAATTTGTTGCGAAACAAGAAAAACCGCAAAAATTACAATCATAGCAAGGCAGATTGTCGCGAAAATTCTTGTAACATCATCAGGTCGTAACTTCAATTAATAACGTCCTTGTTATCTTTTTATAAGGAAGTCCCTAAAAGTTACAAAACGAATTTTTAGAGCTGCCCTAAATGTGCTATAATCTCAGAAACATTTGCGGAAAACTTCGGAAAATCTAGAACTTCCGCCTGCAAAAGACAGTACTAAGAATTGCAATTTTTAGAACTATCTTTACCATTAATGATACAACGTTTTCGGATTTTTTTATATGGAAAAACTGCACAAATTTGTTGGGATTCTTTTAATTATTTTTATTGCAATGGCATATCTTCTGGGGATTTTGCTGCCATCCGAAAATGTAAAAATAACACCGTTAGACACTCCGTCACTAGAAAACGGCTGGCATTTTACAAAATCTGATGCAAAAAATCCCAAATCAAGTTTTATACTTCAACCGGGCGAAGAACTTTCGCTTATAAGAATTATTGATAACCCTTTAGACTACGGTACTGCATTTGCATTTTATGACACAGGATTTAATTTAAAACTTTACGTAAATTCACGGCTAACTTCAGAAACAGGCAGAGTTTCACTTGAAAAATATGGAATGGAAAACGGAGAAATTTGGAGGTCAATTCCTCTTTCCGGAGTAAAACAGGGCGACAAAATCAGCATAAAAATCGAAAATCTTTCAAACGAAAATAAATTAGTGAATTTACAGAAATTTTACTTTTGTAACGAGAATTTTATAGTTTCAAGGATTTTAAAAAATTCAATACCTAACATAATCGTCTGCCTTTTGTGCATAATCACGGCATTTTTACTGATATTTTTTTCATTTGCAATTAGAAAAACCATTCTTGAAAATTACAGAAGTGGTGCAATTGTCTTAAGTGGATTTTCATTGAGCATGGGATTATGGGTACTTTCAGACGGAACATTTTTTCAGCTGATTTTTCAAAGTTCTTCTGTGCGGTACGGACTTTCGTTTGGTTCTTTTTTCCTGCTACCCTACTTTGGACTTTTGTTTTACAAATCAATGATTAAGCGAAAAGAAAAAATTTTTAGCATTTCATCAATTGCTTATGTCGCTGTAGTTTTTATAATTCTGCTTTTAAATTTGGCGAATATTGTTCACATTTCTAAAACGATAATTTTTGTGCACGGATTTATAATTTATGATTTGATTTTGATTGTCGTTTATAACCTTAAAATTTACAGAATTTCAAAAAGTAAAACAGATTTACTCCCGATTATTTCCGTTACAACGTTAATTTTGACTTGCACCATCGGATTTGGAATCTACTACCTCGTAAAAGCTTCTTCCGCATCAACTTTTGTAGGACTTGGCTATTTTGTTTTTCTTCTTGAAACTTTTTTTATGGAAAGTTCCATAATCGTCAAAAAAATTTCAAAAAATGAGCCCGATAAAACTTCACCAAAAATATCCTGAATTATAAAGGGTATCTCTAAACGGAAACACCGCAGTTTAGTGTAAAATCATGTCATAAAAATGCATTGTAAATGTGTAACGCAATTAGATATTATAAAGGGTATCTCTAAAAATTGCAATTTTTAGAGGTTGCCTAAAGAGATGAAAGATGAAAGCACAAAAGAAGCTTATCATCTAAATTAAAGGAGAGTGCTCATGAAGATTAAACAGCAAAAACAAATCAAGGAATTTTTGATTGAAGAATTTGAAAAAGATAAGGGAAATGTACTTTTTGCCAATCAAGATAATAGACTTAACGAGATTATCGAGGGTACAAAAAATAAAACTGAAAATCAGATGAAAACACTTGCACAAACTATTCTTCCACGTATAGCCTTATACCAAGTGCTTTTAGAAAGCGGACTGTCGCAAGATGATGTAAATAAGTTTCTTCGAAAATATATGATTGATGTTGTCGCTGCAAAGAAGCACAATTCAACGGCGAAGATGGAAAAGGTTCCGGGGTTTTATGGGATTTACAGCAAAATCTTTCTTAAAATAATGCGGACAACAGACCTTCAGGAAAGCACCCAGAAGTGCGGAAAAGATTTTTACGATATTACCATAACAAAGTGCCTGTGGCATACAGCTTGTGTCGAAAATGGATGTCCGGAACTATGCAGACTGTTTTGTGATGTCGATGACGTAACATACGGCGGTTTAAATAAAATAGGCTTTTCAAGAACAAGGACATTGGGCTATGGCGGCGACTGCTGTGATTTTCATTTTTTCAAAAAGTAGCTCTACTTTGATAAGGGTATCTCTAAAAATGTCACGATTGTGGCTAGTATTTGTTGAGGATATCTCTAAAATACAACGAGTTATTTTGTTTCTTCGTTGATTGCTTCTAAAATTTCTGGAAAGTACCAGGTTTGCTGTTTGCGATTGTAAAAACCAAAGTGTTCGTAGTAGTCGTTACCAGTGACTTTCCAGTTGGCGTTATCCCAAAGACAGGAGGTAATTCCGTACTGACGAGAATATTTTAGGAAGGCATGGAACCACAGCACTCGGTCTTCAAGGTTATTTTTGTTAACAGCACCGTATTCGTCGATAATCACGGCATATCCGTTTTGAATGAAAGTTTCGTTCAATTTTTTAAATGTAAGGGCAACTTCGCTTCCTGCTCTACTTGTGTATTTTGTGATTCCTGGGGAAGCCATTGCAAAATTGTAAGGACTGTACATATGAACTGACACAATCTGATTTGATTTTCCGTTCTTTTTATCAACCGGAATTTTAAAAGCATCCGAAAACGCAGCAGTTGGAGAAGCCTGAAGTGCCGGAGTTATAACAAAACGCTTGGCATTATTTCCACCTGACGCACGGATTGTGTCTAGCGCGACCTGATTTAATTTATTTAAACATTCGGCGGCATCTTTGCAATCCGGGCAGTTTTTATCAAATGTCCATTCGTGATTTGTGCCACGCAAACGAGGTTCGTTCACAGTTTCAAAAATCAAATGTTCGTCATAACTTTTATTAAAGGCAAGTGAAATTTGTGCCCAGATATTTACCAAAAACCGCTCTGATTCTTCATAATTTACGGAATTTGGATAATATCCCTTGCCGTAAGACATTACACCAGTTTTTTCATAGCAATCATGATGAGTATTAAGAATAACATAAAGCCCATCTTCTATTGCCCAGTCAACAACTTCTTTTACGCGAATCATCCATGCCGGATCAATTGTGTACTGGCGGTCAATTATATGATTTGACCATGAAACTGGAATTCGGATAGTTTTAATTCCGGAGGCGACAATGCCGTCAAGCATTTTTTTTGTTGTTTTTGGCTGTCCCCAGCTTGTCTCTGAATTTAAACTTCGAGAGCCGGTGGCTTCAAGTGTATTTCCTAGATTCCAGCCGGTTTTCATTTCGTCTACGATTTGAATTGCATTCTTTTTTGTAAATGTCTTTTTTGTGCCGTTGTCTTTTATTGCAGTTTTTGTGTAATAAACAGTTTTTGGCAGAGCAAAAATTCCTGCAGACAGTAAAAAGAATAATCCGCAGATAAAGAATAATTTTTTCATAATTCCTCCGTTTAGATAATGAAATCTCTAAAAATTCAATTATTGAACCGAAATTTCAATTTTTGAATGTTCTATTCTGTTATTTTTGGAATACGCATTGTGATTGTTACACCTTTATCAGGAACACTTTCCACTTCAAATTTGCCGTTTACAATATGTTCAATTCTGAGTCGGGTGTTTAAAAGTCCAATGTGTGTACGGCTGCCATTGAACTGACTTTTATCAAATCCTTTGCCGTTGTCTTTTACTACAATAACGTGATAATCTGGTTCTTTAAAAGTATGAATGAGGATGTGACCGTCTTTGCGACTGCGCACCCCGTGACGAACAGCATTTTCTACCATCGGCTGAACACAGAGTGCCGGAACTTCAAAATTACTGTCTTCAATGTTGAATTCAAACTTTATGTTATCAAAGCGTAATGCTTCGATTTCCGTGTAAATTCTTGTGTGGCGGAGTTCGCGTTCAAAAGGAATTGTAGTTTCCAGGCTTGCAAAATCCATGTTGCCGCGAAGATAGTCAGCAAAATTCGTGATTGTATTTGCGGCTAGTTCCGGATCTGTACGGCACAGTGCCTTTATAGTCGTAAGAGTGTTGTACATAAAATGAGGCTGTATCTGACTTATCATAACTCGGTTGCGGAATTCTTCAATTTTGAGCCTAAGCCTTACCTGCACGTTTTCGTACAAAACCATAGTCGCGATTAAAACTGAAATATACAAAATCCACGAAAAATAGAAAAAATGCTGCAAAACCATTGCAAAAATTGGCAAAACTGCCATCACAATAAACGTAATCTTAATTTTTGCAAACGTATGGATTTTGATTGCATAAAAAAGGAGAACGGCACAAATAATCAGCGGAAAGCTGAATTCAAGCATGCCGGAATATGGTGCACGGATAAAATTTCCATCTTTGATTTTGTAAAAAAATCCAAATTTTAAATTCAAAAGCACAGCAATTATATAAAGAGCCATAAGAATTCTAATTAGGTAAAGCATCCAGTGACGAATCTTTGTCTTTAGCCCCATAATTTCAATTTCGCAGCCCCAAAACGTAACAAAAACGACCGCTGTACACAAATAAAGAAGACAGTTTGCAATGCTTAAAATAAGGTCATATTTAGGATTTTTTGCGGTGAACCAGTAGGCGTTATCAAGAAAAAACGCAAAGGCTTCAAAAAATAACGTTACAAGAAACATTGAACGGATTTTGCTTTTGCGGTCATCAACAAAGCCGGAAAAATATAAAAATCCGCACACTGCAATAGCAGAAAGTTCAATAGAAATGCTCATAACGGCTTTTTGCCTCATATTTACATACCCGATTTTTATAAAAAATAGCAAATCTATTAAAAAAAAAGTGGCTATTAATGCCATCATTGACAATTCCATAAATTTTGTAAAAAACGCTATTTTATTTTCCTTAATGTTTATCTGACTCATAAGAAAAATTATAGCACAGAAAATAAAAATCATAAAATCCAGACAAGTGTGTACAAAACAAAACTTCCCTACCCGACTTTTTAGACATTTTTTCGACTTTTTAGACGTTTTTTTCGAAATCTGTACAATTAAGACTTTTGATAATATAATGCGTGTTATTAAAGGTTTCTAAAAAACATTTTTAGAAGTATCTTTGAAAACGCAATATTTTAATTCGTTGATAACACGCTAATGCGGTGTCTTTAATAGGAGAGATTTAATGAAACGCTTAAAATCTATTGCAATTCTTGCACTTTCTGCTGCAATTTTCAGTTTTGCTGCCTGCGATTTTGATGACGGTTGGGGAAACAGTGGAGATTCTGGTTCATCAAGTAAGACTACAAAATTTGTACTTAGTTTTAATGAAGATGAAATGACCGTAAATTCTTATATGTTCAGTGAAAATTATAAAAATGGTGATACAACTGATTGCAGCTATGGCCTTCAACTTTCTCCCAAAAATGTTCAGACCGGAAAACAAGTTCAAACTTGGAAACTTGGTCCAAAAACAAAAGAAACTACTTTGGGTAGTTATGAATGTACATTTTCAGAAGTAGGTTTTTCAGACTCTGAACTTGCTACATTAACAAAGAACGATGATGGTAATTATATTCTGCCAATAAGTTATGAATTACGCGATTCTTATACTGTCACACTTAATTTTGACCAGGATAATGCATGGTGTTCAAATTGGAACACTAAAGAAATTAAACCAGGTGTACTTTCAGAGGATACTTTACAAAGTTTAGATACAACTTTTAAATTCAATATAAATTATAATGCCTACGAAAAACAGTGGACTAGCGAAGACGGCACAAAGCCTTATGTTTACGGCTATTCAATTGACGGTGGCAAAAATGTGATAAGTTTACTTAAAAACGGTTATATCAGTTCTGGAACAAATTCATTTTCTGTAGACTTCAACTTTATGGAAAACGCAGGCAAATCAATTGATTTTAAATTTATGACACGACCAGCAAAATCTTTTGAAATTACATTCCCAGAAACTCTTTCTATTACTCGCAGTTGTTACGCTACATATACAGACTCTGCTCACCTTGAAAGCGGAAATTTAAAAGGATATAAGCAAAACTCTGACTATGACTTGGTTGGTTACGGCAAAAAAGAAACCATAACTTCCGGTACAAAAATTTATGAAGGTGAATCCATTTATATAACAACTTTTGATTCAACTAAAACTTTTGTTGCTGAAAATTGCACAATTAATGGCATTGATTTAGAAAACACTTACAAAAATATAATTTTGTATTCTCCGGATGGTACAAATTATGAACTGTGGACTTCTACAAAATCCCTTGGCATTTCGGTAACAGACGGCATTGTTATAGAATACGAACAGTAAAACTTTCCATTCCACTTAAAAAAGGCTCCTGAAGATAAGTTAAGGGAACCTCTAAAAATTGCAATTTTTAGAGGTGTCTTTGAAAACGCGATGTTTTAATTCGTGCTATATCAACGAATTAAAACTCGCCGGTATCTCTAAAAAAAGCATCGAAAATGATTTTTTAGAGATACCCTTAAAACTAGCGTGCAGGAGCCTTTTTTTTGTTTTCAAGATTTTTGATTAAATATTTTAAATACCTATTGACTAAGTGGGTAATAAGAATTATAAATAAAATCATCAAATCCTACTAAAAAAGTAGGAAATAAAAAAACTCTAACGCGGAGTTTTGTAAGGAGGTGTGATAAAAATTACGTCCCTGTAATTTTTATCACTGCAGTTTTTCTAAAACTGCTGATTCAGCACTCCCTGTGCTGCCGCTAACGCGGAGTTTTATAAGGAAAAAGTTTGCGTTGCAAACCTAACTTTATTATGGGAACCTCTAAAAATTGCAATTTTTAGAGATAACTCTGAAAACGCGATGTTTTAATTCGTGCCATATCAACGAATTAAAACTCGCATGAATCTTTAAAAAAGCATTGAAAATGATTTTTTAAAGATTCCCTTATCTACTGCACATTCTCATTTCATTACGAATGTGTTTAAAAAGTCAATCATAAAACTGAAGTTTTACTCATGACTTTTATAGGAGCTTTTTATGAAAAAAAATTCAAAAATCCTGGTTGTCGTTTTTACAATCGTTACTACCCTTTTATCTGTTTCCTGTGGTGGAAATAAAACAACTGCACGGACTGTTGCAGAAATTCAAAA
>CAVJCY010000035.1:0-25473 GCA_963648145.1 bacterium | reverse complement strand
ATTCGTTGATATAGCACGAATTAAAACATCGCGTTTTCAGAGTTACCTCTAAAATATCACGAAAATCTTACTTGTCTTCTGGCAAGAGAATTGTATTTAGTGTTATATTTTTTTCTTCCAGAGATTTTAGCGCAAAGTCTCTGGAATATATTCCGCTCTTTCTTGGCTGAGGGTGCGGTTCGGCGTCTGTAATCAAAATTATCTGCCGGTTCTGTTCAGTGCGCCAGTTATAAAAATCTGTCGCGGCATAAATTGCTTCGTAAATTGCTTCTGGAATGTCGCCGCCTTCTGAACCATAAATCCGCACTGATTTTAAATTCTGAATCACAGAATCCCAGTTTTTACTAAAATCAAAAACTTTTACCGGCAATTCACGGAATTTATAATTATCAGAATAATCCCTGAAGAGCAAAACTCCTACGCGGGAATTTTTATTTTCCGGGAAATTTGCTTTTAAAAGTGGCAGCAAATCAGATTTCAATTTTTCCAAATCATTTTTCATGCTGCCGGTCGTGTCAATCACAAGTACCAAATCAAGATTTTCTTTATCTTCGTAACTGTCAAAAATTTCTGATAAATCTTTAATAATCGACTGCGGTCCCTTTGAATAAATCAGATTTTCGGAAAATTCAGAAAGTTTTTCGCTTGCAGCAGTGTTGTACTGGTCTGTTAATGTGACTTTCTGCTTTTTCTTTTTTGTAACAAATTCAAACATAAACGGGCTGTCCATATATTCACCGGTATAGTCTGCATAAGGCTTTTCAAAAGTTCGGATATTTATAAAAGTCCCCTTTCCAATTTCAATTTCGCCGTGACGAGTCCATTCGTAGCCGTAAATAATTTTTGAAGGAATATAAATATGAAAAACCTCGCCAAAATTTTTAGTTGGCTGGGCAGTAGAATCTACAAGCGAATATTTAGCACCTTCACTTTCAAGAATTTTTCCGTTCAGGTAGCGGATTTCGTCACCATTCACAGGATTATAATTTTGCGCACGATAAGCATAACTGTCGTTTTTGCCCTCAGGATCTTTTACAGTTTCTGTAAGAAGAATTGATTCAATTCCAGGAGTTTTCCGAACATAAAGATGAAATCCGCCACCGCCATATTCATTGCCATTTTCCGGCAAAATGCGGATATTTTCCGTTTTAATTCTCATAATTTCCTGTTTTTTGGAATATTGAATCTTTTGAGAAGATTTTTCATCATTTTGATTTTCTGAAACTTCCTGTGAAAATGCGGGAAAAACTGAAATTAAAGCTAAAAAAGTCAGAAAAAATAAACTTTTTAAGTAATTACGGTTCATATTTTAATTATCGGTGGTAAAATGAGATTTTGTGATTTATAATTATTAACACAGAGAAGGTTAATTTAAAAAAATGACTGAAACTAAAACTGATTCTGCTGGATTTGAACAGATTGACATAAACAGCTTTTTTGAAAATGAAGATAAAAATACCGTCGTAGAAACAGAAAAAGCAGATGCTTTTACAAAAAAACAACTTGATTTAATAAATCAGCTTATGCCAACTTTGCTTTCTGACAAAGAACACGCAGAAATTTATTTAAACAGAATTAATGACCTTGAAAGCATGGCCGTTTCCATTGATAAATTTCCGTCACTTTTGGAACGTCATGAACTTACCGGCGGAACTAGAACTCCAAAAACTTTAATAGAATCTCTCGTAAAACATCAGAATGACCAGGGCGATAGAATTTTTCAGTTGCCAAGCAAGGCAGTTTTGGGAAAAAGTCTTTTGGTTGCAAAAACTCACACTCTTTCAAGTTTTTCAAAATATTGTGCACATTTAGGCTCGAATTTTGAAAAACTTTCTTCAGAATTCAAGAATGAAACAATACTTTCTATGTTTTCACTTTTGGTAGAAGACGTTTATTTGAATTTAATCAGTGATATTTCTCAGCCAATTGATTTTCGACGAGAATGGGCTCTTTCGCTTTTGCTTTTGTGGGAACACTGGAACGACCAAACTATAGAAACCGTTGCACCTGTCCTGCAGGCAGTATGGAACGCACGTCGTCGTCTTGCGCCGGCTTTTGGAACAATGATGGGAACTAGCGAACTTCTTATGATTTCCATGCAAATGGATGAGCAGTGGATTAGTTTTATAAAAAATAAAATGGGTGAACAGGGCGTTACTCAGGCAATGGAAGAATTTTTATTTGGAATTTCTCACGAACAGATTAATCTTTTACGCGAAACTCTCAGAAGTAAAGGGATTGCAGCAATAGGGCGCGACGAAGTTAAAAACTTTATTGGCGACCACATTAAAGCAGATGCCGGTCTTGACTACCGCGACTTTTATTCAATGTACGCCATTCGCCGTGACAATGCCCGATCGCGCGCAAGAATGCATGTTGAAGGTCCTGTAAAAACTTTGGAAGATTACTTTATCCAGTTCATTACGGAACAAAATCATAAAAAACAGGAAAATGACACTTTTGCAAAATAAATTTTTACTCCGCATAAAATCTTCTGTGCTGCTGATTTTTTTCAGCCTGATTTTTATTTCCTGCCAGACTTTGCAGGATTACACTCTGACAAAAGAGGAAATACTTTCTCAAATTAACGAGGAACTTCAGAATTTCGGATTTTCTCAAAAAGATTTTTCAGATTTTAGCATTTACATTTGCCGTCTTGATTTGGATTCCCTAGATTTTCAGCTTATTTGCAATATTGACACGAAAAATTCTTTTACCGTGGAAGATTTTGCAAAAGAAACCGGTGCAAAATACGCAATCAACACAACTCCATTTGATGATGAGTCTTCTGAAGAAATAAAAATTCAGGGAATTACAAAATTTAACGACCAGATTTTATCGGCCGCAATAGAAAAATATTCAGCACTAGGATTTTTTTATAATTCTGAAAGAAAACTTCGTGCGGCTGTCATTCAAAATCAGACTGACGAAGAAATCCAGAAATATCCTGCAGCATTTGGTGGATTTTTTACAATTTTGAAAAATCAAGAAATTCTTGAATACGAAGCGAATAAAAATTCAAGAATTGCCTGCGGAATTGATGAAAGTGGCCGTTATCTTTACATTCTTGGCGTAATTTCCAAAAGAATATTTGGAAAATCCGGTATGACTTATATGGAATGTGCCGAATTATTGTTAAATTCCGGATGCACTGACGCTATGGAATTTGATGGAGGACATTCTTCTGCATTTGTTTTTCCGCAAACCGGCTACATTCATTCACCGATGAACAGAAAAATTCCCGCCGCAATCGGATTTTACTTTAAAGATTAAAGCTCAAAACTACGCCTTGCAGTCATCATTACACAAACCGCGTCCCGCAAAGACAATCCAGCTTTAACTCTAATTGAACAGAAGCTTTTTAAATCGTATAATTAGGACAAAAAAATATCTTAGAATGTATAGTTATGCATAAATTTTGAATATTTATACATAACTTTCACCCGCCGGAGGTAACAATGACTTCTTCTAAAGAACAGAATATTATTAAACAGCTTGAGAAACTTGCAATTCACAACGACCCCATCAAACCGGAACTCTACACAAAATATGATGTAAAACGAGGCCTGCGCAATGCAAACGGAACTGGTGTTCTTGTAGGACTTACCCGAATTGGTGATGTCGTTGGTTACGAAATTCAAAACGGCGAAAAAGTTGCCGTTCCTGGTAAACTTATTTACCGCGGATACAATGTTGAAGATTTAATTAAGGATGCAGAAAAAAATCATCAGTTTGGTTTTGAACAGTGTGCTTATCTTTTGCTTTTTGGAGAACTTCCGACACAGGCAAAACTTGACAGCTTTACCCAATATTTGGGTGAAAATCGTATTCTTCCGCCAAATTTTGTTGAAGATATGATTATGAAAGCACCATCTCAGGACATTATGAATAAAATGGCTCGCGGAGTTCTTGCAAGTTATTCTTATGATAGCGATCCGGAAAACCGCTCCGTTGGAAACATTGTCAAACAGTGTATTCATCTTATTGCTCGTTTTTCTTCACTTGCGGCGTACGGTTACCAGGCAAAACGCCGTTATTATGATGACAAAAGTATGTATATCCATAATCCAAAGCCGGAACTTTCCACTGCCGAAAACTTTTTGCGCCTAATTCGTGCCGACAAAATTTATACAAGACTTGAAGCAGAAACTCTTGACCTTGCACTCATTCTTCACGCTGAACACGGTGGCGGAAATAACTCTTCACTTACAGTGCACGTTGTTTCTTCCGCTGATACAGATACATATTCCGCTATTGCCGCTGCTGTAGGCTCATTAAAAGGTCGCCGTCACGGTGGGGCAAATATCCGCGTTGTAGAAATGATGGACGACATAAAATCAAACGTAAAAGACTGGACAAACGAAAACGAAGTAAAAGATTACATTTATAAAATTGCAAATAAAGAAGCATTTGATCACACAGGACTTGTTTACGGAATGGGTCACGCAGTTTACACAATCAGCGACCCGCGTGAAATTCTGCTTAAAGCAAAGGCAAAAGAACTTGCAAAAGTAAAAGGATTCCTTGAAGAATTTGAACTTTACAGCCTTGTTGAAAAAGTTGCGCCTAAAATTATTCAGGAAATTCATAATTCTGATAAATGTGTCTGTGCAAATGTTGATTTTTATTCCGGATTTGTTTACACAATGCTGAACATTCCGCGCGAACTTTTTACTCCGATTTTTGCAATTTCGCGAATTTCCGGATGGTCTGCACATAGAATTGAAGAAGTTGTAAGTGGCGGAAGAATTTACCGTCCTGCATACAAAAACGTTTCTTCTGAAAGAGATTACGTTCCAATTCACGACCGACAATAGTTTATGTCAAAAGAACGAATTGATAAAATCTTAAGTCATCAAGGATTTGGTTCAAGAAAAGATATACGAAAAATCTTGCGAAAATCTGAAATTCTTGTAAACGATAAAAGAATTTTTGATGCAGGATTTGCCATAGATTGCGAAAACGATACTGTCACCATTGACGGTGAACAAATTTCTTTACAACAGAATATTTATCTGATGATGAACAAAGTTGCCCACACAATTTCTTCAAATAAGGACGGTGAACATCAGACTGTTTTTGATTTGCTTGATGATTCTTTTAAAACTCCTTATTTGCAGAATAAACTTCATTTAATTGGCCGTCTGGATATGGACACGGAAGGTCTGCTTTTGTTTACAACGGACGGAGAACTTACCCACAAAATAATTTCACCAAAAAATCATATTAATAAAACTTATTTTGTAATTCTGAAAGACGAAATTTCTGAAAAAAAACGCCTTGAAATTGAAAAATCTTTTGAACAGGGCATTGAAGTTGACCCGGAAGACAACAACGAAGGTTTTAAATGTGAATCTGCCGTTTTAAAATGGCCGGATAAAAATGAAATAAAGGATTTTTTAAGAAATTCCACTTATGATGAACTTTTTGACGGTCCTGCAAGAACTGAAAACAAAGATTTTGATTTTAAAACCCGGGATTTAAACAAAATTGCAGAAAATTTAAAAAACAGAACGGCTCTTTTGACAATTTTTGAAGGAAAATATCATCAGGTAAAACGAATGTTTGTGGCTGTGGAAAATAAAGTTGTTTATTTAAAACGAATAGGCATGGGAAATTTAAAACTTGATGAAAGTCTAACTCCCGGAAATTACCGCGAACTTTTAGAAGATGAATTAGAACTTTTGAACTAAAAATTTCCGGAAAATTGAAATTTAAAAAAGTATTGTAAATGATTTTTTAGAGATACCCTTTTATTGACGTCTGGCACAAAAACGGCCCCGGCATGGAGAAGCGCGAAGCGGCCACCGCAGGCAAAGCCGGGGAGGCTGAGCGGTAGCGAACTTCGGAACGCCGGTTAAACGCGTGGCATTTGGCCCATAAAAAATCTATTGCGCACTAACTGCATCGGTTGCGGCATCGGCAGTGACATTGAGTGCTTCAGTAATTTTTTCTGCACCTTCAACTGTAAAAAGGTTTTTAAAAAAATCGCAGATTGCCTTAATTTCAACCGGGAAAGTGTATTTTATTCCAAAAGTTATAAAAAGAACGGCTAGAATTGCAAGAATTCCAAAGAAAATTGTGCGTTTTATCGGGAATTTTTTGTTTTCGAACGGATCTCGATGTGCAATAAAGGCTCTTGCAGGGCGTTCCGGGGTATGAGTGAGAACTGAACCAAACGTAGTGGAAATTTTCACATTACCGTTAATTGCCCAGCCAGAAGCATCAAGAATCGGAGCAATATTGCGTTTGCGAAGTTTTGTCCAAGCAATAAAAATACTTGGCAAGGAAATTATTAAAAGCATTGCAAGGATTATAAAAGGAATAAGTTTTACGTTATCAAAAAGCACGCTGAAAACTGTTCCGAGTACACCTGCAATTCCAGAAATTGCAACACTGAATGCGGCAAGTGTACCGATGTCCATTTTTTTCTTTGGAAGTGTGGCGGCTGCATTCTTAGGCGAAGTTACCGCTTGTGACATTTTTGAATTTATATTTTCTTCGGCATCGGTAGCCATTTTTGTGACTTTTTCCTGAATTATGCGACCAAGACGTTTATAAGGACTACAGAAAGCTTGTCCAACGCTGACTGGATTTTCTATGATTCTTGTGATTGTAGCATCCCAGTCTTGATTTTTACGGTCATAGAAGACACCATTACGACCAACCATAAGATTGTCACTGGAACCGGCACTCACAAGGGCTGCAATCTGCATTTTTTCTTCGGCATTAGCACGATTGGTACAGTTGCAGTAAAGCAAAAAACACTGACTTAAACTTGCCATAACGGAATGTTTTGCTTCATCAAGAACCTTAAAGCAAAGTTCATAGGAACGACCGTCCAGATACAAAGTTCCGGCCTGGAAAATTGATTTCTTTTCTAAATCGTAAAAATCAGAAAATGAAACAAAATTTCTTAAAAGATTAAGAAAATCGCGGCGCAAGAGGAGCATTTTTTTGAGTTCAACACTAGCAGCAGCAACCGGCGGATGATTTTCTTCTTCATCAATCGCTTTTGTGAGAATTTCTTCCGCCTTTGAATTCAAAATTTCCACAATTCTGTCCAGCGTAATTTCTGAAGCGGAATTTTGAGGTCGCGCCGTGTACCAGTTTACATAAGGAGCAAAAAGTTCTTCTATTTTACGCCAATGAGATTCCTGAAGACTTTGAATATCTTTTTGGAAAATTGGCAGAATCACGTATTTTTTGAATTCAAGAATATCAGAATACCAGACAGGATTTACAGAATTATTAAGTGGCAAAGGACGGTCACTTTCTGGATATGCAAGTGGCATTTTTGCAAGACTTTCTACATCTGCAAGTTCACCGTCTTCTGTAAGGAACATTTTATTTGTCTGTTCTTTTAAAATTTCCTGGGCATTTGTGTCATAACGAATTAAAGAACAGCGCAGATAATAGTCATTTATTTTGTCTTTGAGTTTCATAAATGACTTTGCGGCAGCGTCGGTTGCTTCTTTTAAAAAGAAAATTTTAGGAGCATCCTGTACAGATTCTTCGCGCCAGTTTTTTATTGCACGGATTTCTTCAAAGAAAATATCTTTTTGTGCACGAGAAAATCCTTTTACACCACTTATATCATCAGCACCACCAGTAATTTTTATGATTTCGCGGGCAACTTCGGCAGCATTTTCGTCTTTTATGTATTCTGGAGGAAGAACCCCGTCGCCGTTTAATTTTTCCGGAGAAATAAGATTGTCATTTACACTGATGTCTTCTAGAGTAATTTCTGCAGAGGCTGATTTATTTAAAATCTGTAAAACTGAAGCGGCAGATTCGGCAGGAGAATGACCACAGGCAAATTTTTCATCACTAAGAGCATCAAGAGGAATTGTATCGCCTGCTTCCATGAGAATACCAGGACGTTTAAAATATTTTTTTATGTAATCAACTGCATCAAGAATTTCATTTACGCGGACACGACCGTTTTTATCAGTATCAAGTAAATCAAGGGTTTCTTCACTGAATTCAAGACCTTTTACGGGGCAAGCAAGTGCCGTCCATAATTTTGGATCCAATTCGCGAAGATGCAGCACATCCTCGATTGAATTTAATTTTACCTGAACAAGACCCGAAGTCTGTACAAATTCCCAGTGATGACCAATTGCCTTTTTCATAAAAATCGACCTCCGGTTATTTTTTAAAGTTACCTCTAAAAATTTCAATTTTGAGAGATAACTTTTATTTTTTTAATAATTTAAGATTTTTTGAAATTAATTCACAGCGTTGTTTTACACAGTCCGGCGAACGATGAGGATCTGACGGAGTATTGAATACATAATCCAAAAGTTTTTCTACAGTTGTAGTTGCAACATGCATTCTTGTATCACTTGAAGCATAATAAATAAAAATTTTTCCGTCGTGTTCAATGGCACCGTTTGTAAAAACAACATTACTAACATCGCCGGTACGTTCCATTCCAAGCGGAACTAAAAAAACTCCGCCAGGTTCTGCAATTACGCGTGAAGGATCTTCCAGGGACGTGGCATAAACGTAAAGTACGTAACGCAAACCGTCGGCAGTGTTGCGCACTCCGTGAGAAATATGAATCCAGCCTTTTGGAGTTTTAATTGGAGTTGCTCCGGCACCGTTTTTTGCTTCTGTAATTGTGTGATAAATTCGTTTAGAAATGATTTTTTCTTCATCAATTTCAGGTTTTGTAATGTCGTCGCAAAGGCCAAAGCCAATTCCACCGCCACTTCCGGTATTTATAAAATCATCCATAGGGCGTGTATAAAAAGCATATTTTCCGTTTACAAACTCAGGGTGAAGACAGACATTTCTCTGCTGAGGTGAATGTTTTGTCACAAGATTTGGCAGACGTTCCCAGTGTTCTAAATCTTTTGTCCGGACAATTCCCGCTGCTGCAACTGCCGCACCTAAATCAGGATTTGACTTATCCTTGCTTTCTGAACAGAAAACCCCATAAATCCAGCCGTCTTGATGCTGAGTTAAACGCATATCATAGACATTTGTTTCTTCAGGGCAAGTATCTGGCAGTACAACCGGATAATCGCGGAAGCGGAAATTATCAATTCCGTTTGGACTTTCTGCAACTGCAAAAAAGGATTTACGATCATTACCTTCTACGCGGCAAACAAGGCAGTACTTACCATTTAAATAAACGGCACCCGCGTTGAATACACAATTTATTCCAAGTCGTTCTTGAAAATAAGGATTTGTTTCTTTATTCAAATCATAGCGCCATGTAAGCGGCACAGAATTTCTAGTCAAAACCGGATAAACATAACGATTGTAAATACCGTTATAAAACTCGCTGTTAACCTTATTTTTTCTGCTAAGATTCTTTTCCTGTTTTTTTAAAAGCTCATAATATTTTTCATGTACCATAATGTTTCCTTTGCTCAAGTATTACTTTCTCCTTACTTTGAATTCCATATCCGGGACGTTGTTTTTGGCGTCATCCAGGAGTTTATATTTTTTATACAATACTTCCTGGGCACGGTATAGCACTTCATTTTTGACACGTTCTACTGGCTTCCAGCTTCCGTCTGACTGAAGAATCTGAGCATTTGTATTGTCCTTAAAATATGTATCAAGAATATCTTTTACTTCCTTGAATGCTTCTTTGTCAAGAATCGGGAACATAAGTTCTATTCGGCGGTCAAGGTTGCGGCTCATCCAATCGGCAGATGAACAGTAAAGTTCGGGAACGCTGCCGTTTTGAAAATAAAATATTCTGGAATGTTCAAGATAACGATCAACTATAGAAGTTACCGTGATATTTTCGCTCATGCCAGGTACGCCCGGAACCAGCATACAAATACCGCGCACATTCAAATAAATTTTTACTCCGGCACAACTTGCCTTGTACAGCGCAGAAATCATTTCTTCGTGAGTCAAACTGTTCATTTTTGCAATTATCAGACCAGGATTTTCAGGTGTACTGCGGTCAATTTCCCGCTGAATCATTCCCAAAAGCCGCGATTTTAAACTAACCGGAGCCATTCCCAGATAATCCATCTTCTGCAAAGTAGAATATCCCGTCACAAGATTAAAGAAACTTGTTGCATCATTTGCAATCTGAGGATTTGCCGTAAAAAGTGAAATATCAGAATATAATTTTGCAGTCTTAGGATTGTAATTTCCCGTCGCAAGATGAACATAACGTCTGATTGTATCTTCCTCACGGCGGATTATCATAAGAATTTTTGCATGAACTTTAAGATTTACAAGACCGTAAATTACAGTTACACCGGCCTGTTCAAGCTGATTTGCCCACGCAATATTTCTTTCTTCATCAAAACGCGCCTTTAATTCAACAAGAACAATAACCTGTTTTCCGCGCGCGGCAGCAGTTTCCAGTGCAGAAATAATCGGAGAGTCACGACCGGTTCTGTAAAGAGTCATTTTAATTGTAAGAACATCAGGATCATTTGCAGCATCCTTTAGCATTTTTACGACAGGATCATAACTTTCGTACGGAACGTGAAGAATTTTGTCCTGCATTTTTAGAGAATCCCAAAAAGGTTCTTCTAGAGGCAAATCATGAGGATAAAAATGTTCCCAGACCGGAAAAGTCAGATTTTCAGCAGAATTGCGCAAATTCATCAGTTCAGAAAAATCTACAAGACAGTTTACTTTATAAACATCGTCTTCCTTTAATTCCAATTTTTCCATTATAAATTTGCGGATTTTTTCGCTGGTATTATTGCACTTCATCTGAACAGGAAAAGACGATTTTCGCTGAATCAAAACATTTTCCATTGCGTGAATAAAATTATTTCCGGAATCTTCATCAACGGCAAAATCTGCGTCACGGGCAACTTTAAAAATCAAAGTTTCTTCAACTGCAAATCCCGGAAAAAGCAAAGTTCCACACTCAGTTACAATATCCGTAATCAGAGTAAATTCTTTTTTTGCCGAATCATAATTTTTTTTGACCGGCTGATTTTTTTGAGGCAGCCAGTAAAGAGTTTTTAAACTTTCAGGAATTTCAACAAAGGCAATTCGCGGCAAATCTTCGCTGCCCTTAAAATCTTCTAAAATATCTTTAGTTTTAATTCCCGCAATCGGTTTTAAAAGAAATGCCGTATACAAAGCAAGATTTTTTATATGAGGAAAAGCTTCCGTATCAGTTCGCAACGGTGTTAAAAGAGGATAAATGTCAGAACGGAAAATATTATGAAGATACTCTTTTTGATTTTGATTAAAATTTTCCGACGGAACATAAACAAAACCTTCATCAGAAAGCAAAGGCAAAACATCATTTTTCAGGCAAGTCTGCTGTTCACGCAAAATCTGATGACTGCGAGCAGAAATACTTGTAAGCTGCATTGCCGGCGTTAATCCGGAAACATCCGCTTTATCAGGATTTTCAAAAAGTGCGCGCTTTACAGAAGCAACTCGAACCTGAAAAAACTCATCAAAATTAGAATCCACAATGGAAAGAAACTGCAGACGTTCAAGCAAAGGTAAATCTTTTCTAAGCCCCTGATAAAGTACCCTTGCATTAAATTCTATCCAGGAAAGTTCACGGTTAAAAAATCTTTTTTCTATTTCCATAATTATTTACCTGCCATTTATAAAATTGAGGGTATCTCTAAAAAATCATTTTCGATGCTTTTTTAGAGATACCGGCGAGTTTTAATTCGTTGATATAGCACGAATTAAAACATCGCATTTTCAGAGTTACCTCTAAAAATTGCAATTTTTAGAGATTTCCTTGAATTTATCGGTAAAAATCGTCAGTTTAAGTCAAAATCACTTTATAACCAAAAATGCTTTCAAACATTCCAGCCTTTTCGCTAAGTGCAATTTTTTCAAGAACTGTATTTTTTGCATGTTTTGTGCGAATTAAAAGATTATTCTGCTGAATTTTAATTTCAAAATCACTGAATTTTTGAATATGACCGCGATCAAGCGCATCCGCAATTCTAAGCAGAGCCGTAAGTTTTAAGATTGTCATACGGTCAGAACGCGGCAGACTCTGGAACCCTTCGTCATCCTGTGGCATTATTGAACCTTTGTGATATTTTGCAATTTCAGAAACAATTTTATTGTCAACGTGCCCAAGCCCGAAAATTTCAGAATTCCTGATAATGTAATAACTGTGCAGATTATGATTATCGTAGCGAATAAAAACTCCAATATCATGTAAAATTGCAGCAACCTGAAGCAATAGCCGGGCATGGTCATCAAGTGCAATTTCTGATTTCAGAGTGTCATAAAGTTTCAAAGCAATCATTCGTACACATTCGGCATGTTCTTCATCCCCATGATATTTTCTTAAAAGATTTCGTGCAGAAGCAATAATTTGCGAATTAAATTCAATCTGAAGTTCATCGTTTTTATCAGAAACCCGATTCAAAAGCAAACCGTTCCGGATATTTGTTTCCGGCACAAGGATTTTTTCTGCATTCGTAAGATTCAAAAAAAGACAGTAAATCAAAAGACTTACCGGCAAAGTTTCTGCTTCAGTGTAAGAAATTTTAAAACGCGCAACAATTTCATCAATAGAATATTCCTGAACATCTTTTACAAAATCCGTAAAATCTTCTTTGTTAATTTCCCACAAAAAGGTAGACACTGGACGACCAACCAGCAAAGCCGCAAGATTCAAGTCCTGACCAATCGCCATAAACGTAGAAACCTTGTCCAGATTCAATTCACTTTCCAAAGTTCCTTTTGTATTGTAAATAGATTCCTGTACAAAACGATAAATATCCGCGTAAGAACTTGTCTGCAGACTCATATGCTGTTCAATTCTGATTGTTCCAAGCCTCAAAGAATGAACGCCGGCCATTTTTCCGTTTGAAATCAACATGATTTCCGTGGTACTTCCGCCAACATTCAAAATAAGACCGTCTTCGTTTTTTAATTCAAGAGGAGAATCTTTCAGACAATCCATAACGCCAATGTACATCAGCTTATTTTCCTCAATACCGTCAATAATTCTGATTTTAAAACCAGTCTGAACAAGAACGCGATCCATTACCGGATCAGAATTTTTTGCATCACGAAAAGAATTTGTTGCAATGCAAACCGACTGTTCAGGCGTAAGCCCCCAAGCCGCGAGCTGTTCGCGGTAAAGTTTTAAAATTTGAATAAGTTGATTTTGAGTTTCCTGGCTTATAAAACCGCCCGTAAAAATATCACGACCCAAAGAAAGAGGTTTTTCGGAGCGATCCAAAATATTCTGTTTTTTTTCTACTGTGTATTCGGCAATCAGGAGACGAACCCCTGTTGAACCTATTTCAATTACTGATTCTGGGGCTGACATTTTACTCTCCTTTTCAAATTCTGACACGCGGAAAACTAGCACAAGTCATGGCTATGTTTTTACAATACCCCTTTTTTATTAAAACACCATCAATTTTTTGTAAATTTCTGATTAAAGGGCATCTCTAAAGTTTATCAATCAGCATTGAACATTTACCAGAAGGAATTGGCAATGTCTTTTTCTTTTGCTCAAGAATATTGATTGTAAAATAATAAAGTTTTTCACTTTCCATCTGGATTTCCCAGCCACGCGAACTTTTGTTACTCAAAATTGTAATAAGGTTGCGTTTAAGCGACAGATTTTCAATTCCCATAATTTCAAGATTCGGGATAATCCAATCTACAGTCTTCTTTGGCAAACTGATTTCAAGACCAATTACATTTTCAATCATCAGAGCAATTGTAGAAAGCCCCGCCGTAAGCAAATAACGCGGACGAGCAAAATCAGGATCCGTAGAACTTGTTGCCTTGCCTTCTTTATTCGGCAGATACGCTTCATACAAATCGCCAGGCTCATTCTTTTCGTTAGGAATTAAAGTTTCAAGAACAAAATAAAGATGACGTATTGCACATTCACGGGCAAGTTCATACTTTCCGTAACGTTCAAGACCTTTTATAACCATAAAGTTAAATGCCGGCATAACAGAACCATTGTAACCATCCCCGTCTTCACTAAAAGAAGGTTCACTAACCGCAATGGTAGGGAACGGATGCTCTGTGCCAAACCATTCAGGATTATTCAAATGGTCAACCATAATTTCCGCTTTGTCAGCATTCGGAATTTCGGCAAGCATTGTCCAATAACCCGCAATAGTTTTTACGTTCAGACGGTTACCGTCCTTATCAAGATCATAATAAAAACCTGTGTCATTATCCCACATCAAAGAGTTGATTCTTGTTTTCAAAGAAAAATACATTTTCTTATAAATAAAACTCAATTCCTTGTCGTTCAAAATGTCACCAAGAGCAGACATATAAGAAGCATTAATTGCCATACAAGCATTAAAATCAAGCGGATAATAAGCATTTTCTCTATGATTGTCCGTCATAGAAGAAGAACAGGACGGAACAGCATAAAGACCATTTTCCTGTTTAAAAGTTTCATCAAGCCAACTCATATATTTTTGCAAAGACGGCATAACATCCTTAATTCTGCGCTTATTTGCAGATTTGTGATAAAGGTTATATTCCGCAAAAGCAAAAAGTGCCAGGCCAACTCCCTGAGGATTGTCCTTATCAAGAATCGGCTGATTAGTAGAAACATCATATTTCCACCTGATTGCACCGTTTTCTTCCTGCCGTGCATAAAAATAATCAATATTCTTACAGGCATCAAAATTTCTGTTTGAATAAACTAAAAAGAAAGTCGATAAAATTGATTCAAACTGATTAATAACGTAATTACCATTTTCCGGATATAAAAATAATCCTTCCGAATCCTGTTGTTTTGTTTCAGTGTTAAACCAGAACGGTGCAACCCAAGACCATGTTTTATTATAAATGTCTACAAAATCCTGATCATAAAAATGAATCTGAGGAAAATCGTGTTTATTCACAAGAACTCCTAAAAAATCAAACATTTTTGATTTACTTTCGCACCTTATACTATATCACAAAATTTACCTTTAGAGTTGAAATATTTAAAAAATATCTCTTATTTTTTATTATGGGCGTATCCCGACGGGCACTTCTCAGTTTATTTCAAATTTTACCGCAAATTAAAAAAATCCCACCACAAAAATTGCCCGCCGGGTCGCGCTTTCCATGGTTTCGCAGTTTGCTCCAAAGCCCGCAGGCAGCTCAAATAGCGCGCCTGCGGGCTTCCGCTTCGGTTGCCAAAGCAACTCTCGCGTCCATTACAATCGCTTACGCATTTTTTTTTATTTTAAAGCCTTCTTTTTGTATTTTTTTGACCAAACGATTCTATTTATTTAAAGGATAGAATTTCAAGTTTTGAAAACAAAAAGATAAACACGGTAGGCGGGCTCTCGCCTGAAGTATTTTCACAACCCTTCAAAATTTAAAATTCCCCACACAAAATTTTACAGAGGTTAAAAATGCAAATTTTTTCATTTTCACCATTCGGCTACGAAGGCGCTTTAGTCACCGTAGAAGTTGATTTACGGCGTGGCATTCCCGCCATTGACGTTGTTGGTCTTGCAGACGGAGCCGTAAAAGAAGCCAGAGAAAGAATGCAGGCTGCAATCAGGAATTCCGGTTTTAATTTTCCGCCGGAAAGAGTTTTAATAAGCCTTTCGCCTGCAGATTTAAAGAAAGAAGGCGCTGGTTTTGATTTGCCAATAGCTCTTGGCGTTTTATGTGCAGAAGCAATGGATAAAAATTCCGCAGAATTTATAGACGAAAAAATCTTAATCATGGGGGAACTTGAACTTTCTGGAAAAATCAGGCCGGTAAAAGGAGTTCATGCGGCAGTTTCAACTGCAGCCGCGGCTGGAATTTACAGATGCATTGTGCCAGAAGAAAATGCACGCGAAGCACGGGAAATAAAAGGCGTAAAAGTTTATGGTGCAGATATTCTTCAAAATGCATTTTACGCTTTACAAAATTCTTCTTTTTTTGAAACAAAAGATTCTGCAAATAACGACGAACAATCAGAAATTCCGGAAAATTGTGAAAATATAAACGGTGTCTTGTTTCCGCAAGTTACTCCCGGTTTTGAATTTGAACAGATAAAAGGTCAAAAGAAATTAGTCCGCGCCCTTCAAATAGCAGCGGCTGGAGCTCATAATTTACTCGCTTTGGGTGCTCCAGGTTGCGGAAAAACAATGGCAATCCAGAAATTCCCGGTTTTAACATCGCTTTTAACTCACGAAGAAGCACAATCCGTTACAAGAATATGGTCACTGGCAGGACTTATAAAACCATCGCAGGGACTTGTAATAACTCCACCTTTCAGAATGCCACATCAAACCGCAAGCATTGAAGGAATTTGCGGAGGTGGTCCAAACTGTCGTCCAGGCGAAATTTCTCTTGCACATAATGGAGTTTTATTTTTAGACGAAGCAGCAGAATTCCGTACTTCCGTGCTGCAAATGCTTCGTGTACCGCTAGAAAGTGGTTCCATCACGTTGAGTCGTGCCGGCCGGTCAACAGTTTACCCGGCAAGATTTCAGCTTTTGATGGCAGTAAATCCCTGCCCTTGCGGAAATTACGGTTCAAAAACAAAACTATGCCTGTGCAGTGCAAAATCAATAGAAATGTATTGGAAAAAATTTTCCGCGCCTCTTTTAGACCGCGTTGATTTACGCGTCTTTGTAGAAAATGAAAGTGAAAATTCCAAACAAAAAGTCACGGAAATAAATTCCACGGAAGAACTCAGAAAAAAAATTGCAAACGCTGTAAATGCACAGAGAAAACGACAGGGCAAAAAAAATTCCATGCTTCAGACAACGGAATTTTCTCATATTTGTGAACTTTCTGCGCAAGGGCAAAATATTCTGGACAAAGCAATAAACCGATACGGATTTTCTCCGCGTGCAATTGCTTCAATTTTAAAAATTTCCCGAACAATTGCAGATTTGGAAGGCAACGAAAAAATACAGGAAGAAAATTTAAGCGAAGCAATAGATTTCAGAAAATTATGCACGGGAATTGTGCCAGAACTCACATAATGGCATCTCTAAAAATTACAATTTTTAGAGGTAACCATAATAAAAATGTACACAAATTACGGTTAAACAAAAAAAAGCTCTCCGAAAAAGGAAAGCTTTTATACCGGAGAAGAGACTTGAACTCTTACACGATTGCTCGTAACAGATTTTGAGTCTGTCATGTCTACCATTCCATCACTCCGGCAGGAATGGTTAAAATATATCAAATTGAAAGGGATTTTTCAAGCGTCTATGTATTATAATAATTACGTGAAAATCAATTCTAATGCGTTTATCGGGGCAAAACCGGAAGTTGTTTTAAAGTCTGTTTTTGGATACGACTCTTTCCGGGAAAATCAAAGGGAAATAATTCAGCAGGTTTTAAATGGCCGTGACACTCTCGCCATTATGCCAACGGGTGGCGGAAAATCCATCTGTTATCAGGTGCCAGCACTTATTTTGCCGGGAATCACAATTGTAGTTTCTCCGTTAATTTCACTCATGCAGGATCAGGTTTCGGGGCTAGAAATGGCGGGCATTCATTCAGTTTTTCTGAACAGTTCTTTGGATTGGCAGAGTTATTTGCAGACAGTCCAGGAAATCAAAAACGGACTTGTTAAAATTGTTTATGTTTCGCCAGAAGGTTTGAATACAGGCCGAATTCGTGACATTTTTTCAGATTCAACTCTAAACGTCAGCTGCATTACGGTTGATGAGGCGCATTGTGTCAGTCAGTGGGGGCATGATTTTCGTTCCGATTATCTTGAAATTGGCAATATCAGACGATTTTTCCAGGATGCAGTTATGATTGCACTGACGGCTACCGCTACCGCACAAGTTCGTACTGACATTATAAAAAATCTCTTAATGAAAGAACCTTCCGTTTTTATTTCAAGTTTCAACCGTCCTAATATTTTTCTTGAAGCTCAACCGCGACGTAAAGGAATTGAACAGGTAATAAATTTTATACGGAAACATTCAGGAGAAAGCGGAATTATTTATTGTTTTTCGCGGCGGCAGGTTGATGAACTTACTCAGACTCTTGATGATATGGGCTATTCCGTTGCGGCATATCACGCAGGTCTTGCCGATGATGTGCGGCAAAAAAATCAGGAAAATTTTGTAAAAGATGAAATTCAAATTATGGTCGCGACAATTGCTTTTGGAATGGGAATTGATAAGCCAAATGTCCGCTATGTTATAAATTTTGACCTGCCAAAATCGGTAGAAGAATTTTATCAGCAGATTGGGCGTGCCGGTCGTGATGGACTTCCGGCGTTTTCACTCTTGCTTTTCAGTATGGCTGATTTGCACAAAATCCGTTATTTTTTTGAAGAATCCGCAGATCCAGAAAAATCTGAAAAACTTTTGCAGGGAATGATTAATTTTGCGACTGTGCGAATTTGCCGCAGACAAGCTCTGCTTTCATATTTTGGAGAAAGTTATGTTCCGTCAAAATCAAGTGATGGTAGTAAAAATAACACTGACAGTGCCGGCACTTCATTCAAATGCTGTGATATTTGTTGTGCTTCAAATAATCAGGATTTTCTTCCGCTCACGGATATGACAATTCCTTTTCAAAAACTGCTGTGCTGCATAATCCGCACAAAAGAAAGATTTGGAACAAATTACGTCATTGATGTTCTGCTTGGTTCAAGAAGTAAAAGGATTTTGGAAAACGCTCACAATATGATTTCTACCTGGGGTATTGGTAATGAATTGTCAAAAGATGAATGGCTGGAATTTTCTGATTTACTAATTTCCCGCGATTATCTTACAAAAGCTGGCGAATATAATATTCTTACAATCACGGAAGAAGGAAAACGTATGCTCAAAAATCGTGACAAAGTTCTTCTTCCGTTCGCTGTTTCTAAAAACACATCAAAAGGAAATTCTCAAGTCGTTTATAACAGCAAATTTTCTGATTCAAATGCAGAAACTTTCCGTTTTGCAAAAAAGAAAAACGGAAATATTGTTATTGCCGAAAAACCTGATGCGAATGACGAGCGTGGCGAAAAACTCATAGAAGTTTTGAAAAACTGGCGAAAACGCAAGGCAGAAGATATGAATCTTCCACCTTATCATGTTTTTGGCGATAAAACTTTATATGATCTTGCTGCCAAAAAACCGGCAAACAAAACTGATTTGCTGCAAGTTTACGGTATTGGCGAAGTAAAAGCCGAAGAATTCGGAAAGTCAATAATCAGTCTGATTGAATCTACAAAATAATTTTCAGAAAATTAAGGGTACCTAAAAATTACAGATTTCTTCAAAGTGAATATCATCCGGAAAAATTCTTGAGTTCAGGCAACGCTCTTTTGCTTTTTTGAGGCAATCATAAAATTCGCGCAAATTTCCAATCCATTTGTGATTTTCAAGGCACTGAATTGCAGAATCGGAGATTTCGATTTTTCCTTTTTGACAAAAATCTTCAACCATGCAACGAATGTCCTCAATCCTTTCTCGCAAAGACGGAAAACGAATCGTATTATAATTAATCCGATAGTACAAATCTTTGCGAAAAAGTCCTTCTTTTATCATTTTTGCAATGTCCGCGTTGGTTGCAAACATCATCCGGATATTGAAATGTTCACGCTTTGTGTCTCCAAGCCGGCATTTTACACCTTCTTCCACCGCTGATAAAAACATAGACTGCATCTGATTATTTGCACTTCCAAGTTCATCAAAAAAAACTGTTCCGCCATTACAAATGTCAAGAATTCCTTTTTTTTCCTGAGCATCAGTATAAGCGTGCGATGAAACTCCAAAAAGCTGACTTGCAAAAAGTGAATCAGATTCTTTTGCCAAATCACATTTATAAAAAGACTTTTTGTAATCACTAGAAAGTTCGTAAATTAACTTCGCAGCTGTAGATTTTCCAACTCCAGTTTCGCCCAAAAGAAAAACTGGACGATTATTTTTTGTAGCAGAAAAAATTTCCTCGTGAAGTTTTTTAATTCTTTCGGAAATTCCTAAAAATTTGCCGTCAGATAAGCGGTAAATTTTCGAAGGCTCATTTTTTGCATTTTCCTTAGAGTTTACAATTACATTTTTTCCTAAGAATTTATCATTACAAACAGAATTTTGAGAAAAATCAGTTTTTGTAATCAAAGTATGCAATTGTTTTCCAAGAATCAGATTATTGATAGGTGCTGTAAAAATATAATCAAAAACAGAATATCGACGCTTTCCGGCAATTTCTTTTTTTGTTTTTGAAGAAATGCAGATTTTAATACCTTTATAATCTGACAGAAAAGTTTCCGGCAAAAGATAAGAATTTGAATTCTTTTCATCCAAAATTAATAATTGAGAATTTTCGGCTGCATCATAAAAAGACGGGAGTGCAAGAATTTCACGTATAACAAAATCTTTCTTCAAAGCATTTACTATAAAATCTCTGCATGAAACGGTTATTATGTGTGTGATTTTCAATTTAACTTTTATAACTTCATTTACTTTTTTTATTTTTCATGACTCTCTCGATTTTTTTCACTAATTACATTTTTCCCCTCCCAGAAAGTAAATTTTAGCAGAAACAAACCGTTCTACACGTTCTTTCTAAACATTTTCGTGAACAAAACTGCAAATAAAAACCAGATGTAAGGAAAAATCAGGAAAATTTTAAAAGGATTGTGCAAAATTTCAACAAACATTTCGTTTCCTTTATCAAAAGTTTTTTCGCTGACTCTTTTTATTCTTTCTGAAAAAATTCCAAAACAATCCTTGTAGTAAAGAAAAATGCTGTTTGAAAAACTGTTCCGGCGTCTGTATGGCCAGCAATTTTTTTCTTTTATTCCGTCACTCATCAAAACTAGCGACGGCTGAGCTTTAAAAATTGCCTCTACAATTTTATTTTCGGCAGTTTTTGGATAATATCCAACATAACGACCAAGAATTTTTAACTGCGGAAAAGTGTCACGAACGTTATGCTCGGCTTTTGTCAAAGTTTTTTTTGTGGAACCGAGCATATAAATCGATTTAAAGTGATTTTCCATGATGGAAAGAATCTGAATTGTCGTTGTGAACGGATTGTGGCGAACAGGAACTTCTTTTTTTAAAAATTTCGCGGCACGAAGAATGCTCTTTGAAATTGGCAAAATCAGCGCGGCATTTTTTACAGTTTCCTGAAAATCACCTTTTCGCTGACATTTTATTAAATCCCAAATAGAAAGAAAAATAATCTGTTTTGTACCAGGCCGTGCCATAATTTCCAGAATATCCTTTTCAAGATTTTCGGGGGCACAAATATCAACTGGAACGCCCAGTATTTTTATTCTTTGAGCTGACATATTATTTTCTCCAATATTTGAACTTTCTAAAGAAAACGGGAAAATCGTTTTTTAGAGATGCCCTTTATTCTAATGCGGTTTGAATTGCGGCAATTCCATAAAGTGCTGCAGTTTCGCACCTAAGTATATTTACGACAAAATGAACGGGCTGGAATAGTTCTTTTTGACAAAGTTTTTCAATTTCGGACGGGGAAATTCCGCCTTCAGAACCGACCGCAACAGCAATTTTTTTTGAGTCATTATTTTTTACTCTCTGAACAAAATCTGCAAATGCTATACATTTTTCCGTGCGTTCTGAGAGAACAAGTCCAGAATAAGGTACTTTTTGCCTGGCAGTTTGTTTTTCCCACAAAGAAAGTGCTTCGTCCAAAGTTAGTGGCGACAGAACTTCTGTTGGAACTGGAGAACCGCTTTGCTGCCTTGCCTCTCTGATGATTTTTTCTATCCGTTCTTTTTTTGAATTTTGCAGAGCCAGAACGCTGTTTTTTTCTGAATATTCACCAATCACCGGAATAATTTTACAAATTCCACACTCTGTTGCCTGCCGTACAATTTGTTCAAATTTCTGAGGTTTTGGAATGAACTGAAAAAGCCAGTATTCACGGAGATTTAAAACTTCATCAATTTCATCAGCCTGAACCCCGCGTGTAATTGTAGAATTTTCTTTTTGATTTTCTAAAATATCGCAGACCTGGATTTTTATTTTTTTGAGTTTGTCATCAACAGAAACAACCGTCGTTGCCTGCAATTTTCCGTCCGGAAATCTTACGTTCAGCATATCGCCGGTTTTTACGCGAAGCACTTGTCTCAAATAACGAAAATCCTTGCCGGAAAGTTCCGCAATCCCATTTTTTATATTTTGATTTTCTAAAATAAACTGCCGCACAAAAAATCCACGGTCACACAAAAAATTCACAGAACGAACAGAATCAACCAAGTCCGCTGCGAAAACTTACGTTTTTACCGCGCCCCTATTCTGGGCATCTCTAAAAAATCATTTTCAATGCTTTATTTAGAGATACCTTCGAGTTTTCAGAGTTACCTCTAAAAATTGCAGTTTTTAGAGGTTCCTTTCTCTACTGAGTTTCCAAAACAACTTCGTCCTGAAGCTGTTTTAAGGTTTTTGTATTCTGCAAAAGTTCCCTGTAATTTTCTGAGGTAACAATTTTTATTGCCTCGTTCAACTGCAAGTCATAATCCAAATCATAAACTGGCGCGGTCTGATTTTTTAAAATCTGATTTCTAAGAAGTTTTCTTAAAATTCGTTCGTCAAGTTTATAAGTTTCGCTAAGTTTTTCAGCAGCTCTGGAAATTGCATTTTCGTTCATTCCCGGATTTTGGCTGACATAATCTTCAATTATATTGTCTTCCATAAGTTTTACGTAAGTTTTTTCTTCTTCTTCCGTAAATTCTTCAAGATTTTTTACTTCATAATCAGGCGGAATTCCGATTTTATCAATATTTACATCACTTGGAGTATAATATCGCGCCATTGTAATTTTGATTCCGTCAGTTTCACTCAAAGTAATTACCTGCTGAACAGAACCTTTACCGTAAGTTCGTTCACCAACAAGGTATGCAAGATGATAATCTTTTAATGCACCGGAAACAATTTCTGACGCACTTGCCGAACCGCGGTTTATTAAAACAACGCACGGAACATTTTTTTTCACAGTCGTTTTTGAAGCACTTGCGATAAACTGCTGATTTTCCATTGCAAGACGACTTTTTGTAGTAACTACAGGACCTTCATCAATGAATTTGTCTGCAACGTCAACCGCACTTGTAATAAGTCCGCCAGGATTATCGCGCAAATCTAAAATTAAACAGTCATAGCCAGTCTTTTCAAATTCATCAAGAGCATCTTGCATACGATGAGCAGTTTCTGGAGTAAACTGAATCAGTCTTACGTAACCAATTTTCTTTGAATTATTTTCTATAATTGCATATTTTACGGTTGGAACTTCAATCAGTGCGCGGACGAGAGTCACATCAAAACGCATACTAGTTCCGCGCAAAATTGTAATTGTTACAGGAGTTCCAACTTCGCCCCGCAAAACTGCAAGAACTTCGTTCATTGTCATATCCGGAGTTGGTTTTCCTTCAACGGCAATAATTAAATCTCCTGCCTGAATGCCAGCTTTTGCGCCCGGAGAATCTTCGATTGGTGTTGAAACTTCTACATATGCAGGTTTTTCTGGAGTTGATGTCACGGCCTTTGTAATTGTAAGTCCAACTCCGCCAAATGTACCGGCCGTAGTGTCGTTTAAGTCGCGCATATAATCAGAATCAAGGTAAACCGTGTGTGGGTCACCGATTGCTTCCAACATTCCTTTTAATGCACCTTCGTAAAGAATTTTTGGATCAAGTTCATCAACATAATTTTCTTCCACAAAATCAAATACACTGTTGATTTTTTTCATGTACTGATAACTTGAAATTTTTTGATTGTCAGACGTTTCTTTTGATTTTGAACCAAAAGCATAACAGTTTGACATTGTAAAAATCATGGGCAAAATTAAAACAGCCCTAAAAATTGAGTTAACTCTTTTCATAGCGCATATTTTACGGCAATAAAGGGAAAATTTCTATTATGGGTATCTCTAAAAATTGCAATTTTTAGAGATACCCTTCACAATCATTTCTGCGGCAAGGATTGTAAGGGGCGCGAAGCGAGATTTTGCATACTGAGCGCCATTGTTCTGGCGCGTAAGTGCAAAAGCCGGAGGCGAATGCCGTAGCCCTGAAAAGCCTGGCGACGCGAACGCGGCGGCCGCCCTGGGAATATTATAGAAAAAGCAACGGAAATAATATAAAATTAGCAATATGAATATAATTGTTGTTGGCAATGGTGGTCGTGAGCACACTATTTGCTGGAAATTAGCTCAAAGTCCTGTTGTAGATAAAATTGTGGTTGTACCTGGTAATGGTGGAACTGCTAGAGAAACAAAATGCATAAACGTTAATCCTGAAACTTGTGATTATGTAAAAGAAGGTGAAAATCCTTATGTTGTAATTGCAAGACACGAAGGTTGCCGTATGGCAGTTATTGGGCCGGAAGATCCGCTTGCAGAAGGACTTGCGGACTGTTTCTGGGCTGCAGAAATTCCTTGTATTGGTCCTAAAAAGACCGGTGCTCAACTTGAAGCCAGTAAAGATCTTTCTAAAAATTTCATGAAAAAATATGGTGTTGCCTGTGCCGCAAGTGAAACTTTTACGTCTAAGGAACTTGCCGTAAATTATGTAAAAAAACACGGGGCTCCGATTGTAATCAAAGCTGACGGTCTTGCTGCCGGTAAGGGCGTTGTTGTTGCAAAAACGGAAGAAGAAGCTCTTGCTGCCGTTGAAGAACTGATGGTGGATGGTCGTGTCGGTGATGCCGGAAAAAAACTTGTAATTGAAGATTATCTTCAGGGAGTTGAAATTTCTGTTCTGGCCGCAGTAAGTGTTACTCCAGAATATGCAATGCAGGGAAACGCTGCTATTGTTCCATTTTTGCCGGCGCGCGATCACAAACGACTTTTGGACGGTGCTAAAGGTCCTAATACAGGCGGAATGGGTGCGGTTTGTCCTCTTGATGACGTGACGGACGATATTATGGCCAAGTTTGACAAGGATATTTTGCAGCCGACACTTAACGGTCTTATAAAAGAAAAATTTGATTACCGTGGATTTATTTTCTTTGGCGTTATGCTTACAAAACAGGGACCAAAACTTCTTGAATACAATGTTCGTCTTGGAGACCCTGAAACTCAGGCTGTTTTACCGCTTATGGATTTTGATTTTGCTGCAATGTGTACTGCAATTTTAAACGGGAGCCTTAAAAAATTCAATTTTTTGTGGAAAAAAGGTTATCAAGTTGCGCCGGTTGTTGTCAGCGGTGGCTATCCTCTGTCATACAAGAAAGGCTGTGAAATTACCTTTAACGAAGCAATTTTGAATAAAAGCGGTGCAAAAATATTTGTAGCAGGTGCAGTTTGCGGAAATCGCGGACGCCGTGGAGATGACAATCTTCTGACAAGTGGCGGGCGCGTGCTGGCATGTTCAGCATACGGTGAAACTTTTAAACAAGCCTGGGAAAGAGCCTACGAAGGCGTTAGTGCCGTTAAATTTGACGATTGTTTTTACCGCAAAGACATCGGGTTGCCGGGTGCGGCAGTCAGCAATTAATTTCTGATTTTTTAAGACAGCCTTGCAAATGCGGGCTGTTTTTTTTTTTTGATTTTTCTAAAGTGAACCTCTAAAAATTGCAATTTTTAGGTAACTCTGAAAACGCGATGTTTTAATTCGTGCTATATCAACGAATTAAAACT
>CAVJCY010000034.1:0-27173 GCA_963648145.1 bacterium | reverse complement strand
CTGGAATCAAAATTCACGCCGATTTTAAAAATTTTTCGTTTGTCACTTGCAAATGGCGCGGCATAATTTTTTTCTTCAATCTGCTGCAAGGCCTCGTCCGCAGATTTATCACGTTTAAATTCAAAAAGGTAAATGTAATTATCTGCCTGAACCACGCAATCTACACGTCCTTGTGAATAATGCTGTTCAACACCAACAAACTGCCCCATCAAAATAAATACGATGTAAATTATATTTTGAAAGTTCTGTTCAATTACAGTATCGTCAGGCTTTGAAGAATAAGGCAATCCAGTAATTTCCAAAAAAGCCTTTAAAAAGTTTTCGACTTTCTTCTAAAGCCTCGCCTTCGCTTTCTAAAAGTGATTTGTCATATTCGTCAACAAGGACTACGACGCCAAGTCCCGTTTTTTTGTGAGCGGATTCCAAAACTGCATTAAACCTTGACGGAAGATTTTCTCTTGCAATGTCAGGATTTGTTCCATAGATTTCTTCCCAACCAGAAAGATGTTCATTTAAAATTGATGACAAATCAGTAAAAGAACTGTATTTATTTCCGTTAAAATCAAAATAAAACACCGGGTACTTTATCCAGTCTTTTTCAAGTTCAGAAATTTTGAGTCCTGTAAAAAGTTCTTTTTTGCCTTCAAAATATGCACGCATTGTAGAAAGCAAAAGGCTTTTTCCAAAACGGCGCGGGCGGCTCAAAAAATAAGTTGACCTTTCATTTGCGAGATGATAAATAAATTCGTTTTGTCGACATACAGATAATTTTCTTTACGGAGTTTTTCAAAACTCTGTATGCCGATTGGAAGTTTTTAGAGATTTATAGGTTGAATTATAACATAGATACAAAAGCTATGCAGTTTTGAAAAATAGCAATATGGCACTTAAATCAGGGTATCAAAAATACCTCTAAAAATTGCAATTTTTAGAGGTTCCCATTAAACTTCTGCAGAAATGTCGTGTACCTTAAAATTGCGATGCCAGCTTTTTTACGATTTTTTCTGCGGTTGCTGTCGTAGCAAGGCCTTCCTGACTAGTTTCGCGCAGGCACGGTGGAATTAAATGGCCAATTCTTCCCATAGAATCTATAACTTCGTCCGCCGGAATTGCAGATTTTACGCCGGCTTTTGTCATTTGCGAAGAAATTACCGCATTTACGGCACCGTAGACGTTTCGTTTTATGCATGGAACTTCCACAAGACCGGCAACTGGGTCACAAGTCAAACCGAGCATATTCTTTAAGCAAAGCGCAACAGAATTCAAGATTTCGCTGGTGCTGCCACCTTCCAAAAATGTAATAGCACCACTTGCCATTGCTGCTGACGAGCCAATTTCTGCCTGGCAGCCACCTTCTGCGCCGGCTATACAGGCCGCAGTTGCAATCACTTCGCCAATCCCGGCCGCAACGTACAGTGCTTTTACAATCTGTTCTTTTGATGCGTTGTACTGTTTTTTATAAGTCAAAAGTACAGCCGGAATAATTCCGCACGAACCGGCAGTTGGTGCGGCAACAATTCGCTTCATACAGGCGTTAGACTCTGCCATTTTTACCGCTTTTTCCATGACTTCCGTTATAAAATCCCCAACCAGACGATTAGGCTGTTTACGAAAGGCTTCCAGCTTTGCGCCATCACCGCCACTCAATCCGCTTGCAGAACGTAACGTGCCGTCATAATTTTCGTCCGCGTAAACCATTGCTTCAAGCATTTTTTCCATTTCAGAAAATGATTGCTCAAAAGTGACATTACGCTCCTTCATATCATTTTCAATAATAATTTGCCAGAATTCTTTTTTTTGGTTTTCGCATAAATCTGCAATTTCCTGAATCTTTCCAAAACTCATAATTATTCCTCTGCAAGACTGTAGTAAGTAACTTTTTTAACACCTTCAAGATGTTCAAGCCATTTTACCGACTCTTTAGGAATTTCCTGATCAAGTTCCAAAATCATTACCGCATCCCCCCCACGACTTGAACGATAAAGCTGCATTGTAGCAATATTCACAGATTTATGACTGAGCATACTCGTGACTTCCGCAATATGCCCCGGCTGATCAAGGTTATGGACAATAAGAGTGGGCTGTTCACCAGAAAAATTAGCACTAAGACCGTCAATTTTCGCGATATTTATCAACGAACCTCCAAGACTTTCACCTACAATTTCAAGATTGCGCCCATTAACGCCGGTCAAAATCAATTCTGCAGAATTCGGATGCGCTTTTTTTAACGTTGAAACGCCAAAAGTCACTTCCATTCCGCTTTGTTTTGCAATTCCAAGTGCCTGAGGAATTCTAATATCATCAGGTTTCATTCCCAAAAGCCCCGCAACAAGTGCTTTATCCGTACCGTGACCTTTTCCTGTTGCCAAAAATGAACCGTACAACTTTATTTCCGCTTTTTTTACAGGCTCCGCCATCAGTTTTCTAGAAACATAACCTATTTTTACCGCCCCCGCTGTGTGCGAAGACGACGGTCCAACCATCACCGGCCCCACAATATCAAAAATATTCATTTTTCAGCTACCTTCAGACACGAATAAATTAACATTCATAGCCCTGTTTTGATTTGTAAAATTCTGCAATAAATTATGGTATAATCGCCCTATGAAAAAATTTTCGCGCATAAATACAATTCCAGTAATTTTTTTTATTTTGATTTTCACATTTATGATTTCAGGCTGCAATTCTAAAAAACAGAAAAACGAAACAATTACGACAAATAACTCCAGTACAAAAACAAAATTGCCGGAAGTCGACCTTGATTTTTCAAACTTCAATTACAATATGATTTCCGCAGAAATTTTCAACATTATGATTGAGCCAGAAAAATACATCGGAAAAACAATCCGCTTTAAAGGACAGTTCTTTTCCAGTTTTGAGCAAGAAAAAAATCAGCGCTTTTATTCAATTTTGATTTACGATGCCACGGCGTGCTGCCAGACCGGCTTTGAATTTATACTTTCCGGCAATCCCCAGTACCCGCAGGACTTCCCCCAAGAAGGCACCAATATTCAGCTTAGCGGCCCCCTGACCTATACAAACCTTGACGGACTTGACTATTTTTACATTGCCTGCGATTCAGTTGAACTTTTAGACTAGACCCTTTATATCTTTTTGGACGTGCCCCCAGTGCGCACTCAACAGAAAAATGGCGCCGTCTCGGCTTAAATGCCACACAAATTCTTCTACAGTCAGTAAAAAATTGCGCACAGGGGTCGCGCTTTGCGCGGTTCCGGCATTCGCCTCCAAACTTTTACACTCCACACGCTGCAACGCGCGTTCCGTACGTAAAAGTTCGCCTTGCGGCGCCGCTCCAATCGCTCACGCAGGTAAAGTCGAGGAGAAAAACTCAGAAACTTATTATTTAAGTTTTTCAAGGATACCTCTAAAAATTGCAATTTTCAGAAGTTCATTTGACAGATTGCCGACTTATTTGAATGCTCTAAATCTATTTTATTACTTGCGGTTATCTCAATATTTTGCATAGATAACCGCAGGTAATATTTAAAAGATTTTTATCAGAAATCAACTTCAGCAAGGTATCGCTTCAGCAGAAATTCACAGAAATACGGAAATGTATGAATATTGTTTTCAAATCCGATGTTCCCGTTTATGAACTTTATACCCGTCGTAATGTCAGGATATTTATCGCTTGTAATCAAAGTCCGCAAGGATTTTGCTGTTCCATTTGTTGATTTTATTTCAACTGGCACCAGAGATTTCTTTGTGCGGACAAAGAAGTCCTGTTCAAGAGTTGAATCTTCCTTTTTATAATAGTAGAGATTGTACCCCTGCTTGCTTAAACTTTCGGCTGCAATGTTTTCGTACAAAGCCCCTTTGTAAACATTCATATTCTTGTTTGCACGAAGGTCTTCCTGGGATTCTTCATCAAGATTCGCAATCAAAAGACCTGTATCCCTAAAATAAATCTTGTATTTATTTTCATCGTAATTTCCCTGCAAAGGCAGATCTGCAGTATGAAGGCAGTAGCAGATATTAATCATTCCGGCATCCTTTAACCATTCAATGCAACCCCAGTAATCCTTGAACTTAGCACCGCTGGCAACTTTTGAAATCTGAAACTTCTTGTTTTCTTTAGCAAGCTGAACCGGAATATGATTGAAAACATTCAGGGCGCGAGTCTTGTCTATTCCTTCAACATATTTTTTTATATCTTCTTTATAGTCCACCAGAAGCTCTTTCTGTAAATCAAGAGTTCCTTCAAAAGTCCCTTTTTCAATATAAGAACTTACAACTGCCGGCATTCCACCAAGAATACAGTAATCCAGATACAAAGAACTGAAAGTTGAAATCGTTGTCTGATTAAAAGCAACGCCAGAAATCATATGAGAAAGCAGGTCATCAATACTGTCATTCGCATAGCCTTTAGCCCAGAGGAATTCCTCAAAATCCATGGACTGCATTTCAAATTCAGATTTATAGCCTACGCTGTTGCTCTGGATTTTTTTATAGTTGATTCCAAGCATTGAGCCAGAACAGATAACATCAAAACGCTTATCAATACAGAACGCCTTAAGAGAAGTAGCAATTTCCGGGTAATCCTGGATTTCATCAAAAAGAATCAGAGTTTTATTTTCCAGAAACTTTTTTGAAGGATCTATTCTGGAAATATTTTTAATGATGCTCTGAACATCGTAGCCGTCTTCACAGATATTTTTGTACTTCTGTTCAATGGCAAAATTTATCTCAATGAAGTTTTCATAGTTTTCTGCAAATCTTTCGATAGATGCAGTCTTCCCTATCTGACGCGCACCTTTTACAATCAGAGGCTTTTTATCCGGTGAATTTTTCCATTCATTTAAAAATTCATCAATTTTTCGTCTTAAATACATAGGGAGATTATAGCACTAAATAAATAAAAAATGTGGGAGTTTTATAAAATAATCACTAAAAGATGAGGGAGTTTTGAGCAAAAATTGCTAAAACTAGTGCTTTTTATAATGTCATTCTGTCGAGCGAATAATCGACGGTCATTTTTTACTGAACATTTGCAAGCGTTATTTGCGAAGCATTTGCAATGTACACCTTGCCGTTATTTTCTTCAAAAAAAATATTTTTGTAATTGCTTTTTAATTATTTCGGATTCCATAGAACCTTTTGTACTTAATCTCAACAAAGGCAATCCAATGATTTCAAAAATCTGATTTTTCTTTATGTTTCGTTCAGCCTGTTTTGTTCCTTTTTTATGATAGTTGTATCCATCAATTTCAATTAATCTAGATTGAATAATTGGAATAAGACTGCTTTCAATGGGAAGTTTGTTGTAATCAATTTTAAAATTAAGGGAACCTCTAAAAATTGCAATTTTTAGAGGTTCACATAAAAACTGATTTCAAGAGGGGAATCTGCCTTAATAATTTCTGTATAATGGCTCCTGCTTAATTTTCCAGACAGTGACAGTGTCTGGAATTTTTGAAATTTCAAATAAAACTGCCTTATCTGGAAAAGATTACTTTTACAAAACCCTTTGCCGTACTTTAAAGTTAAATCTTTAGAAAGCCGCATTAAAAGTTCATCGCCTGCTCATGACTTATCTTTCCTTTTGTTTCAAGAACTTTCTGACGGTTACTTTCTAAAAAAGAATTTATGGCATTAACACAATCCTGCATTTTTACAAGATTGCCCTCTTCTGCCTGAAGTTCCGCAAAATCAATGAACATTGCAACAAGTCTGTTTAATCTGGAAATTTCTTTTTCATTTAAATAATTCTTTGCAATCACGACATCAGATTTATAAATTTTTCCATCCGGCGAATTTTTCCAGCTTGTAAGCCCCATATGCTCTTTCGTAGAATCCGAACGATTATAAACAATTTCTGCAGCAGTATTTCCACTTACCGCATAATGAAGTTTATTCTGCACAAAAGCATAAAATTGTTTTGTTGTTTCGCTGTCTTTATCATAATCGCAACTGCACTGTTCAAAAATATCTGTAATTTTCTGATAGGCACGACGTTCACTGGCACGAATTTCACGGATTTTTTCCAGTAAATCATCAAAATAATCTTTTCCAAAAGATTTTCCGTTCTTTAAAAGCTTTTCATTTAAAACAAACCCCTTTGTAATATATTCTTTCAGATTTTTTGTTGCCCATTGTCTGAATTTAGTCGCCTTTTTAGAATTTACCCTGTACCCCACGGCAATTATTGCATCCAGATTATAAAAATCAAGCACACGCTTTACAGAACGCCCCCCTCATTTTGAACTTGTTCCATTTTGGAACAAGTTACATTTTCTGAAAGTTCTTCTTCCTGATAAATATTTTGAATGTGTTTTGTTACAGCCTGTCTTTTTACCCCAAAAAGTTCTGCCATTGCCTTTTGTGTAAGCCAGAATGTTTCATCTTTGTAAATTACATTTACAACTACATCTGAATTTTCAGTCTGATATAAAATAATATTGTTCTCTTCCATATCTCTTTCTCCTTCCGCTTAGCCCTTTTATTCCTTCCCCTCCACTATGGCGATTTCTTCCAGGGTAAGGCAGTAAAGTGCGTAGACTTCGCAGTCAATCTGGCTTTCTAAGTCTGTTGTATCTGCAGATGAATCTTTCTTTTTGGCAGAAAGGACTGAGTCTACAAGGGCGATGATTTTTTGCTATTTCTTCAAATAACTTCTTATAATCAACCTGATTAGAAACATTATTTACAGTTCCATTCACCATAGTGATATTTTTGCATAATTACATTCATTAACTGTCTTTACTATCCGTATGAGGATTTACTTTAATCCTAACATTTTCCACTTGTTTTACTCTTTTCTGTTCGTCGTTTTACTGCTTCTATCAATTTATTTTCAATATATTTTTGTTCTTCAATAGAAAAATCAAGATATTCATAAACAATAGCGTCTATTTTCTTATGAATTTCATCAGTTACACTAATTTCAATATTTCCTGGAACTTCATATGATTTTGATTGCTCATAGATATTTTTTATTTCCTTTATGTTGGTAAATTTATATAACAAAGGAAAAAATTTCATATCTGTTGCTTCAGCTTTTAACATTCCACCACCAAGATTAGTTCTTCCTGAAGATTCTCTTAGAAGACATGCAAATGAACTATTACAGAATAACCAAATACGGAATACATCATCCGCATCTCTCTTTCCTGTTGTATAAATATCAACATAACTTGCTGAATATCCATCAATACAATTAAATGCACAATAATATCTTGAAGCAACACCCCGAGGCATAATTAAAACTGGAATTTTTCTATCTTTTGAGATGACTGTTTTCTTCACATGTGCAGTTGCAGATTGCCATACTAAAGGGGCACCATCTTCGGCTACAAAAATTGGGATATTATTAGAATCGGATTTCTCAACAATATTGTTTTTAGTTGTATTTACACCTTGTCCAATAGAGAATCCTGATTGCTGATTTAATTGACTTCCTTTTTTTGAGGCTTTTAGAAGAAGATCCATGAATTGCTTTTCTGTAAAAAACAATAATCCCCATTTAAAGTCTGACAAAAGTTTGTCATCTATTTGAAAATGTCTTAAATCACATTTCTCATCGTCAGGATTTCTTTTCATTTTATATAATGTTTTATTCTCTAATGAAACGTGACTTCTTATATAATCAACACTACCCCCCTTTGATTTTCCTTGGAAAATAGTAATTACAGTGTTAATATTTGCACCTTCGAAGTATTTAAAATCACTATCAATGATTGCTTTAATATCTGTATTCTGAGAAATATAATTCTGAAATTTTTTCCCATAATCACTACTAAGCCATGAATTCTGCGTAATAAAACAATTAACTCCGACATTAGAAATCAAGCGTAACGATAATTCATAGAAGAAAATCAATAAATCAGCACCCCGTGGAAAATAATTCTTATATGAATCTCCATAGTTGTGTAACAACTGTTTCTCAAGTTTATCTTTTAACTCATCACTAAAAGATTCATTTCTTGATTCAACATACGGTGGATTCCCAATTACAATATCAAATCCATCTTTTATACCAAACATCCATTCAGCATCAAAAAATTCTGCACTTCTGTTTTTATCATAAGGATCCCATGTAGAAATAAAACGTGCATTTTCTTTGCCGAAACCAACTGAAATCAATTCTTGTTCAAGTTTACCACGGATGTCTTTATCTTGTTGTCGTAATTCAAATTTATGTTTTGGAGTTTTCGCCTTAAATAAATCATGTCGTACTTTTTGCAACTGTTTAAGTAAATTATCCATTTCGTCAGTACTTAAATATGACTGCTGATCATCAAGTCCAATCAAACTGTTAGCAGTAACAAAACGGTTTTCAAGATTTGGCAAAGGGCGAATGCCAAAGTTTTTCTTTTTTGCATCAACTGTCTGATCTACAATAAGCGAAATAAAGAAACGTAATCTGCTGATTTGTGTTGCAATTGGCTGAATATCAATTCCGTGAATACAATTTTCAATTAAATAGAGTTTACGAGCATAGTCAAGTTCATTATCATCAAAAATTGAGTTCATATCATCAATCAAAGATTTTTGTTCTTCTTTTGAAAGAGTCCTATCATCTTCAATCTTGTCTGCCTGGATTGTTTTCCAGTTTCTGTTATCTGGATCAAGCTTATGAATTACATATACAATCTTCTGTAAGACACCCATTGGGAATGCGCCAGAACCGCAGGCTGGGTCAAGAATTTTACAATTATCAATGCATTCAAGAATGAAGCGCTTTTCTTTTGCTGTAAAATCAGGTTCTATTTCATTATATGCAATAAGACTTGAAAGTTTATTTTCGGTACTTTCAATTACTTCAGGTTTAACTCGTTCTTCTACAGGCATTGAATCAAGAAATTTTGTTTTCAGATAAGCCTTAAGGCTTTCATCTACCATGTATTCAACTATCGGACGCGGTGTATAAAAGCTTCCTGTCTGCTTGCGGGCGCTTATTTTTGTTTCAGGATTGTAGGAGGCAAGAAGATTTTCAAATACACGTCCTAAAAGCTCAGGATCAAGAGCAATATCTTCTTCAACAGGTGTGTTTTCTGCAATTGTAAATTTGTATCTCTGTAAAATATTGATAATGCCATTTACAGTTATATCTTTCTTTTTCTTGTCATCATATTCTGTACTAAGGTCAACTTTTAATTCTTTTCCAAAAAAGATGTAATCTGGCACAAAAAGTTCATTGTCCTTTCTATCGCTGAATCCATCTTCATAATCAATTACAGCACCACCCTTTTTACCTTTCTTCTGTTCATCCTGATGATCAAGACATTCAAAAAGTCCACCATTCATAAAAGGAACTTTGGATTCTATGAGTTTTACAAACTCTTCTGGATTTTTGTGATAACGCTGATAACGCATCAAACTTGTTGCATTTTGATTTTGTCCGTCAATTCTGAATTTTCGTTCTCCGCGTACAGCATTAAGACTGGCGAAAAACAGGTTCTGAAGTATAGCTTTATAATAAATACTTTTGTTTTCTGCTACGACATCGATAAACTTATACTGTTTTTCAGGCTCAAATCCCTTAATAATTTCACCTGCTTTCTTTTCATCAAATAATTCTTCTGGAATAAGATCCTTTTCCTTAATAAACCAGACAAACAGCAAACGTGTTAAAAGGCGAATAAGGTTTTTTGCATTATGTTCACGAACCTTTTCTTCCTTTGTGAATAAAGAATTTCTTTCAGCCTCCATTTCGTAACCTGGGTAAACGACAGTCTTTATTGCCCAGAAATACCAGTTTGAAAGTTCTGTATAGAATCGTTTATTAAGAGTCTGAGTATCAAGAACTTCACTCCAGGCTTTATGCAAAGATTCAAAATTATTTATTGTATATACATTACTTAACTGAGGAAGACTCATATCAAATAAAATTTCAACATGAGCCCTATGAGGTTTTGCAAAAACAATGTCTTTGATTAAAGTTACTTTTTCGAGTACATCACGGTCGTTATCCCGTTTATTTACACGACGGTTTATTACGGCAAGAGTAATATTTGCACCATATTTATAAATAATGATGATAGGAATTGAGAAAAGTTTATTTATTTCTCGAGTAATGTTTGCAATGTTTGATTTTGAATAATCATTCTGAACTAATTCAACAGCAAAACAAAGATACGACTGAGGATCGTATGGATTTACAGCTGGTTCAAATAATCTTCCCTGATTTGTAAAAGAATCATTTGTAAGCTGGAAAAGAATATCGATGGACTTCCAATCATTAACAAGAGCTTTTTCTTCTGAAAATCTTTCAGCAGCAGGAGAACCTTCAATATAAGTTTCCTTAAACTCTTGATATGTCTTATTGTCCAACGGAGCTTGCAGGCTAGTGTCATATCCGAGAACTGAAAAAAGATTTATACCTGCTTCTGTAATACTTTTATTTCCGAATGCTTTTATAGCTTCCTGGATATTCAATTTTTCATCAGTATTCTTTGCCATATTTATACTTCATCTATTTTATTATTAGCCATGTAACAAGTTCAAAATCATTCACATTAGAAACCTGTTTATCTTTTTTAATAAGAACTGCGGTTCGACTAGTTGTGAGCTTCATTGCACTTCTTCGTTTAAAACTAGACATAATTTCTGCAACTGATTTATCAAGCAAATCAGTGTATTTTTTCACATCAGAACCATTGTTTGTTTCTGTATTAAATAAATTACATAACTTATCATATGGAGTTTTTTCAGCGGAACAAAGCAATCTGTATACTTCCAGAATTGATTTTGCACTTGTGTAATTATAAATCTTTGAACCATCTTCATAGATATAAACTAAGAAATATGGATTCAAGGGATTTATTTTTTCACATTCTTCTGAAGCATTTTTCTGATGTAAACAGAAAATTACTCCTGGTTTAATTACTTTCTTAGTAGCTTCGTCAAATTCTTTCTCTGACGGCTGTACTGTATTTTCTGGTGAAGGAATTACTGCATATATTCCATCTGGAGAATTCCTAATTTTCTCTTCATTACTCTTTAAGAAATTAGAAAGTTCAACACGGAAATCATCCAATGTAAAATCAGTAAGAGAAATAGAATCTGTCATATCTTCTAAATCAAGAACTTCGTCCTTAAGACGTTTTAGCTGCTGATCACGATATTTCATATCTTCATCAATCAACTCTTTTACTTCATAGGTTTTAAGAATGTTATCTTCGGCAGTTGCTGTTAAATCGACAAGTGCCATTCTGCTTTCTACACGAGTTTTGAGATTGATATAATCATCAAGGTCCTGTGTTGGCCAGAAATTTACCAGCTGAATGCAACTGTTTGTACTCCCCAAACGGTCAATTCGGCCAAAACGCTGAATAATACGAACAGGATTCCAGTGAATATCATAGTTAATAAGATAGTCACAATCCTGCAAGTTTTGACCTTCAGAAATACAATCTGTTGCAATGAGAATATCAAGTTCCTTTGATTTTTCCTCTGCAGTAAGATTCAAGTCTTCACGATGTTTAGCTTTAGGGGCGAAGTTTGTAAGAATCATATTAAAATCATTTTTTCCCCAGCTTGCACTGCTGGTTGAACCGCAGACAAGACCTGATTCAAGTCCCAATTTATCTTTTGCCCATGACTGAATGTAGTTATAAAGATATTCTGCCGTATCAGAGAAAGCTGTGAAAATAACAACCTTCTTGTTATTTGGATTAATTGGTTTTTCAATCTTGTCTTTAATAAGCTTCTTTAATTGCTGAAGTTTTGCATCCTTTTCTATAGAAACTTGAACTGCACTGTTGTATAAAATTTTGAAAGCATCTTTATCACTTCTTAAATCTTTTAACCATTCATCAAGTTTCAGATCTTCAAGCTTAAACTTTAATTTTCTACCAACTTCAAGATCAGGATCATTTTCCCAATCTTCCTCGTCATTTTCCTGCATCGTTCCATCTTCATAATTTTGTTCAACTTCAATAGAAGATGTATTTTGATGTTTTTTTTCTAGTTCTTTAAAAGCGTCGATTTTATGTTCGATTTCAGAAATTTTATCAATTGTTCTTTTTATTGATAGAGAGAATGAATGAATGGAACTTTCAAGACGTTTCAAGTATCCGACTTTCATCATCCCTATCAAAGATTTTTCACGGTCTTCCTGGATAAAAGCTTCCACTGTTGAACCTGCTTTTGCTGCATATTCTGCTTTTTTATCTTCTTTCAAATATGAAGATGGTGTAAATATAGCCAGTTTATATTTAGATATCTGCTCATCAATTGCTGCATAACTTGGGAACATATCATCGGTATCAATCTGTGAATATATTGATATTGGTTTCTTTCTTTCCGGGAATTTACCGACATCGGCCTCGTTATAAAACTTTGTAATATGTTTTCTAGAACGTGCAATTGTAAGTTCGTCCAGCAATTTAAAGAATGATGAATCAAGTTTTTCCATCAACTGCTTAGTAGTTCTGTTTGGATTCTTTTTTGGATCAGCCCAATATGTAAATTGTTTTTGTGCAGTTTCAAGGGTCTTACTAATATCTGTAATTCCAGCTGATTCAAATAAGGCAGACTGATCACATTCTGTAATAAGATTAATCTGATTACGCAAATCTTTAAGAGTATTATTAACCGGAGTTGCTGAAAGCATAAGGACTTTTGTTTTTCCGCCTGCTTTTATGACTTTTTCCATAAGCCATTTTGCACGGTTCATTCTTCTTTCACCTGCAGCATTTTCTTTTTCCATAGGATTGCCTTTAAAATTATGGCTTTCATCAATAACTACAAGGTCATATGCCCCCCAGTTAAATGTTGCAAAATCATGACTATCTGCGCCAGACTTTCCTTCTACACGCCCCATATCTGTATGATAAAGAACGTTGTACTGGAAGCGGTCTTTTTCAAGTATGTTTAATGTGCTATTTTTACTTGCATGGTAAACAGTCCAGTTATCACTAAGCTTTTTAGGACAGAGAACAAGAACACGATAGTTACGAAGTTCAAAATATTTGATAACTGCAAGTGCTTCGAAGGTTTTTCCTAAACCTACAGAATCTGCAATGATACATCCGTTATGTTTCTGGAGTTTATTTATTGCTCCCTTTACGCCATCTCTTTGAAATTCATATAGTTTTTTCCATATTTCAGTATCTTTAAATGCTGTCTCATCAAAGAGTTTGTTATCCTTCTGTTCTTCAAGATAATCATTAAAAATACTGTAAAGAGTTTTGAAATAAACCAATTCAGGTTCATTTTCTTTATATAACTGTTCAAGATATTTAATAACTTCATTCTTTACATCCTGAACAAGTCCTGTATTGTCATTCCAAATTTTATCGAACCAATCTTTGAGTTCTTCCTTCTGACGATTACTATCTACAATAAGATTTAATTCAATATTATTTGCTTCCTTTTTAAGGCCAAGACCGCTTGTTGTAAAATTAGAACTACCGGAAATTCCACAAGGATATCCCTTTGCATCAGCATCAACATAATACATTTTTCCATGAAGGAAATTAGGTTTTACAATTGATTTAATTTCAACTTTATTTTTAATCCAATCTGCACATTTTTCGGCAATTCGTTTCTGACCAATTTTTTCAGTTGGGCTTATTACAATTGATTCATCTTCTATTTTGTAGTTTCTTACATCAACATTATCGGAAGTAACAAAAGCAGGTTCTCCAAACAAGAACTTCATACTATTAATCGAATCTAACTGTTCATGAAGTCCATAATAAGCAAAAATTGTAAAATAGGCTGATACTACAGAAAGATCTGATCCCTCTCTTACAACATTCTTTAAGAAATCACCTACACTACCGTAATCTTTGTTATCTCTAATTCCTGTATCTGTTGTAGTTGCCATTAGTTTTGGTCTCCTTGCTTTTTAAAAAAAAGCATTGAAAATGATTTTTTAAGAATGCCCTTAATACAATTTTTCCATTATTAACTTATTTTATCGTTCGAATGTGTCAAATAATGACACCGTAATTATTTTTCTGATGAAATTACTTCATTTACTACACAAATATCGCCAACATCACAGTTCAAGGCTTTACATATTTTCTGAATACTTTCCAAAGAAACATACTCACCTTTATTGAGTTTTGCCAAAACATTACTGGAAATATTGGCCATTGGAATAAGATCTGTTTTATTCTTTATTCCTTTATCAATAAGCAATTTCCAGAGTTTTCGATAATCGATATTTGTCATAATAAGTCCTTGTAGTATTGGGAACCTCTAAAAACGCGATGTTTTAATTCGTGCTATATCAACGAATTAAAACTCGCACGTTTCTCTAAAAAGCATTGAAAATGATTTTTTAGAGATAGCCTAAACAAAAACACAAATTATAAAATATTAAATTTTTACAAAGATACTTTATTTGATGAATTTTTGATTGATATAATATTTGAAATTGATGTTGAAATTTGGAACACTTTATCAGCAAAGATGGTTATTCTTACGCACTGCACCATGCTAAGTGTCCTTAAATTTAAAAAACTATTTTTTCCTGTTCATAATTGCGTCGATACTTGCGATGCAGGCGTTTCTAAAGCCTTCTTTTTCAAGAGTCGCAACACCGCAAATTGTCGTTCCATTTGGCGAACACACTTCGTCTTTTAAAACTGCCGGATGTTTTCCTGTTTCTTTTTGAAGTTTTGCACTGCCCAAAATTGTCTGTGCAACGATTTTGTAAGCGGTTGGACGAGGTATTCCGTATTTTACGGCCGCGTCTGCGTATGCTTCCATCATCAAATCAACAAAGGCCGGACCGCAGCCGCTCACTGCTCCGCCTATTCCCATAAGGTTTGACGGCAATTCTTCAACAATTCCCAAAGAAGAAAAAAGTTCTACAATCTGAGCATGTTCTTCCGGGGTTAAAGTATTTTCTTTTTCAAAAAGCATAACACCTTCGCCAACAAGTGCCGGGGTATTTGGCATTATGCACTGAATTCTTACTGAATCGTTAAAAAGCATTTTTGCTTCTTCAGAAAGCACTTTGCCCGTACCTGAAAAAAATTCTTCGTAATTTTTTAAACCCCAGCCAGCCGCAACGGAAATAAGTGCCTTGCCGGAAAGTTCCGTGCTAATTTCTTTTAAAACGTCGTTTATCTGATACGGTTTGCAGGCCATAACAAAAGTGTCCGCACAAGAAACCAGTTCATTTAAGCTTTTACAAGGAGTAAATCCCAGCACCTGAGCATTTTTATTTAATTTTTCCTGATTTGGAGCAAATGCAAAGATGTCATTTTTATTAATTTTTCCGCTTTTTATAAATCCCCCGACCAATGCCAGGGCCATGTTTCCCATTCCAATAAATCCTAAATTTTCCATAAAAATCTCCTGTTTTTGTTTATTTTTAAATCCTACTCACAGTATATAATAATTTTGAGCGAAAGTTTTTGTTTTTTTTCAGAAAATACAAAATCACAAAAAAAGGCCGGCCGGCAGAAATACCCAAAAACTACCGGTCGGCCCAAAAGTGTTATGAAAAACGTTATTGCTAACGCTTGTTCCTTATTATGAGGACTGCAAAACTATTCGTTTTCATCCTGAAGGGCATCGTACCCCTCTTCGCCAGTTCTGACTTTGATAACATTTTCAACTGGATAAACGAAAATCTTACCATCGCCAATGTGACCTGTATAAAGTGCTTTTTTAGCAGTTTCTATAACTGTTTCTACCGGAACTTTTGCAACTACAATTTCAACTTTTACTTTTGGAATCAAAGTTACATTTACCGGAACACCTCGATACTTTTCTGTAGAACCTTTTTGCATACCGCAACCCATAACATTTACAACCGTCATACCAGTTACGCCAATTCCATTCATCGCAGTCTTAAGGGCTTCAAATTTAGTCTGTCGTGTAACAATAACAACCTTTGTGTATTTTCCTGTGTAATCTGTTGGAGTTGCCTTTGTAACAGGGACTGCGGCACTAACAGGAACATCAATATGAGCATCTCTGGCTTCCTGAAGTTCTGCATCAGAAATATTGATTGTAAAGTCAGCGTAAGAAGAAATAAGACCGTGTTCTGTTTTATCAAGACCTTTGATTTCTTCTTCTGGACTTGCACGCAAACCGTTAACTTTCTTGATTATTGCAAATGTGATTGTTATACAAACAGTTGTCCATGCAAGAATTGAAAGTTCACCAAGCAACTGAATTCCAAGCTGTTTAAATCCGTGACCGTAGAACAAACCAGTGTCTACGCTGAACAAACCGCAGGCAATTGTACCCCAAATACCGTTTCCAAGATGAACTGCAACGGCACCAACAGGGTCATCAATGTGTAATTTAAGATCAAGAAGTTCAACAATAACAACAACCAAAATACCGGCAACAATACCAATAATTGTTGCTCCAAGAGCATCACAAGTTGCACAAGGAGCTGTGACTGCAACCAGACCAGCCAAAGATGCGTTCAACGTCATAGAAACATCAGGTTTGCCGTTCTTAATCCAGGTGAAAATCATTGTTGTAACGCAGGCAATAGCTGGAGCAATTGTTGTGTTTACAAAAACAGCTGCAAGACCGCCAAGACCCTTTACCTGAACGCAGGCAGCACCGTTAAATCCGTACCAGCCAAACCAAAGAATAAATGTTCCCAGGGCACCAAGAGTCAAAGAGTGTCCCTGTATAGCGTTTACTTTAACAACCTTGCCCTTCTCGTCACGTTCATATTTTCCAAGACGCGGACCTAAGAAAATTGCGCCAATCAAAGCCGCTGTACCGCCAACAGAATGAATTGCAGCAGAACCGGCAAAATCAATAAATCCAAGTTTTGCAAGCCAACCCTGAGAATTCCAGACCCAACCGGCTTCAATCGGGTAAATTACTGCAGAAATTACCGCAGAATAAATACAATATGCACTGAATTTTGTGCGTTCTGCCATAGAACCTGAAACAATAGTTGCGGCAGTAGCACAGAAAACTAAGTTGAATACGAAAGACGACCAGTCCATGCTTGGATCAGCAAATTTAGTGAACAACTGTAAATTCGGTTTACCTATAAAACCAAAGAAATAATTTTCACTCATCATAATTCCAAAGCCCAAAACCATGAACATTGGAGTACCAATACAGAAATCCATCAAGTTTTTCATGATGATATTTCCTGCGTTCTTTGCACGTGTAAATCCGGTTTCTACCATTGCAAAACCGCACTGCATAAAGAAAACAAGAGCGGCACCAATCAGATACCAGACGCTCCAAACAGAATCTTCCATATTCAACCTCCTTTCGTTGAATCAAAAAAAAAGCACCGAAAACTAGTTCAAAAAAAACACGGGTATTTTTAGAACTTCCAGTTTTCGGCGCCTTTGCCAATTTTATTCGTGAGCCACAACTTCCGCCGCAGCATTTTAATTTTCTTCAAGGTGGGGGAAGCACGTCTTACGCCACCCCTTCTCCTAAGGGGGAAATCCCCCTTAAAATCCCCCGCTGGCGCAAAAAATTACACCACGCGGAGTTTTTTTTACACTCTGTACAACAAATCTTCGTATGATGGGAATGGTTTGTAATCTTCGCCAATCAGCACTTCCATTTCATCATAAATAGCTCTTGCATCAGTCATAGCAGGAATTACCTTGTCCGCATATGCTTTTGCAACTGCCATTACATCACCTGCAGAAATAGCAGTCTCATGTTCTTTTTCAAGAACGCTGGCTTTTTCAGCCAAAGAACTTACATAACCGTCAAGTTTTGCAAGAAGTTCAGTCTGAGCACTTGCCTTTGCAGATGGAACAACAGTTTTCAAATCAATTACAGTCTTGCTAACTGCATCCATATATTTATATGCAGCCGGAAGAATGTCTTTGTAAATCATTTCAAGCATTGTATTTACTTCAATGTTCAAAATCTGAGCATATTTTTCAAGCTTTGTTTCGTAATGAGCTTCCATTTCTTCTTTTGTGTAAATGCCCATTTCTGTGTAAAGCTTAACATTTTTTTCGTCCAAATATTTTGTCATTGCATCCGGAGTTGTTTTCAATTCAAGCAAGCCGCGTTTTTTAGCTTCAACTTTCCAAGACTCATCATAACCGTTGCCATTGAAAACAATTCGCCAGTGAGCTTTTACTTCACGACTAATCAAAGCATTCAAAGCCTTATCAAAATCCTTTGCAGCTTCAAGTTCATCAGCAAACTGCTTAAGAGTATAAGCAACAATTGCGTTCAAAGCTGTGTTTGGACCTGCAATAGAAAGACTTGAACCACAAGAACGGAATTCAAACTTGTTTCCTGTAAACGCAAAAGGCGAAGTTCTGTTTCTGTCAGTAGAATCTTTTGGAATTGGTGGCAACAATTCTACTCCAATAGTCATTTTTTCTTTTTTACCGGCAGAATATGGCTTGCCATCTTTAATTGCTTCCAGAACTTTGTAAAGTTCATCGCCAAGATAAACAGAAATAATTGCCGGAGGTGCTTCGTTAGCTCCAAGACGGTGATCGTTTCCGGCACTTGCGACAGAAATTCTCAGTAAATCCTGGTTTTCATCAACAGACTTAAGAATTGCAGTCAAGAACAAAAGGAACTGAGCGTTACTTTCCGGAGTTTTTCCAGGTTCCAACAGGTTTTCGCCTTCATTTGTAGACATAGACCAGTTGTTATGCTTTCCTGAACCGTTAAGTCCTGCAAATGGTTTTTCGTGCAAAAGACATTCCAAACCGTGACGTTTAGCAACTTTCTTCATTACTTCCATAGTCAGCTGGTTCTGATCAACGGCAAGGTTAGTTGTAGTAAAAATCGGAGCCATTTCATGCTGAGCTGGAGCAACTTCGTTATGTTCTGTCTTTGCAAAAACTCCATATTTCCATAATGTTTCGTTTAAATCTTCCATATATTTTACAATTCTTGGATTAAGAGCCGCAAAATACTGGTCGTCCATTTCCTGACCTTTAGAAGGCTTTGCACCAAACAAAGTTCTTCCTGTCATTCTCAAGTCTTTTCGTTCAGCATAAAGATCATGGTCAACAATAAAATATTCCTGTTCAGGACCAACTGTTGTTGCAACGTGACTTACATTCTTGCCAAAAAGTTTAAGAATTCGCTTTGCTTCAGTGTCCAGTGCTTCCATAGAACGCAATAATGGAGTTTTCTTGTCCAAAGCTTCACCAGTGTAAGAACAGAAAGCAGTAGGAATACAAAGAGTGTGTTCCTTAATAAAAGGATAAGAAGTCGGATCCCAAACCGTATAACCGCGTGCTTCAAATGTTGCTCTGTGGCCTCCAGATGGAAACGAAGAAGCATCAGGTTCACCTTTTACAAGTTCTTTTCCGCTAAAACTCATAATTACAGAACCATCATCCTGCGGAGTTATAAACGAATCATGTTTTTCAGCAGTAATTCCCGTCAAAGGCTGGAACCAGTGTGCATAGTGAGTAGCACCATTTTCAATTGCCCACTCTTTCATAGCATGAGCAACAACATTTGCCACGTCCAACTGAAGAGGAACCCCGTCATCAAGAGTCTTCTTCAAAGCTTTAAATGTTTCTTTTGGCAATCTGTCCTGCATGACTTTCTGATTAAAAACCATACTGCCAAACAATTCTGGAACATTAGACATTATTTCCTCCTTATAAAACTCCGTTTGGATAAATATTTATTCGCGTTAAAAAACAAAACGGAGTCGAAGATATGACACTCTGTGTTATTTCTTCGACTCCGTTGCCTTCATTCGAAATTTATAATATTTACATAAAAAAAAGTCAATCAGTGTTTAAAAGAATTTTCAACAATAATTTTTCCCCGGAGGGTCCCGGCTAAAGCCGGTCGCGCTTTTCAGGGTTCCGGCATTCGCCTCCAGCTTTTGCGCTCCGTGCCAGAACAATGGCACTTCGCCTGCAAAATCCCGCTGACGCGGCCCTTACAATCGCTACCCCAAGTGCAAACCGTTAAAATTTTCTCTAAATCATTTTTTTTATCTGCCGATACTGGAACTATGAAATCATCTAATAAATCTAATTTAATTACGGGCGTTGTTTTACTGACACTTGCAGCGCTATTTACAATTTCATTGATTTTACAGGCATTTAATTTCGGGCCGGGAAGTCCTTCCCATAATAATATTCTCTTTCTTCTCGGAGATATGATTTTTTCCGTCTATGGTTTTTCCAGCATTTTAATTCCTCTTTTTCTTTTTTCATCCGGAATTTCCTGCTTTGCAACAAAATGGACCGCAAGAAAAACTGTAAGACTTCTTACCGCAATCATTCCGTTTTTTACTATTGTAATCACAGAAAATATCTGCCGTTCAATTCTAAATTCAGGGTCAAAATCATTTATTGGCGTAAAACTTTCTGTAGCAATTGTCACAGGACTTATGCTCGTTATTATTGAATACCTTGCAATTGGAATTATTGCAGACAAATTAAATGAATCAATTTACAAAAAACAGGGGAAACCCGCCCCTGATTCACAAAAAATTCCTCATTTGCTCAAAAAAAATCACACAGAAACTAAAAAAGAAGAAATAAAAGAAGAACCAGAAAAACCTTCTGTCTTTGACGAAACTCTTGATGAACTTATGAAAAAGAATTTTTCGGAAAATTCAAAAAATCAAAGTGAAGAAGCCGAAAAATCAACAGAAAATTCAGAAATCACAAACGATGAAGAAAAACCGCCTGTTACAGAAGATAAAATTTCTGACACTGCCAACTCTGACGAAGAAAAAAATCCGGCAACAATCATAACTCAAGACGAATGGGCTGCGCTCACCGCTCCGGAAGCGGAAGCTGAACTTGAAAAAGCAGACGAACTTGAATGGAATAACGTTCCGCCAAAACCAGAAAAAATACCGCCGGAATACACAGAAGAAATTTTTGACGAAAATGACCCAACCTTTGATTTTCCACCGATTGATGCAGACGAAAATTCTGTAAATCCTTTTATTAAAACTGAAAATAAAACTGAAGAATCTGAAGAAAATTCAGAAGAACCAGAAAATCTTGATTCCGAAGAAGCCGGAAATTTTGATTTTGCCGAACCAGATTCTAATTTTGCAGAAAATTTATCAGAAAATTCTGAAAATCAAAAGTCGGAAGAAGAAGATCCTTTCAATTTTGCTTCTTACAGCCTTGAACCAGCCGCCCTTGCAGAAGAAGATCCGTTTTCTGCCGCAACTTACATAGATTCATTTTTAGATTCAGACGAAAACTCTGAAGAAAATCCTGAAAAAGAAATTGAAAATTCCGAAGAATCTGAAGCAGAAACAGAACTTAGTTCTGAAGATTTTGACGAACCGGTTGTTTTGCCAGACGCAGAAGAATCAGAAACTCAAAAAACAACTGAAAACCCAGGCAATTTTGCAAAAACTTACCAGTCGCCAAGTTACCCTACAAGCATTACTTTGAACGATGATAATGATTTTTTGCCAAAAAGCGAAAATCCTTCTGAGGAAAAAAAAACTGAAAAAAAATTTCCAACAAGAATCCGGCTTGACGACGAATTAGATTCAGAAATAGATGCCTTTGAAGCAAACAATTTTGAAGAAATTGACGACGACGGCGGAAAAATAAATTTCGAAAATTCTCAAAATTCCGCCGTTAACGCAGTGCAAACTGAATCAGAAGTAGAAAAATCTACTGGAAATTCGGAACATTTTGTAAATCCAACCGCACGTTCAGTCCATTCTGTTGCAAAAAAAACTTCTGAACGCAAAATTGACGAAAGTTTTTACGACATTGATATGAATGATGACGAAGCCGTTTCAAAGGCAATCAATAGTACACAGAATATTGGGCTTGCAACCGACCATTTGATTGCCGCCTCAAACAAAAACAGTCTCAGTTCATCAATTTCCTCAGTTTTTTCTGATATGGAAAAAGACATTCGGGAAAATATGCCAGAATCGCAGGAAAAACATCCCGAAAATTTTGAAAATGTAGAATACTTTGAAGAAGTCCCAGAATCTCAGGAAATTTCTGATAATTTTGACTCAAAAAATCAAAATTTGAACGAGAATTCTCAAATTTTATTGAATTCCGACGGCACAATCGCAAATGACGAGAATTCTGAATTTTCAATAAATCCCGAAAAAGCGGAACAATATAAAAAAGCAGGCGTGACAAATCTTACAAAAGATGAACTTTCTGACTTTTTTAATGCTCAACAGGAAGAAAATACCCCGCACGGTCAAGAAATCAGCGGTGGAATTGCTCACACAAACCGCGCTGTAAAAAAAGGACCGTACGCTATTCCTTCAAATCTTCTTACTGCCTACAAAGACGACGAATATTGGATTATTGACGAACAGACAAAGCAGGCATCACTGAAGTTAAAGCAGACTCTGGCAGAATTTAATATCGAAGCGGACATAATCGGAATCAAAAAAGGCCCGGTAGTCACAATGTTTGAAATTCTGCCGGCTCCAGGTGTAAAACTCAGTAAAATTGTTGCATTACAGGATAATATCGCCTTAAGTCTTGCTGCCCAGTCCGTGCGAATTGTTGCCCCAATTCCAGGAAAACAGGCGGTCGGAATCGAAGTTCCAAACAAACATCGTTCAATTGTCGGTTTCCGGGAAATTATAGAAATGAATTTGGACGAATGGAATAAAATGGCCGTACCAGTAATTCTAGGCAAAGACATTTTGGGAAAAGCTCAGCTGATTGACCTTGTAAAAACGCCACATATGCTGATTGCCGGTGCAACAGGTTCCGGAAAATCCGTTTGTGTAAACTCGCTCATTCTTTCCATTCTGTACAAACGTTCATTCCGCGACGTAAAATTAATTCTTGTTGACCCAAAAGTCGTTGAATTAAAACTTTACAATAATATTCCTCATCTGCTTACGCCGGTCATCACGGAACCAAAAAAAGCGTTACAAGCACTTCAGTACTGCCTTTGCGAAATGGAACGGCGCTACGCGCTCCTTGATTCTATGGGCGTCCGCGATATTTCCTCGTACAATAAAAGAATCATAGAAAGACACATTGCCACAGAAAAATTGCCTTACATTGTAGTCATCATAGATGAATTTGCGGATTTAATGGCAACCAGCGGCAAAGAATTGGAAAGTATTGTTGCCCGCCTTACCGCAATGAGCCGTGCCGTCGGAATTCATCTTGTACTTGCAACTCAGAGACCTTCCGTAAACGTTATCACCGGACTTATCAAGGCAAATATCCCAAGCCGAATTGCGTTTATGGTTTCTTCGCGCACAGATTCAAACATCATTATTGACAGCGTTGGTGCAGAAAAACTACTTGGCCGTGGCGATATGCTTTATGCATCTGCAACAGACCCAGCCCCAGTGCGAATTCAAGGTACATTTGTAAGCGACCAAGAAGTAGAAGACGTTGTAAATGCCGTTAAAGAATATGGCGAACCAGATTATATTGATGACGAAATATTCTTTGATGACGATGATGACACAAGTGGCAAAGATTTGTTCGGAAATTCCATGACCGACGACGATCCGCTTTACGACCAGGCCTTGGAAATTGTACTTCAGGCAGGCAAAGCAAGTGCCAGTTATTTACAGCGCCGACTCAGCATTGGTTACAACCGCGCAGCCCGCCTTGTAGAAGAAATGGAAGAACGAGGAATTGTAGGTCCCGCCAACGGCAGCAAACCGCGCGAAATTATCCACGTGCCTTAATGTCGCGCCGGTTCCACACTGCATTTGTGGCAAGCTAACAAAACTCGCGGTACACTTGGAATCTGCCTCTCTTAAAAAGGAATACCAATACGAATTTGATAAAATTTTAAAATGGAACATTTTGTAGAAGTAGATAGGAAAACGACTTTTCTTTTCCCGATGGATTTTAGGCTATCTCTAAAAAAACATTTTTGATGCTTTTTTAGAGAAGCTTTCAAATTTTAAGTGTTACCCAAAAACTATTTGTAAAGTGGGCTCAAAGTTTCTACAACTTTAGAATATTCAGCATAGGCCTTGTCGTATGCTGCAACATTCTGAGCAATCGGATTTGTGTTCTTTGATTCGTCCAATTTGATGTGTTCTGCACAAAGCTGGGCAATATCGCACTTTCCGTTTTGATTTTTTAAGCACCATAAAGCCTGAACTGCACCGCCAAGTGCGGCAGCTTCGTCCAATGCAGGAACTCTAATCGAAAGATTCATAATATCTGCCGCAATCTGTCGCCATATTGGAGACTTTGAACCGCCACCAATCAAGCGGATTTCTTTTGGCTGGAATCCCAATTTTCTGAATGCATCAAGTCCACCGCGCATTGCAAAGACTGCCGATTCAAGTGAAGCGCGAGCAATGTTTGCTCTGTTTGTGTTTGCTGACGTAAGACCTGTAATGCTTGCACGTCCGTTTGGCAGGTTTGGAGTTCTTTCTCCGTTAAAGAATGGAATTACCAGTACGCCTTCAGAACCACACGGAGCTTTAGCTGCTTCGCTGTCTAATTCTTTTACGTCCATCTGGAAAAGACCCCGCACAAATTCTGTTGCAACAGTACAGTTCATTGTACAAAGAAGTGGTAACCATCCGCCTGTACTTGAACAGAATCCGCTCAAACCGTTTACCGGGTCGGCAATTGGTTTATCAGAATATCCGTAAAGTGTTCCAGAAGTTCCCATAGACATTGTCAAAAATCCATCAGCGACTGTACCAGTTCCAACGGCACCCATCATATTATCACCGCCACCGGCAGAAACTGGAATTCCTTCTGGAATACCGTAAGCTTTTGCAGCCTGGGTACTTACTTTTCCAGCCGGGCTAGAAGGTTCAATCAATTTTGGAAGTTTTGCAAAAAGTCCATCATCAATAATGTCACAGATTTTTTTAGACCAGCAGCGTTTTTTAGAATCAAAAAGTGCGGTTCCAGAAGCATCTCCGTATTCCATTACATAATCGCCGGTTAACTTCCAGTTCAAATAATCATGAGGAAGCATAATGTAAGCCAGTTTATCAAAAGCATCCTTTTTGTTATTTTTAAGCCACTTAATTTTTGGAGCCGTAAAACCTGTCAGCATTAAGTTTCCAAGAGCGTCAACAACGGCAGCATCTCCGCCTGCTGCGTCAGTAATTTCCTTGCACTCCTTTGTTGTAGAAGTATCGCACCAGAGTTTTATGTTGTACAGGGCATTTCCGTCCTTATCAAGCGGAACAAAACCATGCTGCTGACCAGAAACACCAATTGCTTCAATCGTTTTTTTATTTTCAGCACTCAATTTTCCAAAACAAACCTCAAGTCCCTTATCAAACCATTCAGTTTTCTGTTCCCTTGTACCGTCAGCTTCAGAAATCAAATCCATAGGACAAGATGCTTTTTCAATAATTTCTTTTTTTTCGTAATCATAAATTACGACTTTCATACTCTGCGTTCCCAGATCAATACCCGCAACTGTTTTCATTTCTTACTTCCTTTTTTTTATGGGCTTCCCTGCCTGCGGCAGGTCGGGTGTTCCGCAGTTCGCTCCCGCTCAGCCTCCTCGGCACAAGTGCCTGCGGTGGCGTGCACAACTTCGTTGCTTCCTGCTCCATACCCTAAGCTTTAAAATCGTGAATTTTTTACATAAATTCTAATTTAAACACTTTCATAGTCAATAGTGAATTTCCTTATCCTTTGTGATAAATTCTACACATCATGAAATACGACGCAATTATTATCGGAGCCGGCCCTGGCGGAATTTTTTCGGCTTATCAATTAATCAAAAACCATCCTGAATTAAAAGTAGCTGTTTACGAAGAAGGCAAACCTTTAAACAAAAGGCACTGCCCAATTGACGGCAAAAAAGTAAAATCCTGCATTCGCTGCAAAACCTGTTCAATTATGTCTGGCTTTGGCGGGGCCGGTGCCTTTTCGGACGGAAAATACAATATCACCAACGATTTTGGCGGCACTTTATATGAACATATCGGAAAAAAACAGGCACTTGAATTAATGCACTATGTAGACGACATTAACGTTTCACACGGCGGACAGTTTACAAAAATGTTTTCTACAGCCGGCAGTCAGTTCAAAAAAATCTGTATGCAGAACAATCTTTCATTACTAGACGCTTCTGTCCGCCATTTAGGAACAGACATAAATTACGTTGTTCTGCAAAATCTTTACAATGAACTCAAAGATAAAATTGACTGGCATTTTGAAACTCCGGTAACAAAAATTGAAAAAACGCTTTCCGGATTTAAAGTTTTTACGGCAGACAGCTCCGCAGATTGTACATACTGCATCGTTTCTGTCGGTCGTTCCGGCAGCAAATGGATGAGCCAGGTTTGCAAAGATTTAAATATTCCTACCCTTTCTGACCGCGTAGATTTAGGCGTCCGCGTTGAACTTCCGGCCGTAATCTTCAGTCACCTTACAAATGAACTTTACGAAAGCAAAATAGTTTACCGCACAAAAAAATTTGAAGATCACGTACGTACTTTCTGTATGAATCCGAATGGAATTGTCGTAAACGAAAATACAAACGGCATTATTACTGTAAACGGTCACAGTTTTGAAGACGAACACCTAAAAACTGAAAATACAAACTTTGCACTTCTCGTAAGTCAAAAATTTACAGCACCATTTAAAGACAGTAACGACTACGGCGAAAGCATTGCCCGACTTTCTAATATGCTCGGTGGCGGTGTAATTGTTCAGCGGTTTGGCGATTTAGAAAGAGGCCGCCGTACAAATCCGGAACGCCTGGAAGAAAGCCGCACACGCCCGACCCTCGCCGCAACCCCGGGAGATTTAAGTCTTGTACTTCCAAAACGAATTCTAGACGGCATAATAGAAATGATTTACGCCTTGGATAAAATTGCCCCAGGAACAGCCAGTGACGACACACTTTTGTACGGCGTAGAAGTAAAATTCTACAATATGGAAGTGAAATTAAACGAAAACCTGGAAACACAACACAAAGGTCTTTATGTAATCGGCGACGGCAGTGGCGTTACACACTCCCTTTCGCACGCAAGTGCCAGTGGCATTTTCGTTGCAAACAAAATTTCCGAAAAGATTGGCAATAAACAGTAAAAAAAGGGCACTACGGTAAATATGGCACCCTTTTTACTATAAAATCCCGAATGGACACCAGAATAATAAAGTCTGTTTTGGGAATCTCTAAAAATTGCAATTTTTGAAGGTTATTCCCTGTTTGAATATTACGCCGCAAGTCTTCCGCACAGAGATGAATCTTCTGTAAAAAAAATTATGAATTCTTACTGCGGATACACAACCTGGCAGAAAATTCAGAAGTGTTTTGGTATCAATTTTCCAGAAAGTGTGGAAGATTAATTTTTATGGAGTTTCCGGGGGTTTTAGGGGGGG
>CAVJCY010000033.1:0-27697 GCA_963648145.1 bacterium | reverse complement strand
TTCCTGGTTCTATTCGCCGCTGGTTCAAAAGAGGCAAAAAGTAGAAAAATACAAAACTCCCTCTGAAAATTGCAATTTTTAGAGGGAGCTTTAAAAATACGATGTTTTAATTCGTTGTATTTTAACGAATTAAAACTCGAATGTATCTCTAAATAAAGCATTGTAAATGATTTTTTATCAGATGCCTTTAACAAGCAATACTTTTTATATTACTGATTATTATAAAATTCCATACGAAAAATTATTCAAAGTTAATGATTTACCGCTACACTGTCCAATTATGCCTGGGGACAAACGTAACTTTAAGTTTTCTGTATTATTTTTTGTTCGAATTATTAAGCTGTATTTTTTATTAGTATCAAACTCTTTTTGTAATAAAGTCTGCTTTGTCTTATCATTTCTTATAGTTATCGTAAAAGTCTGAACATTGGTATCAGATAAAGATGAAGTTTTCCATTGCAGCAAGTAACTTGTATTTGGTTTTAAGTTTTCATCTATCAATTTACTGGTATATATTGATTCGCCTTTGTTTACAGAAAATTTTTCTTCACATAAAAGTTTAGTTTGGCAATTTATTTTTAAGTAATCCTTTGAAAGTAGTATAAGTTCTACGCCTTGCTTTAAATCATTAGCTGCCTTTAGATTTTTTACTTGTCTTCTAAGGTCAAAATTTTCTCTCCAGAATTCCGTATAATACAGATATTGATTCTCCAAGTTCTGATAGTCAGTTTCTGATAGCAGTTTTATAGCTGTCAGAAAAATGATTCTTGTTTCTTGTGCATTATGACATGGTTCTAGTTTTGCATCATAAAGCCATAAAATCAGATTTTTTTGCAATTCATGAATACCGTAATTAAAACTAACATTAAGTTTTTTGCATAAGTATTCCAACTGATCCATATCCATTTGGGAACGATAATTTTCTAACAACAGAAGTTTTGACTCAGTATTATTGATAATCAGTTCACTAATGTCATTTCTACTGTCAATATTGCAAGAATCTAATGAATCTACATGTAAAGCCTGTTTTAATTTTAAGAAATCACCTTCCAAAAAAGAAAGTTTTATCTGAGAATTAATTGCTATTGCATTTGAACCTGAAATTTTACAACTGCAATACAAAGCGGCATAGCCACCTGCCGAGGAGCCGACAAAATAAACATTATTTTTTTGATAGTTACAATTTTTTATAATCGTGGAAACTATTTCACAGACATAATTAAGGTAAAAGGTGTTTGTATCTCCATAATACCATCCTGTTGCAAGAGCTTTTCCAAATTCTGTTGTGTACATAGGGTCTGCAATATTAATCATAGTCCCATCTAAAAATTTGTAGTAACTCCAACGCTGAAATGCAGGTTTTATAGAGTCAATTCTATTGCCCCCCCCGTTTAAAAATATATACAATTTTTCGGACTTTTTATTGTTTATAAATAATTGGAACGTAACTTTTTTATATAAAAGATTGTAAACTCCGCTTTTAAGTTCATTTGTAGTATTTAAATCTAAAGTTTTAGAAGGTACGTGAATCACAGCTGTGTTATGGTTGTATTTATCAGCTAATTTTTTGTCCATTACGTGGTTAAATTCGGTAAAGTTAGTATATTTCGTCTGTGAAAAATCATTCAAAAACATTTTCTGCAAGCTCCGTTAAAATTATTTCTGCAGGTAAAGTATTACATATTTTCAGCAGTCTTTAAAGTATAAACTTCTTTTGTATAAACTTCTTTTGACATATTTATTTCGACTGAAACCCTTATATTTTTACTCAGACTCATAAAAGTTCATAAGTCTTTCTTCCTTATCTTCTGCAAGTTTGACAAATAATCTGGTAGAAAATATAATCAAAAAAGGTTATACTTTAGAATGATTGTGTCGATGATATAAAAAGATTTTCTTTATTCGTGGCGCAAGCCTGTACGTATAAAAAATCGAGGAGTTTTGCATGAAAAGGGGACTTAAGGTCTTAGCTAGTCTTGCATGTCTTTTTGTGATTGGATTGCCAGCATTCAGCCAGCCAAGCTCAAAAAGTGCAGAGACATTCGTAATGGAAAGTTTTGATAATGTTGGAAATCAGAACTATATGCATAATGGTCAGACTTACAGTTGGGATTGGGCGGTAAATGCGAGCAGATTTGTTGCTGAAGGTTATCCTAAACAGGGAATTTATGACGGTATACCTAATTCTTTGGGAATTTTGCTTAAAGGTCAGGATGTTGAACCAAAAGTTCTTGGCATAAAAACTGCTTTTAATCGCAAAGGCGATAACTGGTTTGAAGTTTATCCATCTAAAGATGGCGAAAGTTTTGAAATTCCGTTTGTTGGAAATGTAAAACATATTGATTTTTGGGTTTGGGGTGCTAACTATAAATATAATCTTGAAATTATGGTTCGTGACGCTAACGGTTCTGTTCATAATCTTCCTGCAGGAAATCTTGCGTTCCATGGTTGGAAAAATATTATTGTGAAGATTCCTGGTTGGTTGTGTCAGCAGTCAAGACTTCGTTCAGGTCCACGGAATTTAACTTTTGTTGGTTTTAGAATCCGTTCTGATGCAGAAGAATATGTGGATAATTTTGTGATTTTCTTTGATCAGTTAAAATATTCAACAAATTCTCTTTCTTATATTTATGATGGCTATGAATTAAATGATGTTGATTTTGGTTCAGATTCAGATTCAGATTCTGGTGATGATGTAACGACTGTCGGAAATGAAAAATAGGTAGGAAAAAATGAAAAAAATCTTAGCTTTTGGTGTAATTGCGGCTTTGTCGGCAACTATGGTTTTTGCTCAGGGATACAGTTTGTCAGATCCTAATGCAGAAACTATTGGTGCAGATTCAGCAATGGCTTCTTTAAGAGAAGTTTCTGTTGATAAATTTGAAAGAGAAGGTTCTTGGAACGTTCATATTTCTTCTGATGATGGTGTTATTACTTCAAGACTTTTTGAAGGAAATCCTGCAATGAAGGAACCTTTAAAAGAAGATGAAGGCAAGGAAAACGAAGATACTCAGGTTCTAGGTGTTCGTGTTGATTTCTTCCGCCGTGGTATTGATTCGTTTACAATCAAAGCAGGCAGACCTCTTCCGGTAGAAGGAACTGTAAAGACAATTTCTATGTGGGTTTGTGGTCGTAATCAAAGCCATGATATGTATGTTCTTGTTCAGGATTATTTTGGAAGTAATTTTGAACTTTATCTTGGAAATCTTGGCTTCAGTGGCTGGAAAAAACTTACAGCAGTTGTTCCTCCAAGTCCGGACGGAGAACATGGAATTGTTCAGAGTTCAGCATATTATGGTGATAAACCTGGATTAAGAATTGTAGGATTCAGAGTTGACTGTAATCCAATGCAGGCCCGCGGTTCTTATTATTTGTATCTTGATGATTTACGTGCTGTTACAGACTTGTATGACATGGAAAATCATGATGAAGATGACATGTCAGACAGCTGGTAGTCTTTTTTAATGCAAACAAGAGGCAGTTTCTGTTAATTCAGAGACTGCTTTTTTTTTGTTTAAACTGATTTTTTGTAATTTTCTTTTGCGTAAGCGATTGTAGCAGCCGCAACGCGGGCCACAGCGAAACGAAGTGCCATTGTTCTGGCACGGAGTAGCTGGGGCTGGGGGCAACTGCCGGAACTGCGAAAAGCGCGACCGGTGTGCGAGACGGAATGTAAATTAAATTCTACGAAAAAAGAATAGAGCGCACCGGATACGCCCAGAAAAAAAATTAATTTCTTGAAATTTTATAAAAATGTGTGCGACCTTGTTTTTGAGTTTCCTGCAGTAAATTCATTCTGACAAAGACCCAGATAATTAAATGCGAATTCCAAGTGGCGGAAGCTGGCAGTTTTTTGCTGGCACGCAGGGCGGAAGTTAAATCTTTTGCACAGAATTCTTTGTTCAACTCTTGTGGCAGGAGGGCAAGATAGTCGTTTTCTGTGCAGAAATGTCGTGTCATCAAAATTTCATCAAGTTTGTTGTTGGTTTTAATCCAGTTTTTGAGAAATCTTCTTTGCTTGTTACGCGACTGCACTTTTTCTTCTGTTCGCAGTCGGTATTCACTTACGTTTATTTCAAGTACATCAAGACTGAAATTCGGGTTCAGCAAAATTGAATAAATGCCTGTAAGTTCGCGAAAAATGCTGTAAATTGAGCCTTTTTTGGGGCTTTTCCGTTTTGAGATAATATTTCCTGCCGTATCTTTTAAAATTATCGTTTTATTAATTATAACCGTGTGAACAACTTTTACTTTGTGACCTTTTTCTATTGCATCAAGAAGTTTTGGCAGAAGTTTTGAAAGATTTTTCGTTTGAATTTCTATTACGGTATTGTTTTCTGTCAGAATGTCATAGACGTGTCCCTCCAGCACTACCTCAGTTTTTCCATTTTCCTGAAATGAATAGAGTTTTTTTAATGTGTTGTGAAGCGAACTTTCGTTTATTGTTGAAAAATTCATATCAAAATAATATCGGATAATGACTATACATAAAACTCTAATTATGGAAAGTATTTTTTTTTATTGTAAACAAAAATCAAAAAATTAAAAAAAGATTTTTCTCGGCAAGAAAGGTGTTTGACTTTAGCTTTTTTTCATATAAAATGGTGAATAAGTGGGAAATTGTGGTAAAAAGTGGTAATAAGTGGGTATGAATCTGTTAACTGGTGAATACAATAATACGATTGATGAAAAAGGTCGTGTCTCATTTCCTGCTAAATTGAGAACGGCTGTAAATCAAAATGTACTTATGGTTACCAAGGGTTTAGATCGCTGCTTATGGCTTTTTACCCAGGAAGAGTGGGAAAACTTTCAAAATAAAGTGATGAATAACGCTTCCATGACGAAAGGACGGGATATGCAGGTTGTCCGTCATTTTATAGCGCCTGCCCAACAGGTTGAATTTGACAAAAATGGGCGTCTTTCTGTCCCTCAAAGTTTGCGTGAATATGCAAAACTTTCTAAAGACTGCACTATTCTTGGTATTGCAAAGTATGTGGAACTTTGGGATTCCGCAACTTACAGTCAATATCTTGAAGATAGTGAAGATTCTTTTAGAGAAGCTGCCGAAGCTTTTAATGATATTAATTTTGAATAAAGAGTATCTCTAAAAATTGCAATTTTAGAGGTTTTTATAAAAGTTATACGAAGAAAATTGGGTGGAAAAATTGGAAATCGTACATACGCCGGTTTTATTGAATGAATGTCTGGAATATCTGTCGCCTGTTGGTGAAAAATACGAAAATCATGCGGTAATGATTGATTCTACGCTTGGTGAAGGCGGTCATACTTACAATTTTCTGAAAAAATATAAAAATCTTGAAATTATCGGGCTTGATGCTGATTCTGTAATCCAAAGCCGTGCAAAGGAACGTTTGAGTGAATTTGGAAACCGAGTTCATTTTTATAACGGCTGGTTTAATGATTTTTACGCAAATTATCCTGAACAGTATGAAAAACCTGATTTAATACTTTTTGATCTTGGAATTTCGGTTTTTCATTATGAAAAAAGTCACAGAGGATTTTCTTTCAGATATGATGAAAAACTTGACATGAGGCTAAAATTTTCAGAAGGCGAGTCTGCCGCTGACCTGGTAAATAAACTGCCGGAAGAAAAACTTGCAGATTTAATTTATTTGTACGGAGAAGAAAAACTCAGTCGTAAAATTGCTCATGCGATTGTTGAAGCACGCCAGGGCGGTGAAATTGAATCTTCAAAGGTACTTGCAGAAATTATCTGGAATGCCGTGCCTGCAAATTATCGCTACGGTCAAATTCATCCGGCAACAAGAACGTTCCAGGCACTCAGAATTGCCGTAAATTCTGAATTGAAACGTCTGCCAGATGCATTATTTAACGCATTCAATAATTTAAAACCTGACGGAAAAATGGGCGTTATCACTTTTCATTCTTTAGAAGATAGAATCGTAAAATTTTTTTTTAGAAATCTAGGAAAACAGTGTGTTTGTCCGCCGGAAATTGCTGTTTGCCGTTGCGGCGGAATGGCTTGTGCGGAAATTTTAACCCGTAAGCCTCTTTGTCCGACAGAAGAAGAAATAAAAGTGAACAGCCCGTCAAGAAGTGCAAAGCTCAGAGTTGTGCGAAAAATTAAGGATGCTACAAAATATCATCTTGAAGGGGTAATTGGTTATTAATATGAAGTCAAAGGTAAAATCATTTTTTATTGGGCTTGGAATAAGTTTATTTGCCCTTTCAATTCCAGGATTGCTTTTTGCTTATACTTACCAGGCTCATCGTTATACAAAATTGCAAAAGGAAGTAAAGGAACTTGAAAAAGCTCAGGAAACTCTTATTGAAGAAAATAAACGTCTTGTAAGTGACATAAGCGTTTTGAGTAGTGCAGATCGTATTGAAAAAATTGCGGTAGAAGAACTTGGAATGCATAAGGCAGAAAGTGAAGATATTGTCCGTGTTGATATGTCTGGGGAGCGCAAATAATGGAAACTTTATTGTCTTATGATGAAATTATTGCCGCTGTAAAAGGATTTGCAATTTCGGAGCAAAAAGTTGCGTTTTTTACTTCTGTGCAGACTGACAGCCGTCTAGTAACGGAAAATACTTTGTTTGTTCCGTTGATGGGAGAATTTCAGAACGGTCACAAATATATTCCTCAGGCAATTGAAAAAGGTGCATCCGTGATTTTTATAAATGACGAAGAATATAAAAATCAAAAATCATTTTATGAAAAGTTAGCTGATGAAAAAAAATCAGTGCTTTTTGTTATAGTAAAAAATACTCTTCACGCATTGCAAAATATTGCAGAATTTTATGTTTCTAAATTTCCGGATTTGCTGAAAATTGCCGTTACCGGTTCAAGTGGGAAAACTACGACAAAAGAAATGCTTGTGAGTGTGGCAAAAGTTCATTTTGGCGAAGAACAGACGGTTTATACAAAGGGTAATTTTAATTCTGAGACCGGCTTGCCACTTTCGGTTTTTCAAATCAGGAAAAATCATAAATGCGGAATTTTCGAAATGGGAATGAACCGTGAAAATGAAATTGGTGAAATTTCTGCGGTTTTAAAGCCTGAATTTGCAATTATCACGAATATTGGTACCGCGCACATTGGAATTCTTGGAAGTCGGGAAAATATTGCCCGCGAAAAACGTAAAATTTTTGATTATATCCCGGAAAATGGTGCTGCCGTTGTGTCTCAGTCTGATGATTTTGTGGATTTTTGCGTGGAAAATGTAAAAGGAAAAGTCATAAAATTTGGAAAATCCGTTGATGAAAAAATCAGCGGTGTAAAATTTATAAAAGATAATGGAATTTTTGGCACGGAATTTACTGTCGACGGACTTGACATAAAACTTCCGCTGTCTGGTGAGTATAATTATTCAAATGCCCTGTCAGTAGTGGCTCTTGCACGGCAAATTGGAATTTCTGCTGCGGAAATCAAAAAGGGGCTTGAAAATGTGACTTCTGTCGGTGGGCGTATGGAAATAAAACCTGCAGAAGTTTGCACTAATGATGGAAAAATTGTCAAAAAAGTTGTTTTGATAAAAGATTTTTACAATGCAAATCCAGATTCTATGAAAAAAGGAATTGAATTTGCAGCTTCTCTTTGTGATTTTAGTGAAAAAGTTTTTGTTCTTGCAGATATGAAAGAGCTTGGCGCGGAAAGTAAAAAAAATCATAAAGAAATTGGAAAAATTCTTTCAAAAATTATTTTAAAAAATGATAGTACAGTTTTGATTTATCTTTTTGGCGATGAAATGAAGAGTGCTTATGATGTTCTTCTGCCAGTATTTCAAGAAAAATGCCACGAATTTAAAAAACTTTTCTGGAATAAAGAAAATTCGGCGGAAATTTTTAATCAGATTTCTGAAGATATAAAAAATTCTGTGGCAGAAAATTCTGTCATTATGTTTAAAGGTTCTCACAGTATGAATCTTGAATTGCTTTGTGATATTTTGCAGGGGCAGAAAAATGGATGATTTTACATTTAATGCTGCAAAACCTGTAGAAAAATATCATAAAATTGATATTTGGATGCTCATTTCTATAGTTATTTTGTGGGGACTTGGAATTTTTACGGTTTATTTTACTTCGAGTGGCACTAAGCAAGTAACGGAATGGCGTCTTGTAAGTCATCAGTTGATTTCTTCTGGGATAGGTTTTGTGTTTTTTATTTTGTTTGCGTTTCTTGATATGCGCATTATAAAAAAACTGGTTCCTGTAATTGTGATTTTGTCTCTTGTCCTTTGCGTGTTGACTTATATCCCGTTTTTTTCAAAAGAAATAAATGGGGCTAGAAGGTGGATTGGGTTTGGCAATTATACTTTTCAGCCGTCAGAACTTGTGAAATTTGCAGTAGTGCTTTTTATTGCAAATTATTTTGAAAAAGAAAGTGAAAAATCAGATTTGGACGAAAAAAAATCAGTTTTTTCTTGTGTGATTGTACTTGTGGTCTTTACAGCTCTTGTAGTTTTTCAAAATGATTTTTCTACTAGTCTTTTGATTTTTGGAGTGGGGTTTTTACTTTTTATTGTGAGCGGTCAGAAAATAAAGTGGTTTTTTCCGCTGGCTGTAGCCGTATTGCCATTTATTTTTCTTTCAATTGTTTTAAAACCATATCGTCTTGACAGAATAAAGGGCTTTTTATTTAGAAACAATGCGGATTTTCATGGAACGCTGAATTATCAGGTTAATACGGCACGTGCTGCAATTATTGAAGGCGGTTTCTTAGGCAACGGAATTGGAATGGGTTTACAGAAAACTAAAGATATTCCAGAAATTCAGGCCGATTTTATTTTTGCCGGCTGGTCAGAATCGATGGGTTTTTTAGGTGTGGTAGTTTATATTTGTGTTTTGGCGTTTTTCGCGTGGCGCGGATACCGTTCCGCTCTAAAAAATCCCGGAAGATTTGCGGCGTACGGGTGTTTTGGCTGTGTTTCTTTTATTGTGATTCAGTCTTTAATAAATTGCATGGTCGTGGCAGGAATGCTTCCTACAACAGGAATTACCCTTCCGTTTTTTTCGCTTGGCGGTTCATCTATCTTGGTGACGCTTGCGATGAGCGGTTTTATTGTGAATGCTTCAAGTTGTCGTGAAATTCCTAAAAAAGAAGTTATAAATGACGAAAATGAGTATGAAAGTCTCATTAGTGATTTTACGGAAGGAAGTTTCTAGAAATTGAAATTTTTAGAGGTTCCCTAAAAAGTTATAAAAAGGTGGATGCTTGATGAGCGATTTTGGTCTTTACGTTACAAGTGATTTTTGTGATGATGAATTATATGCCGATGAAGAAGTAAAAGTTGAAGCAAAAAAAGAAAAGTCTGGAAGTGGAAAGAAATTTCGTATAATTAAGATTTTTTTCTGGGTTTTCTTGAGTTTTGTAATTGGGGAATTTTTGTGGTACAAAGTTGGAAGTCCTTTATTTCATAGTCCTCAAATTACATTTTCAGGTTATAACACCTATTCACCGGAAGAACTTTGTGTAAAATTGCTTTCAATGAATTCTACAAACTGGCTGGATTTTGATTGTGAACAGGCTGCGTCAATTTTATCATCTGATGCAGGTATTGAAAGTGTTACCGTTACAAAAAAATTTCCAAGTCATATTTATATAAATATTACAGAAAGAAGTCCTGTTGCCATAACTTTTGTTGATTTAAAAGGCTATACGACGCCAGTTCAGATTGATAAAAGCGGTACATTGTTTCCGGTGCATGAAGGGAAAAAAACTGATAAATCAAATTTACCGATTGTTTCGGGAATTCCTGTTGAATTTATGGCCAGCGGAATGAAAATTCCTTTAAAATATAGAACATTGATAGAACAAATCTCAAAAATTCACGAATTGCCCCAAAATTATTTTGCGGGAATTTCAGAAATCAGTGTAATTACAAAGGATAGCGGAAATTATGAACTTGAAATTATACCGTCGCAGTCAAAGGTAAAAGTACTGACCGACCGTTCATTGAATGAAGATGCCATAAAGTATATGATGTTAGTGTTAGATGTTGTAAATAAACTGTCAGTTGACGCAACTACGGTTGATTTACGGTATGGTTCGGTTTCTTACAGAACTAGCGGAGATTTATAATATGGCAGATGGAATTGTAGTTGGACTTGATATTGGTACGAGTGTAATTAGAGTTGCAATCGGACAAATAGAAATTGATAGTCAGGGAAATAAAAAAATCAGTATTGTTGGTACTGCTGCTAAAAAATCTGCCGGAATGAGAAACGGTGCCATTGTAAATATTGAAGATGCAAAAAATGCAGTAAAAGACGCTGTTGATGCTGCTGAATTAAATGCCGGGATTGTTGTTGAATCAGTTGTTGTCGCAATTGGCGGTGGTCAAATTGAAAGTATGAATTCTAATGGTTCTGTGCCAATCAGCAGTTCAGGAAAAAATAATAAAGAAATTACTTATGGTGATATTAACCGTGCAATAGAAAGTGCTACAGCTGTGCCAATTCCTGCCGACCGTGAAAAATTGCATACTATTCCGCAGACTTACATTGTGGACGGTGTTACTGGAATTGATAATCCAATTAATCGCATAGGCGTAAGGCTTGGGGTTGAAGTTCACATCGTTACTGCATCAAAAGGAATTATCACAAATCTTAGAAACTGTATTAACCGTGCAAATTATCGTCTTGATGGGGTAATGTTAAAAACTCTTGCAGAGGTAAGGGCTGTTTGTCTTGATGAAAATGAACTTCAGCTTGGTTCTATAATCATTGATTTAGGAGCCGGAACTACAGACGTGATTGTTTTTGTAAAAGGTGCGCCTATTGCAACAGCTTCTATTCCGGTTGGTGGAAATCTAGTAACAAATGATATTGCCGTTGTAACTCAGATTCCTGTTGCAGTAGCAGAGGAAAAGAAACTTGAATCTGGTTGCTGCTGGTTTCCGCTTATTACAGAAGAAAATGATACAGAGGTTATTTTGCCGGGAGTTGGTGGTCGTGACCCTGAAATTATTTATCGTTCGCAGTTGTGTCAGATTATACAGGCTAGAATGGAACAGATTTTTACGATGGCAAGAGCGGCAATTGCAAAAAAAACAAAAAATTATGTAACGGAACTTTCTGGAAATATTGTGCTTGTCGGTGGTGGCGCAAGAATGGAAGGTGTTACTGAGCTTGCAAAAAATGTCTGGAAAACAAATTCTGTACGAATCGGAAAACCTGGAAATCTTGGTGGCGTTACGGAAGATTATCAGCGTCCGGATTTTGCAACGGCGGTTGGGCTTGTTGTTGCAAACACAAAATTTGCAGAAAATCAGGGAAATCACAGAAAAAATAAAATTCATGGGGCAAAAAAAGAAAACGCTTCTTCTGGAGAAAGTAAATTAAAAAAATTCTGGAAGTCACTTTTCTAAAAATATAAGGTTCAGGGCATCTCTAAAGAATCATTTACAATGCTTTTTTAGAGAGATGTTCGAGTTTTAATTCGTTAAAATACAACGAATTAAACATTGCTTTTTGAAACTTATCTCTAAAAATTGCGATTTTTAGAGATTCCCTTCACATAAAAAATGGGGGCTGTATAATAAAGTTTGGTACATAGTGACATTCTGACACTGAAACAAGTCGGAGGTTGTCATTGCCGAATTCATTTCGGAATCTATGTGCCGAATATTGTGTAAATGATGAAATAAAAAACGCAGAAATCAGTGGGAGGATATATGAGTTTTGGTTTTTCAATTGTAAATGAAGATGATTCGCAGACAGGCGATATTAATCAGGCAGATTATAATCAGACTGTAATAAAAGTTGTGGGCTGTGGTGGCGGCGGTTCAAGTGCAGTAAACAGAATGATAAGTCGCAAAGTTGAAAACGTCGATTTTATAGTTTTAAATACAGATTTACAGGCTCTGAATCGTTCAAATGCGGAAATAAGACTTGCAATTGGACAAAAAGTTACTCGCGGTCTTGGTGCTGGCGGAAAACCGGAAATTGGTGAAAAAGCCGCAGAAGAAGATCGTGAAATTATTACAAATACTTTGCGTGGCGCAGACATGGTTTTTATTACTGCCGGTATGGGAGGCGGAACAGGAACTGGTTCTGCTCCGGTTGTTGCTGAAATTGCACGGGATTTAGGTTGTCTTACCGTCGCAGTTGTAACAACTCCTTTTGTTTTTGAAGGTCGTGTAAGAATGAGACAAGCGCAGGCCGGACTTGAAAAACTTAAGCAGCACGTTGATTCTTTGATTGTAATTCCAAATGAGCAACTTTTTAAAAATATTGAAAAAACTACAACCGTAAAAGATTCCTTTAGAATGGCTGATGAAATTTTGTGTCAGGGTGTTGCCGGAATTTCAAATATAATTACAAAACCTGGTGATGTTAATACTGACTTTGCCGATGTAAGAAATGCAATGAGTGGTCAGGGAAATGCAATTTTTGGTATTGGCGAAGGAGAAGGTGAAAATCGTGCCGCAGATGCTGCATACAAGGCAATTAATAATCCTATGCTTGAAAATTCCAGCATTGACGGTGCAAAAAATATTCTTCTTAATATTTGTGCAAGTGAAGAAGTTGCATTGTCAGAAGTTCAGGAAATTACAAGCATTGTTACCGCTTCCGCTGATGAAGATTACAATATGTTCTGGGGACAGGTTACAATTCCTGAACTTGGCGACAAAATCAGCGTAACAGTAATTGCAACAGGATTTGAAGATAATTCAAAGGCAAAAAATAATGATGAAAATTCTGCTCAAACGGAAGAATCAAACCCTGAAACTATAATGCCAAAAATTGAAAAAGAACCTTTGCCTGATAATGTTGTAACAAGCGATGAATTAAATGCAATCTGGCAGAATAAACCTGTTGCCTCTGAGCAGAAGTTTAGAACGGAAATTTCTTCTATCGCAGAAAAAACTGAAAAGCCTAAAAGCTGGACACTGTTTGATTCTGATGACGATAAGGCAAATGAGTCAAAACCAAATGTTAGAAAATTAAATATTAACAGCAATTATTCTGATCCGAATGATTTGTCTAAGCCTGCAATTTATAATAATCCGAATTTTAGCCGTTCAATAAGACTTTCTGACGATAAATAAATTTTTTAACGCAAATTGATTTTTAAAGGAGCCTCTAAAAATTGCAATTTTTAGAGGTTTCCTTATACCAATCGTAGAGATTCCGAAACGTCATACTGAAATGTTTCAGGGGCGGAATGACAGCATTTGCAAAGCAAAAAAAGCCATAAAATAAGGAAAAATTCAATGACTATAAATGAGTTTTTGGATCAATTTTATTCAGATTTGATTCTTGTAAAACGCTGTTCCAAAAAAACGGCGGAAACGTATAGAATTTCTGCCGAAGAACTTTTGAAATGGCTTCAGTCTGAAAAAATTAAACTTCGGGATGTAAAAACTCAAGAATTAACGTATTTTTTCTTGAAACGCAAAACACAAGGTGCCAATGAACTGACGCTCGCAAAAGATATGTCTGCAATCCGTTCTCTTGGGGATTATCTTGTGCGCCAGAATTTGTGGACGGAAAATAGGGCTCTCCTGCTTGACCGACCAAAAGCTCACCGGGAAATTCCTAAAGTACTTACCATTGAACAAATTGATACGCTGCTGAGTGTGATTGACACTACAACTCCGCTTGGTAAACGTGATGACGCACTTTTTGAATTAATTTACAGTTGCGGTTTACGAATAAGCGAGGCGTGTTCGCTGAAAGTTACTAATGTTCATTTTGACGAAAAGTTGATTCTTGTGCACGGCAAAGGAGACAAGGAACGGCTTATTCCGTTTGGCGACCGCGCAGAAAAAAAACTGAAGATATATCTTGATGAAGTTCGTCCGTCTTTGGTGAAAAATTATTCTGTTTCTGAAGTTTTTTTAAATTACAAGGGCGAGCCAATTTCGCGTAAAGGCGTTTGGAAAAATTTTCAACAGATGGAAAAACTTAGTGGCATAAGTTCAAAAATTCATACTTTGCGGCACAGTTTTGCAACTCACTTATTGAGCGGTGGGGCAGATTTGAGATCTGTACAGGAATTACTTGGTCATTCTGATCTTGCAACTACTCAGATTTATACGCATATTACCGATAAAGAATTAGAAGAAGTTCACGAAAAATATTTTAAACGGTAGGGAAAAATTATGAAAAAAAATATTGCATTAATTCTTGGCATTTTTATGATAGTCTGGATTTTTAGTTCTTGCGGAGTTTCTAATAAAAAAATCTTGAGATTGCAGAAACTTGAAGAAGGTGTTGAAAATCCTACTACGATTGAAGAAATTGAAGATGCAATAAAAAAATATGAGGAAAGGGCGGCAGATTTGCAGTTAACTCAGCAACAGACTGGAATTTGGTACAAACTGCTTGGAACTCGTTACCTTGATAATAAAATGTATGGCGAGGCATTAAAGGCGTTTAAATCTGCATTAGAATATTACCCAAAAAATCAGAATCTTTACTATTATGTTGGAGTTTGTGCCGGGTATATGTCGCATACGGCAATGGATTATTCTGGCACGGGTTCTACCGAATTAAAATATAATTATTTGAAAACTGCAGAACAGGCTTATTTACGGGCAATTGAAATTGATGATCGTTATGTGCGCGCACTTTATGGGCTTGGTGTTATTTATGTTTTTGAACTTGATGAACCGGCAAAAGCAATTCCATATCTTGAAAAGCTGCTTACGATTGATACTAGAAATATTGATGCAATGTTTGTGCTTGCACGGGCTTATTTTACGAATTTAGAATTTGACAATGCAGTAAAAATGTATGATACAATTATCTCTACTTCAAAATCTGAAGAATCTGTAAAAACTGCACAGGAAAATAAACGGTTAGTCTTAGATGCATCTTACTGATGAAGAAATTATTTTAGAACTATCAATTTCTCGGCTTACTTTTCTTAATTTTGAGCAAAAGAAATTATTAAGAAAAAATATTGACAGTCCTTATAAACTTTCATTATTGTCTAAAGATGACATTGAAAATTTTACGGAAAAAAAACTTTCACTGCGAAGTGAATGGAATGGTGCAGAAAATTTTCGTATGTCAAAAGTTGCCTTTCAGCGCTGCAAAATGATGAATATTCAGATTTTGCTCTATGATGATTTAAAATATCCGGAACTTTTAAGACAGACTGAAAATCCTCCGTATCTTTTATTTTATCGCGGAAACGTTGAACTTCTTACAAACGGAAAATCAGTTTCTGTTGTTGGAACAAGGCGGATTACTCCAGAAGGCAGAAAATCAGCTCATAATTTTGCCTACGATGCTGCTGTTGACGGTTGTAACGTTGTTTCTGGGCTTGCAAACGGTGTGGACGGGTACGCTCATCAAGGGGCTGTGGATGCCTGGTTTGACGCTCTTGAAAAAGGCTATGACTGCAATCTGCTTGGAAAAACTATAGCGGTATTGCCTTCTGCAATTGATGAAATTACTCCTGTCAGTCACAAAAAATTGGCTTCGCAGATTTTGCAAACTGAAGGTCTGATTTTGACTGAATATGAACCGGGTGCTTTGATGGCAAAGTGGCATTTTGTTGCAAGAAACAGAATTATTGCAGGACTTTCGCCGGCAACGGTTGTAATTGAAGCACCTGCAGGAAGTGGTGCATTAATAACGGCGGATTTTGCTCTTGATGAAAATAGGGATGTACTTTTTCACCGTGCAGCGTTTAATTCTCTTGCAATTCAAGTTGGAAAGGTTGTGCATAATGATTTGGAAAAATTGCACGCAAACGGTAGAGTGAGTCGTTACAAAATGGAGAACTGCCCTGAAAAATTTATTGAGGCAGGTGCCCCTGTTATAAATGATTATAAAGATTACTGTAAATGTCTTGCAGAAATGCCTGGCACGCGCAGAAATAAAACAAATCTTCAGAAAGATTTGTTTTCTGAAGATGAAAATCTGAATGTAAAATAGAAAATTTGCTGATTCAGCATATTCAGGAGAAAGATTATGGCAACAAAGAAAGCAAAAACTCCACAAACACTTGTAATCGTAGAGTCTCCGGCAAAAGCTCACACAATTGAAAAATATCTGGGACCTGGTTACACGGTAAAGGCTTCTATGGGTCATTTAATTGACTTGCCAAAGTCAAGAATGGCGATTGATATTGAAAATAGTTTTCAGCCTGAATATATTACAGTGCGCGGAAGGGCAAAACTTCTACGGGAACTTCAAAAAGATGCAAAAAAATCTGATGTTGTTCTGCTGGCATCCGATAACGACCGTGAAGGAGAAGCTATTGCCTGGCATTTGAATGAAGCTTTGAAAGATAAAACGGATGCTAAAATTAATCGTATTGTTTTTAATGAAATTACACCGGTGGCAATCAAAGAGGCTGTTCTGCATCCTGGTAAGATTATTGAATCAAAAGTAAATGCTCAAAAAGCGCGTCGTGTTCTTGACCGCCTTGTTGGATATAATTTGAGTCCGCTTTTATGGGTAAAGGTAAAGAACGGTTTGAGTGCGGGTCGAGTTCAGTCTGTTGCCTTGCGCCTTATTTGTGAGCGCGAAAAAGAAGTTGAAGATTTTATTCCAGAAGAATATTGGACTCTTGATGCTGATTTTAAAAAAGGAAAAACTGCTTTTACGGCTCAGTTGGTAAAATATAAGGGCGAAAATCCTGAATTAAAATCTCAGGCAATGGTTAATGAAATTATTGATGCAATAAAAAACAGTGATTGCACGGTTACTTCCATCAAAAAAACTGACAAGACTGTGCGTCCAAAACCTCCTTTTACAACTTCTAAGCTTCAGCAGGCTGCAGCAAATCGTTTTAATTTTACTTCAAGAAAGACAATGCAGATTGCTCAGATGCTTTATGAAGGAATTAATATGGGGTCTAGTCGTGTAGGTCTTATTACTTACATGAGAACTGACTCTGTACGAATTTCTGAGACGGCCCTTTCTGATGTGCGAGACTGGATTTCTAAAAATTATGAAAAAGATTTGCCGGCACAGGCAATTCATTATACGGTCGGAAAAGATGCCCAGGATGCCCATGAATGTATCCGTCCGACTTATACAACTTACACTCCGGAAAGCGTTAAAGAATACCTTACTGCAGATCAATATAAATTGTATTCCTTGATTTGGGAAAGATTTGTTTCTTCTCAGATGGTTAATGCAAAGACGACTACAACTTCAGTTGAAATTACAGCTAGTGATGCAGTTTTCAGGGCTGCCGCAAGCAAAATCACGGAAAAAGGTTTTTATGATGTAATCAAAGTTTCTTCTTCAAAGGAAGAAAGGTCTGGAAATTTGCCGTCGCTAAAAGAAGGTGAAGTTCTTGAAACCGGTAATTTTCATCCGGAGCAGCATTTTACTCAAGGTCCTGCAAGATATACAGATGCTTCGATTGTCAGAATGCTTGAAGAAAAGGGTATTGGACGACCGTCAACTTATGCTCCGATTATTTCAGTTTTGCTTGACCGCTATTACGTTACCCGCTCAAATAAACAGCTTATTCCTACAGAACTTGGCCGGATGATTTCTAAAATTCTGGTTGAAAGTTTCCCGGATGTTATAAACGAAGAATTTACTGCGGAAGTTGAAAATACTCTTGATGAAGTTGAAGCTGATAAAAAAGTTTGGAACGATATGATTCGTGATTTTTACGAACCTTTTAAAAAGCGCGTAGACGAAGTTATGGACAAAACAGAAAGTATCAAAGGTTTTCTTGATGAAAAAACTGATAAAGTCTGCGAACTTTGCGGAAAACCTATGGTAAAAAAACTAGGCCGTTTTGGATATTTTCTTGCCTGTTCTGGATTCCCGGAGTGTCATAACACAAAGTCAATTCCTTTGGCAAAGTGTCCTTGCAAAGACTGCGGTGGTGAAATTGTTGAACGAAAATCTAAGGGAAGAGGTCGTTCTTTCTATGGTTGTACAAATTACCCGACCTGTAAATTTTTGACTCATTTTAAGCCTATTGATCAGTATTGTCCAAAATGTGGCTGGTTCCTTGTTGAAAAATTTGACAAGAAAAACGGAAATTATAAGTCCTGCATAAATCCTGACTGCGAATATTTACATTCCGTTGATGATGTTGAAGAAAAATTATCAACGGATATGGATTAAGGGTATCTCTAAAAAATCATTTTTAATGCTTTTTAATGCTTTTTAGAGGTTCCCTTTTTAGAGGTTCCCTTGTACAAAAAATGAAACGGATATATAATGAATCGTTGTTATTTATAAGTTTTACGAATAACGATTCTCTGGAGAGTTTCTGCTATAAGGCAGAACGCCGAAGGGTTAAGGTCATATAGGCCGATATCTCAGGCAAAGAGGACAGGGTCTTGGCTTTATGCCTTGAATAAAAAAAATGTCTTTTTCCGCTCTTTAGAGAGTTTGCTTCCACAACGACGTGGGTAAAAAAGCAGACTCTTATTTTATTTTAAAGGACAAACTTTATGTTTGATCAAATTCTCACCAAAATTGACGATATTGTCTGGGGAATTCCGACTATCGTTCTTATCATTGCAACAGGTCTTCTGTTGACTATCCGTTTACGAGGTGTTCAGTTTACAAAACTGGGACTTGGTTTTAAAAGCATGTTCAAAAAAACTGGCGGTAAGGGAGAAGTTACTCCGTTCCAGGCACTTTGTACTGCACTTTCTGCGACAATTGGTACTGGTAATATCGTAGGTGTTGCAACTGCTATTGCCGGCGGTGGACCGGGTGCTTTGTTCTGGATGTGGCTTGCAGCATTAGTTGGAACTGCAACAAAATATACAGAATGTATGCTTGCATTAAAATATCGTGAACACGCAGAAGACGGACATGTTTTGGGTGGTCCATTCTATACAATCGAAAAAGGAATGAAAGAACGCACAGGATTCGGCTGGAAATGGCTTGCAGTTATGTTTGCAATTTTTGGTGTTTGTGTAGGTCTTTTTGGTATTGGTACATTTACTCAGATTAACGGTATTACTTCTGCAGTTGGTAATGCTTTTGACCCAAATAAAGAACACATTGCATTTACTCTGTTTGGAAATAAATATTCATGGTCAATTGTAATTGCCGGTATTATTGTAACACTCAGTGTTGCACTTGTAATTCTTGGTGGACTTAAGAGAATTGCCCGTGTTGCAGAAAAAATAGTTCCTGCAATGGCAATTGTTTATGTTTTCCTTGGACTCTCAGTTTTAATTATGAATGCAACTTCAATTCCTGCTGCTTTTGCCGTAATTTTCAAAAGTGCATTCGGTTGGAAAGCTGCTGCCGGCGGTGTTATGGGCTGGACATTCAAACAGGTTACAGATTCAATGCAGAAAGGTGTTGCTCGCGGTATTTTCTCTAACGAAGCTGGACTTGGTTCTGCACCAATTGCTGCTTCCGCCGCACAAACAAATGAACCTGTACAGCAGGGTATTGTTTCTATGCTTGGAACATTCATTGATACAATCGTTATTTGTTCTATGACAGGTCTTTCTATTGTAATTGCATTCTATGTAGGACCAAATGCTACAGGTGCTGGAGATATGAAAGGTATTGAACTTACTGCCGCTGCATTTAATAAAGTTTTGGGTGGTGACGGACATTCAGTTCAGTTCTTGCTTATGCTTTGTTTGGTATTCTTTGCATTTACAACAATTCTTGGCTGGGATTATTATTCAGAAAAATGTCTTGAATATTTAACAAAAGGAAATATGACTGTTGTTAAGATTTTCCGTTGGGTTTACATTGCTGCAGTATTTATTGGACCTTACTTTACAATCAGTCAGGTATGGACAATTGCCGACATTACAAACGGTTTGATGGCAATTCCTAACTGTATTTCTTTGATTGTTTTAAGTGGCGTTGCTGCACGCGAAACTCAGCGTTATTTTGATAAATCTTCGACAATTGCGGCTTAGATTTTGATTTTTGAAAAAATACCCCCTCAGACTGTCTAGAAACTAATCATCAAAGTGTCATTCCTAGCCTGAGTCAAGATGTGCAGGGTGACATTTTGGAATTTATCCACTAGGTATGGTGTAGATGCTGAAATAAATTCTGTATGACAGGAGTTTAAAAACATGTTCCCCTGTGAGTTTTTTACTTGCAGGGGATTTTTTTGCGTGAGCGATTGTAGCAGCTGCGCAGCAGGACTTGCACAAACGAAGCGCCATTGTTCTGGCGCGTAGTGGGCAAGGCTGAAGGCGAATGCCGGAACTGCGGAAAGCGCGGTCTTGTGCGCAATTTTACGATTTTGTTTTATTTGGACAAGGAATTTTGCGCACAAGGACACGCCCGTATAAAAAAAAGAAAAATTTTATGATTTTGAAAGATTGTGATTCCGATATTTAAAATGTGACTTTACAAAATGCAATTGAAGAATTTTTGCTTTATCTTGATGCCGTGCGGGGTCTGAGCGCAAATACTGTAAACGGTTATAAAAATGATTTGAGCGAGCTTGCGGCTTTTTTGGGCGCGGAAAAGGAAATTGGAGAAATTAATCGCGAAGATTTTAATTCCTGCATTGCTCAGCTTTCTAAACTTGGACGGGCGTCTACGACAATTAACAGATTTATTGCCGCCGTGAGAACTTTATTTGCCTACTGCCGGAAATTTGGTTATATTTTAAATAATCCGGCTTTGGAATTAAAAACGGTGCGGGTTGTAAAAAAAGTTCCGGATTTTTTAACGGCAAAAGAAGTTGATGAATTATGCCGTGAACCAGAAGTAAATGAACTTTTGTGGCAAACGAGGGACAGGGCGATTTTTGAAATGCTTTATTCTTCCGGTTGTCGAATAAGTGAAATTACGGTGCTGAAATTTTCTGATTTTGTTGAGTGTTTTCACGTGGCAATAATTGTCGGAAAGGGTGGTAAAAGTCGAAAAGTTTTTTTTGAGGCGGACGCTCAGAAAGCTTTGAATGAATATCTGGAAGACCGTAAAAAAGTGCTGGAAGAACATCACTGTGATGTAAAAATGGATCGGATTTTTATTAATCAAAAAGGCGTGCCACTTTCGGTTGGCGGGGTGCGATGGATTATTACAAAATATTCTGGGGCTGAAGGAACAAAACGTCATGTAAATCCGCATGCTTTTCGGCATACTTTTGCAACTCAACTGCTCGCAAATGGGGCAGATGTTCGAGCGGTTCAGGAACTTTTGGGGCATGCAAGCGTTTCTACTACGCAGCGGTACACTCACATTACGACTGAACAGTTGATTGAGACTTATAATAGGGCTCATCCTCATTCTAAGGACGACTCTGAAAAATAAATTTTTGGAAAAAAAGGAAAGGAAAATGGGAAATAGAATAAAAATCAGAAGTACAACCGTTCTTGCCGTTAAAAAAGACGGTCATGTTGCATTTGCCGGAGACGGACAGGTGACACTTGGAGAAACGGTTTGCAAAGGAAATGCCAGAAAGGTAAGGAAAATTTATAATGGAAAAATTTTAACAGGATTTGCGGGAAGCGTTGCCGATGCTTTTACTCTTCTTGATAAATTTGAAGAAAAAATCAAGGAATATAACGGGGATTTAAATCGTTCGGCTGTGGAACTTGCAAAGGCTTGGCGAACTGATCGAAGTTTGCAGAAACTTGAAGCAATGCTTTTGGTTGCAGATAAAGACAGAATTCTTTTAATCAGCGGAGATGGAAACGTAATTGAACCGGAAAATGATGTTATGGCAATCGGGTCGGGCGGAAATTATGCTTATTCTGCCGCTCTTGCTTATCTTGATGCTTCGGAACTTTCTGCAAAGGAAATTGCCGAACGTAGCCTTAAAATTGCCGGTAACATTTGTATTTACACGAACGGCAATGTCATCGTAGAAGAACTTTAAGTAAAAAAAATAAAAATCAGAAAAATTCGGGAAAATATTATGGAAAATAACAACCAGACAGAACTTACACCAAAGCAGATTGTTGAAAAACTTGATCAGTACATTATAGGGCAGGAAAAGGCAAAGCGCGCCGTTGCAGTTGCCCTCAGAAACCGTTACAGACGGTTAAAGTTGCCGGAGGATATTCGTGATGAAGTTGCCCCTAAAAATATTCTGATGATTGGACCAACTGGAGTGGGGAAAACTGAAATTGCCCGCCGGCTTGCAAAACTCTGTCACGCACCTTTTTTGAAAGTTGAAGCAACAAAATACACGGAAGTTGGTTATGTTGGTCGTGATGTTGAATCTATGATTCGTGACCTTATGGCCGTGGGCTACAATGATGTTAAGGCAGAAATGGAAGATGAATTGCGCGAGCAGTCTTCAAGTCTTGTTGAAGAAAAACTTCTTGATTTGCTTTTGCCTGGAAGTAACAAAAAAGAAAAAAAATCAGAAAAATCAGATATGCCTGCCGTTTTTAATCAGGAGAATCCTAACGAAATCACAATTGATTTAAATGCCCTGAACGCTTCAAACGAAGCCGTCGCTGAACAGCAGAACAAAGATGAAAAAGCTGCTGAAAATTCTACTCGTGAAAAGTTTCGCCAGATGCTCCGGGATGAAAAACTTGAAGACCGCGAAGTTGAAATGGTTGTGCATAAACCTCGTGGTATGCCGAGCATGGAAATTATTGCCGGAGGTTCCCTTGATGATTTACAGAACAGCATGCAGGGAATTATGAATATGATGAGCGGTGACGGTCGCAGAAATAAAAAAAGAATGGTGACCATACGCGAGGCTAGAAAAATTCTTACAGAAGAAACTTTGGACAATATGATTGATCACGACAAAGTTGCAGATATTGCGAAAAATCGTGTAGAACAAAGCGGAATCATCTTTATTGATGAAATTGATAAAATTGCCGTTCATGGCGAAAGTCACGGTCAAAGCGTAAGCCGCGAAGGTGTGCAGCGTGATATTCTGCCGATTGTTGAAGGAAGTAACGTAAATACAAAATTCGGCGTGGTTGATACAACTCATATTTTGTTTATTGCAGCCGGTGCTTTCAGTGTTTCCGCTCCAAGTGATTTGATTCCGGAACTTCAGGGACGTTTTCCGCTGCGAGTTGAACTTGAAGCCCTCACAAAAGAGGATTTTAAAAAGATTCTGCATGAACCAAAAAATTCTCTGATAAAGCAGTACACGGCACTTCTTTCTACAGAAAACGTAACTTTAAATATTACAGAAGATGCCATTGACCGCATGAGTTTTATTGCCGAGGACGTAAACACACGCTCTGAAAATATTGGTGCAAGACGACTTCATACGATTATGGAAAAAGTTCTTGATGAAATTGCTTTTGATGCCGACGAACATTCTGGTGAAACAATTACAATTGACGCTGCTTACGTTGATTCAAAATTGAACGACGTTGCTGCTAACGAAGATTTAAGCAGATATATTCTGTAGTGTGAACTTCTAAAAATTGCAATTTTTATCTTTGAAAACGCTATTTTTTAATTCGCTGTATTTTAATGAATTAAAACTCGAATGTTTCTTGATAAAGCATTGTAAATGATTTTTTACCAGATGCCCTAGTTTTAAAACCACTGTTACAGAAGATTTTTCTATATTTCCGGAATTTTTCTTTTGTGACGGTGGATTTTTTTTGTTTTTTCTCAGTTTTCTTTTTTTCATTTTTCAAATTTTTCTAAACTCTAAATTTCAGGTTCCGACAATTAAGGTAATTGGAGTAAACATATGAATTCATTTACAAGAGGAATAGACCTTCTTCAGCGGGAACTTGATGTAACGAGTCTTCGCTATCAGGTTAGTGCAAATAACCTTGCCAACAGCGAAGTTCCGAATTTTAAACGTTCAACAGTAAATTTTGAATCTGAACTTAAACGTGCTTTTGATTCAGAAGAAGCTGCAAAAAATGGTTTTCATCTTACAAAAACTGATTCTCGCCACATAGACATAAATGTTCCATATGATTACCGCGATGTTGAACCTCGACGCTTTGTAGATTACACGACATCTGCAAAAGCAAACGGTAACAACGTTGATGCAGAAACCGAAGCAAATAATATTCTGCAGATTCAGATGCAGTACCGCCTGCTGACTCAATTGACCAGTTTTGAATTTAATCAGGTTAACTCTGTAATTAGAAAATAACCTGTGCTGCCGCTAACGCGGAATTTTATAAGGAGCGTGATAAAAATTACCTCCTTGTAATTTTTATCACTGCCATTTTTACAAAATGGCTTATTCAGCACATCCTGTGCTGCCGCTAACGCGGAGTTTTATAAGGAGCGTGATAAAAATTACCTCCTTGTAATTTTTATCACTGCCATTTTTACAAAATGGCTTATTCAGCACATCCTGTGCTGCCGCTAACGCGGAGTTTTATAAGGAGAAAATATGGGGCTTTTTACAAGTATAAACATTGCTGCAACAGGAATGAGTGCAGAACGTCTTAGAAGTGACGTAATTTCTAATAACATTGCAAACGCATCTACGACTCGTACTCAGGAAGGCGGTGCATTTAAAAAATCTACTGTAGTTCTTACACCGGTTTCGGATTCAAATCCTCAGTGGAATTCTCCGTTTGTGCCGTCTTCCCTTGATAACGGTCCTGGCAAAGGCGTTAAAGTTCTTGAAATTGCAAAAGATACTTCGGAAGGCCGCCTTGTTTATGACCCTGATCATCCCGATGCTATAAAATCCGGTCCGAACAAAGGCTATGTTGAATATCCGAACGTTAATATCGTGAACGAAATGGTAGATTTAATTTCTGCCAGTCGCGCTTACGAAGCCAACGCCACGGTTATTGACGGTGCAAAAGATATGTTCAGTGCCGCCCTTGAAATTGGCCGATAGTTTTTTTTGTTTTTTCAGGGTGTTCCCTTACGCTGCGCTTCAGGTCGCGCTTTTCGCAGTTCCGGCATTCGCCTGCAGCCTTGCCCACTGCGCGCCAGAACAATGGCACTTCGTTTGGGCAAGTCCCGCTTCGCGGCTGCTACAATCGCTAACACAAGTTTAGAGGTATCTTTGCCCTTTATTGACATCAAAAAATTCAGATATTAAACTAAAGGTGCTAAATTTTTATCAGGGTGGAAATAAAAATGAAAATACCAGAATTAAATTCAATAGAAATGATTCGCACTTCAGAATCACATTTTGGAAATTCAAAAGTTGTATCAGTTACTCAAAACGTATCAGAATTTGATTCTGTAGAAAAAGTAAACAAAGTTGGCGGTGGAAACCGCACCCCAGAACTTTCGCGAACAGGTTCCTACAGAGGAAAATCTTTTGAAAATTACCTTGTAGAAGCTCTTGATTCCGTAAACACACAGCAGATGGACGTTTCATCACTTCAACAAAAAGTTATAACAAACCCAGACGAAGTTGACATCCACGACGTTACAATTGCAATGTCAAAAGCACAAATGTCATTGAACCTTGCAAAAACAGTAATAGACCGCCTTGTTACCGGTTGGAACGAAATTTCAACCACAAGATAAAAATTAAGGGAGCCTCTAAAAATTGCAATTTTTAGGTATCTTTGAAAACGCGATGTTTTAATTCGTGCCATATCAACGAATTAAAACTCGCACGTTTCTCTAAAAAAGCATCGAAAATGATTTTTTACCAGATACCCTTAATATTCTTTTTATAAAAAATCTCTTTTTGCTAGTAAAAATACTTTTTTTTTGTATAGTGGTATAAAAAGGAGATTTTAATGAAAGAAAAATCAGAAAAACTTTATCACATTGAATTATTACGTTTTATTTTCAGCGTAATAATTGTTTACTACCACATACTCCATGCAAACATTATGAATAATGTAGGCAGTGCAGCAGAACAATACAAGGCTCTTAATTCTAGCTGTAATTATGCCTGTGCAATCGTAGAATGTTTTTTTATTCTTGGAGGCTTTTTCTTTTATTTTTCTTTTTGGAGAAATCCAGAATAGTCTTTTGGTTCTTTTTGTTCAGAAAAAAATTGCAAGATTGTGGCCAGTTCTTGCCTTTTCTGTAATTCTGGGAATTGTATTTTTTAAACAGAAGATAGGTCCTCAGTTTTTTACTCTTACTTTTCTTTCTAGTGTTGGTTTAGGTAAGGCTAGTGGTGGTATTAACTGGTATATTTCGTCGTATTTCTGGACAATGCTTTTTTATTTTGGACTTTTAAAATGCGTAAAACAGAAAAAATCTCAGAATCTGATTATTGCAGTTCTGGTTTATTTTTCTTATGCCATAAATATTTTTAATACAGACGGTGGTTTTGGACGGAAAGTTGTTAGTTTTGGATTAAGTCTTGAATTGCTCCGCGCGGTTGCTTCTATCGGTATGGGGTATCTCCTGGCTGCAATAACTGAAAGTTTTGAACCGTTTTTGCAGGCACTGGCAGAAGATAAAACAAAAGACATAATTTTCAGAATTTTTGTTTCTGTTTTGGAAGTTATTTGCTGTGCTTGTCTTACAATTCACTTTTTGTATAAAAAATATGCATACAACGCACATTTTATAGTAATAATTGAATTCAGTATTCTTATTTTGTGCCTTGTAAGTAAAAAATGTATTCTTTCAATCCTTTTTAATCATAAATATTTTGATATTGGAAAGTACTCTTATTCAATTTACGTTATGCAGCAGACAATTTTCTGGACACTTCAGCGTTCTTTTTGGAAAACTTCTATTGTTCAGTCAAATATTTTGGCAACCATAATTTTATCTCTGGTAATTTGTGTAATTTCCGGCATCGTCGTTTATAAATTTATAGAAAAACCGTTTGGAAAATTACTTTCAAAGCCTTTACCTCAGAAAATTCTAGAAGTAGAAAATGTTGAACACATATAGAAGGGAACCTTTAAAAATTTCAATTTTTAGAGATAGCCAGAATAAAATTTTTTGTTCTAAATATTTTTTTGCATAAAGTATTAATTTGACTTTGATTTTTTGTTAATATTCTTTTTATGCGCGTTTTGAACTGGGATTTTATTCTGTCACTTTGTAAAGATGGTGGGTGTATGCCGTGCAAAAATGGTTCGGGGCTTTGTGTTGGCAGTTTCGACGGTTTTCATAAAGGTCACAGAAAGCTTATTCAGAGTCTAAAAGATTTTTGCACGCAGAATTGCTGTAAATCTGTTGTTTTGAGTTTTACGCGCCCACTTCCAAGCATTAAAAATTCCAGTGATTATGAAGGAGACATTTCTACTTTGAGTCAGCGTCTTGATTTTTTTGAATCTGAGGGCGTTGATTTTCTTATTCTTGTTGATTTTGACAAGAAATTTGCAAGTCTTAGCGGAAGTGATTTTTTTGATATTATCAAAGCTGTTTTTAATTTAAAATTTATTGCAGAGGGGGTAGATTTTCACTGCGGTTACCGCGGTTCCACAGATTGTAATGCAATAAAAGACTGGTCACAAAAAAATAATGTAAAGACAAATTTTCTTCCGCCCGTAATTTTTTCCAGTGAAAATCAAAAAAAACAGAGAATAAGCTCTTCTATAATTAGAAATCTTATAAAAAACGGAGACGTAAAAACCGCATCTCTTATGCTTCAAAAACCTTATGAACTTGATTTTTCAAAAATTAACCGCAAGAGGATAAATGACGGCACAATAAAAAAATCTGATTTTCTGCAGGTTATTCCTCAAAATGGTGTTTTCCCGATAAAAATTATATTTTTGTCTGGCCGTATTTTAGATTCTGAAATTTCTATTTCTGAAGATTGTATTTTTTGTAGCACGCTTAAAAACTGCACGGAAAATATTTTGAAAATTGTATTTTTAGAGGTTCCCGTTACGTAAAAACTTACATATTTTGTTTTTCGCTGGCAATAAAAAAGAAATCAGCGCCAATTGGCGCTAATTCTTTTTCTGCCTTTTTCCAGCCTTCCTGCACGATT
>CAVJCY010000032.1:0-29262 GCA_963648145.1 bacterium | reverse complement strand
CTCTAAAAATTGCAATTTTTAGAGGTATCTTTGAAAACGCGATGTTTTTATTCGTGCTATACCAACGAATAAAAACTCGCCGGTATCTCTAAAAAAGCATCGAAAATGATTTTTTAGAGATACCCTAAATAGAGAAATCTATTGTATAGGGGGTTCAATTTTTTTATGAAAAAAAGTTTTTATTTTGCGAGATTTAAGACGTTTCTGTTTATTTTTTTACAGACAGTTTTGATTTCTGGGATAACTGTTGCGGCGGTAATTCCTTCCGGCTGTAAAATTACAGAAAGTGGAATTGAAATTGTCGGTGGTGATTTTTGTCCACCGGTTTTAAAAAATGTAAACGTAATAAATGAAAAATCAGTTTCTGTTGAATTTTCAAAAAGTGTTCAACTTATCACGTCTGTTGTTTCGCCGGTTTTGCAAGAAATTCCGGAGAGTGAAAATCTAAATTATGAACTGAATGTAAAAATTGCGGCTGCGTCTGGAAAATTCGGTTCAATTGAAGCTGTTGCCGTTCCTTCTGCGGATAATAAAATCCTGACTTTTAATTTAAAATCACAAACTGTAACCGGAAATAATTATGAAATTTTGGGGCTTGTAAAAGATTCCACGGGAAATTCTTTGACTTTTTCCGTGCCGTTCACGGGCTATAATTCAAAAATTCCTGATATTATTTTTACAGAAATTCACACCGGCTTAAGTTCTCAAAATTCTGAGGAAAAAACTAAAAATATCCGGCGTTCTGAGTATATTCGTTTTATGGCTCTTAGTGATGGAAATCTTGCGGGACTTGAACTTTACAGTGGTGTTTATGGAGAAGCAAAAAAATATGTTTTTCCGGCTGTTGAAGTTCATAAAGGAGAGGTGTTTGTTTTTCATCCGCGTTCTGCTTTGGACGGTTGTATCAGCGAAGAAGGCGAGGAATTGAATCTTGCCTATGCTCCTTTTTGTGACGATTCCGTGCGTGATTTGTGGGGCAGTGCGACTTCAAGAACTATTGGAGAAAAAACTGATATTCTTGTAATAAAAAATGCCGTCAGCGAAAAATTTATTGACGCGGTAATGTATTGCGAACAGGGAATTACAGAATGGTCTGAAAAATTAAAAATAGATTTTTCTGCAGATCCTGATATTCTTGAAATTTATGAAAAATCTATGCCATCTTTTGCCGTAGTGACAAATTCAACATCGGGAAATAAATTAACACCGTCCTATTCTCTTTTTCGTAGCGATTTTTTAGAAATTTGCGAAAATATAAGAAACACAGAAACAGTTTCAACACCATTAAAAGTGACACAGAATACCTGGAAAATCGAGAAAACAAAAATCCAGTGATGGGAACCTCTAAAAATTGCAATTTTTAGAGATACCCTGATATTTTCATTTTTTTTCCAGAGATTTGCATTGTAAAGAGGTTCTCTAAATAAAGCATTGAAAATGATTTTTTTTGAGATGCCCGAAATCACTCTATTCTAAAATTACTACTTTTTTGCTATATTAACCGAATGGTTGAATTATTAGCTCCGGCAGGAAATGTAGAGTCTTTAGATGCCGCAATTGGCGAAGGTGCAGACGCAGTTTATTTAGGGTTAAAAAGTTTTAATGCACGTCTTCGTACGTCGAATTTTGCATGGAATCAGTTTGAAGCTGCAGTTGAAAGACTGCACAGACAGAACAAAAAAATTTATGTGACGGTGAATACAGTTTGCGAAGAACGCGAAACAGAACGACTTTACCGTTTTTTATCTTATCTTAATGAAGTAGGTCCTGACGCTCTCATTGTTCAGGATTATGCCGTTATGCGCATGGCACAGGAATTTTTCCCGAATATGGAACTTCACGCTTCAACGCAAATGAATATTGAAAGTTCCAGTGCCGTAAAACTTTTGCAGAATTCTGGTGTAAAACGTGTTGTTCTTGCACGTGAACTTGGTCTTGAAGAAATTAAAACAATAAAATCAGAAACAAATGCTGAGCTTGAAGTTTTTGTTCACGGTGCGCTTTGTGTCAGTGAATCTGGCCTTTGTCTGTTTTCCTCGTTTCTTGGCGGAAAATCTGCAAACCGTGGAATGTGTACACAGGCTTGCCGTCGTTATTATTCTGCGGAAGTTCCGGGAGGAATTCGTCAGGGGTATTATTTTTCTCCTTGTGATTTGGAATTAATTCAGCAGATTCCTGATTTAATAGATGCTGGGGTAAATTCTTTCAAAATTGAAGGCAGAATGAAGAGTGCAGAATATGTTGGAAGTGTTGTTTCTGCATATCGTTACGTAATTGATCATTACAAAGATGATAAAAAAGGTGCAGTCGCGGCAGGCAAACGAATGCTTGCTTCTGATTTTGCACGTACAAAAACATCTTACTGGTACGGTTTTAAAACTTTGGAAGATGGTGTAAACAATGCTGCCGAAAAAATCTTAAATCCGGATCAGGCCGGCGGAACTGGTATTTATCTTGGAAAAATTGCGGGAATTAAACCTGCTTCAAAAGAATTACAGTATGCAATTCAAGAAGCGTCTGGAGCAACAGATGCGGACGGTCACCCTTTAAAAATTCAAATGGCATATTTAAAAGGCGGTTCGTACGATCCAGATCCGGGAGATTCTATAAGGCTTCACAAAAAAGATGATTCTGGTCGTGTAAGTCACAAAATCCGTAGTGTAGAAGTTGATGATGAAAAAGAAAGAAGATGGATTGATGTTCCGGCTGGATTTTCAGAAGGGGACGAAGTTTATCTTCTGCAAATAAAAAGCAGTTCAAAGCGTTATCCGCGGGTTTTGCCAAATGATATTGGAAAGTATCGCAAGCAGCCAAAGGACGAGCAGTTACCGATTCTTGACATAACTCCAGTTGGGGCAAAGGAACTTTCATATTTTCCAGAAGGCATTTATGTTCAAGTTTCTTCTATTGCGGACGTTTTTGCTGTTCAAGGGCTTAATCCAATCAGAGTGATTATTGAATATAATTCCGAAACTTCATGGGATTTGCTGAATCATAAAACTGTGCTGCCATTTTCTAAAAAACAGATTTTTATTTCTTTTGATCCTTTTTGTGCTCCGCTGCAAGAAAATAAACTAAAAGATGAAATTGAAAGTCTTATTTCTGACGGATTTGTAAATTTTGTGGCAAATAATATTGCACATCTTCAGTTGTTAAAGAGTGTAAAGGCAAATGTAATTGCCGGTCCGTATCTTTATACTTTCAATCGCTGGGCAGTTTCCTGGCTTGAAAATCAAAATATCGGTGTTTTTATTATGCCTTATGAAAATTCACGAAAAAATCTAGAAGCAACGTTTGATTCTTCTGTTAGAGCGCGGGTTTTAGTTCCGATTTTTGCATATCCAGCCCTTTTTAGAATGAGATTTAAACTGCCTTCCGACTATGATTTTACGTATTTTGAAGACAAAGAAGGAAAGATATTTAAAGTAAATTCTACTGTGGATGGTTCATTTGTTATGCCTGAAGAGCCATTCAGTATTCTTGACAAAGTTAATTTCTTGAATCAGTCTGGATTTAAAAAAGTTTTGATTGATTTTTCAAAGACGAAAGTTAATCGAAGTCAGATAAAGGCAATTTCTACTTCTTTAATTAAAGCCCAGCCGTTACCGGGAATTTCGAGATTTAACTGGAAAGACGGTTTTTATAATCCACAGCAAATGGAAGAATATAAAGCCGCCGCAGAAAGAGCTGCTACCGAAGCAGCAGACTCAAAATATGGAAAAGGTCATTCTGCTACATCAAGAAAATCTTATAAGAACGTTCGCGGAAAAAACAGGAAACGAAGTTCTTATAAAAAGTCTGACAGGCACTACTAATCAAAAAAATAAGAGTACCTCTAAAAATTGCAATTTTTAGAGGTAACTATAGACGCTGAAATAAATTCAGACACTACTTTCCGGGCAGTCCCTTTTTTACTTTGCAGTATTTTAGAACACAGACGCTTCTGCCGTTTCGTAGCCAGAACAGTTTTCCAAAGAAGATTCCCCGGAAGTTTCTGTTTTTACTTTCGGTTTGTATTCAATGTGTTCAGCAATTACAAAAATTCTTGAATGTGCTTTTCCGTCAGAATCGTTCCAGCGATCTTGTTTTAATCTTCCGACAATTCTAACACCACGTCCTTTTAGTGCCTGCTGGGCACACGTTTCAGCCATTTTTCCGTAAGTTTCAACGTCAAAGTACGAAACCTCAGTCGCTCCATTACCATCTTTCGTTTTGTACCATCTGTTTACGGCCACAGGAAAAAGGCACTTTTTAAAACCAGAAACAGGTTCCACAACATTTCCTGTTTTTACAACATTTCCCTCAATAATCAGAGAATTCAAATTATTCATAATAAAACCTCGTTTGTTGTCCGGAAGTTTTTTACTGTCATTTCTGAAAATTTCAATTTTCAGCTGCAACTTTTAACTTCAGAACAGAAAAAAATTGCTTATCCCGCCGGCCAGGAAAAAGCAGAGAACGTTTTGTGTTCTTACAATTATGATTGATTCGTTTTGCAAAAATTTACAAAAATTTGAAAAAAAATTTTGATTTTTTTGTGCGAAAATTTAAAATTTTTCTCTTTTGCGCAAAGGATTGGAACAACCGCGAAGGTTATTTCAGGGTATCTCTAAAAAATCATTTTCAATGCTTTTTTTAGAGAAACGTGCGAGTTTTAATTCGTTGATATAGCACGAATTAAAACATCGCGTTTTCAGAGTTACCTCTAAAAATTGCAATTTTTAGAGGTTCCCTTCAATAACCGAAGCGGAAGCCCGTAAGCCGCACCATTTGTGCGGCGCGGACTTTGGAGCGAATGCGGAATTGTGGAAAGCCTGGCCGGCACGCAGTGCCGTGTGCGCCCTTATGAAATAATTTTTTTTGCGTTGCTCACGAGTCGCAGAATGTAGAGCGTGACGTATTCGGTGAGAGCATTTTCTTCGTTGATTTTTTGCATGTTCGGTGTGCGTACTAGTGTTTTGGCAAGATTTTCAACTCTTTCGCGAGTAAATGCAACTGTGGACATTGTTTTTACTACCTGACGGGTATAATCGCGGATAAGTGAATTTACGTCTTCCGTGAGGTTATTATAAGCTTCTTTTGAAATCATTTTGTTCCATTGCTTCAAAAGATAATTTAATTCACGGTCAATATCTGAGCCTTCAGGAATCAGTTCTTTTGTAATTTCAGCCGCTTTTAGTGCCAGTGCCTCTGCTTTATTTTGAGGCTGTTTTTCCATAGCTTTGTGTTTGTGAATTTCTTTTTCTTCGGCTGAAGTATTGTTTTTCTTCTTTGATTTTTTTGAATGGAAGAGCGAAATAATCCAGGAAATAACAGGAAGTGTGTAAATTATCGGTAGTCTGGATTTTGCATTGGAAAGAATCCGCGAATTAGAAATCATCAGAATTTTGCTGTAAGGCATAAGATGTCCTTCGTCAAAAAGCTGAACGGATTGCAAAGTGTTGTCTATGCTTTTTTCCTGTGCAAGAATATTTATGAAATTTGAATTTAAAAGTGCATATAAAACCGGAGATTTTTCTTCTACCATATTTTCCAAAAGTCTTTCAAACGCCAGTTGATTTGTCATTTCCGGGAGTTTTTCGTAATTTGAAAGGACTTTAAGCCATTTATTTTCAAGTTCGCTTTCGATTGTGCCGTGTGCTTCGTTGCAAAGTCTTAATACAACCTGAATTACATTTTTTTTGTAAACATAATAACGCGTTCCAGATTCAACTTTAAAAACCAAAAGGGTAGGAAGTTCATTTTCGGAGCCGTCACTTGAAAGTGCAGAAAGAAATTTCTTTAAATCATTTTCTGAATAAAAACCGTACAAAGGTTTGCCACTTTTATCCTGAAATTTTAAAATTTGCGGCATTGAATAAAAATACGGAGCTTTATCAAATGCTTTTTCCAGTTCTTTGAGAGCTTCCTTGCGTTTCTGTTGTTCCTGAAATTTTTGTTTCAGGCAAACTGAATGAATTTCTGAAATTCTTGCTGCCTGCAAAATATTAATATCTTCTGTTGTTTTATCCTGAACTTTTTCAATGTCCTGGCGAATATAATAAAGAGTTTGATTCCACAGATAATAAGTGTCGTCTTGAGTAAAGTCAAAGAAAAGCATGCTGTGAGAATCAATAAAATTAGAAAAAAACGTCTGGATTGAAAGTTCTTTCTGCTGATTTGTGCTTCTCAGTTTTTTTAGAATAAAGTCGTGATATTGTTCCCTTTTTAAAAGCCGGCGGATTTTTATCTGAGCACTTTCAATTAAAAGTGAAACGGGAACGCAGGCCGGTAAAATTATGGAAGGAATTTCTTTTGAAAATTCCAGAATGTACAAAAGCGGGGATTTAAGATTTTGTTCTTTCTGAGTCTGCGGAATATAAGTGTCTGCCTGTTTATTTTCAATTGCCGTAAGCGGAAAATTTTTTGGCAAATCAGAAAGAAGAGGATAGGGAATCTGCTCCGAATTTTTAATTTCTTTGTACTGATTTGCATATTTTACCGAAAGATACGTTATTGCAACGATTGTTTTTTTATTATTAATCGTCGTAATGGCAACAAGGTGTTTTTCTAATAATCCCTGTAATTCTGCAGAAATAATTTGAGAAGGTTCACCAAGATATTTTACAAGTTCGGCGACTTCTTCAACGTGTCGCTCTGCATATTTTTTTATATAAATGCAAAATTCTTTGTAATCAATAAATGCTGAATTCTGTTTTTCTGCGTAATGTCTGATTATTGCACTTAAATTTGCTGATGCTGCCATTATTTTCCCACCGTTTTTATTCTGGGTATCTCTAAAAAATCATTTACAATGCTTTATTTAGAGATACATTGATTTCCTGATTCGTAAATGATTTTGCCTTTAGCGTCCGTAATTTTTGCACTGCTTTTTGCGGGGCAAAGACTTACGGTCACGGCTTCCATTTCGTGATTTTTTACGAATCTTTTGTAAATAAGTTCAGAACCTGTCTTAATAAATTTAATTTCGGCAGTATTTCCAAGCTGTTCAACAGAAAGTCTTAATTTTATAAGTTTATTAATTTCATTCCACAAAGAATTTTTATCTTCCATTGCAGTGCTAACATCTGGTGCGTCTTTTTCGCTGTCTTGAGGAATATAAAGTTTTACCGCTTCAGCACTGCTGAATCCAAAATTCTTTGAATTATTCCACTGCATTGGACTTCTTGAACCAGTTCTGCCGTAGCCGCCTTCTTTAGAAACAAGATTATTTATGTAGCGCATTCCAATTTCGTCGCCATAATAAATAAACGGAGCACCCGGCATTGTAAGCAAAAATGCAAAGGCAAGTTTTTGTTCTTCGGGAGTTGTAAGACATTGAGAAAGTCGTCCCATATCATGATTTCCCGACGGAATGCAGATTAAGCCTTCCTCATTTTCAGTTTTGCGTTTTGAATCAATCATTTTGTAGTATTTAACAAAATCTTTGATATTTCCTTTTCCATTTTTTCCAAAATAAGGATTTTCACATCTGAATAAATCATTGTAATGCGACGGTCCAAAGTGTAGCAGAAAATCCATATGAAAACCGCCCTGCAAAGATTTATCAGGTTCGCCCCATTCGCTTACCATTGCAGCGTCTGGAAATTCTTTGTCCAGAAAATTACGCACTTTTTTCCACAAAGCAATAGTGCCTTTGCCGTTTTCATCATTTTTTACAAGAGAACCTGCCATATCAACTCTAAAACCGTCAGCACCTGCCTTAAGCCAAAAACGCATAACGTCCATTATTGCGTTTAAAGTTGCAACTGGTCCTGGCGCGTCCATCGGTTGCTGCCAGCTTTCTTCTGGTTTATAAAAACCGTAATTCAGTGCAGGCTGATGACTAAAGAAGTTTACGGCACAAACGCCGTCTCTGTCAGAAATTCCCTTTAAAGAACAATAGCCTTTTATGTCTTTCCACACAGAATCAGTCCAGATATAACGGTCTGTAAATTCATTTTTTTGAGCTTTCATGCTTTCTTTAAACCATTTGTGCTCAATAGAAGTATGACCTGGCACCAAATCAAGAAGAATGTGCATATTTCGTTTGTGAACTTCCATAAAAAGTTCAATTAAATCGTCATTAGAACCGTAACGCTCTGCAGTTTTATAATAATCGCGCACATCATAACCGGCGTCGCCAAAAGGAGAATCAAAACATGGATTCATCCAGATTGCGTTGCATCCAAGAGATGTAATGTAGTCCAGTTTAGAAATTATCCCTCTAAAATCACCAATTCCATCGCCATTACTATCCATAAAACTTTGCGGATAAATTTCGTAAAAAACGGCAGTTTTAAGCCAGTCAGGTCTTTTCATTCTTCCATTATAACATGAATTTTTATCTTGGCGCAGTATTTCGTACCACTCGCCTTACGCAATTCGGTAACCCTCAGCCCCGCTGCTACGCGCCAGAACAATGGCACTTCGCTTTGCGGTGGCCCGCTGGCGCGGTTGCTTCACGCTCGGCGCTGATTTTTCCCAAAAAATAAAATTTATCTCACATGGCTGTCACTTTTTTGTGCTATAATTCCGACTATGAATACTTTTGAAATTAATGAAACTTTTGAATTAAACGGTAAACCTTTTAAAATCATTTCAGGAGCAATGCATTATTTTAGAATTGTACCGGAATATTGGCGCGACCGTCTTGAAAAATTAAAGGCAATGGGGTGCAACACGGTAGAAACTTACATTGCATGGAACGTTCATGAAGAAAACAAAGGTCAGTTTGTGTGGGATGGAATGGCAGATTTTGAAAAATTCATTTCCATTGCACAGGAATTAGGACTTTATGTAATCTGTCGTCCGGGACCTTACATCTGTTCGGAATGGGAATTAGGCGGACTTCCGGCGTGGCTTTTAGCAGAACCGGGAATGAAACTGCGCTGCATGTATTCACCATATATTGAATATGTAAACCGTTACTTTGGCGAACTTATTCCTCGCCTTGTGCCTCATCAGATTGACCATGGCGGAAACATTATTCTTTTTCAGGTAGAAAATGAATACGGTTATTACGGAAATAATAAACTTTACTTAAAATATCTTGCAAATTTAATGCGAAGTCTTGGTGTTACGGTGCCGTTTGTAACTTCTGATGGTCCGTGGGGAAATGCATTTAAATGTGGCCAAATAGAAGAAGCACTTCCTGCCGCCAATTTTGGAACTGCTGCAAAAATTCAATTTGATTTAATCAAAAAACAAATGCCAAAGAAAAAGCCAATGATGTGCATGGAATTCTGGGCCGGCTGGTTTGACGCTTGGGGAAACAGAAAGCATAAAACTTCGCCGTTAAAAATTAACAAAATGGATTTTGACTATCTTGTTAAAAAACACAACGTGAATATTTATATGTTTCACGGTGGAACAAATTTTGGTTTTATGAACGGTTCCAATTATTATAAAAAACTTACTCCGGACACCACCAGTTATGATTACGACGCTCCGCTTTCTGAAGACGGTCTGATTACTCCAAAATATCGTGCTTTTAAAGAAATTATAGAAAAATATCAGGAAGTTCCGCCAGTACAGTTTTCTACGCCAATTAAACGTATTGCCTATGGCGTTTTAAATGCGGAAAGTTCAGCAGGTTTGTGGCAGAATCTTGACAAAATTTCTAGCGGAATGGAATATGAGTATCCTGTTAGCATGGAAGAAACCGGTCAGAATTACGGTTATATTTTGTACCGCACAAAACTTTCTGACTGGGAAAAAACTTTTGACATAGAAATTGAACAGGCTTCTGACAGAGTCCAGGTTTATTCTGAAGGCAGCCATCTTTATACGCTTTATGATAAAGAAACTACCAAAAAAGTTTTTGCTTCAATTAAAGGAAATTCTAACCTTGATTTTCTTGTAGAAAATATGGGGCGAGTAAATTTTGCGCACTATCTTGAAGAACAGAAAAAAGGAATTCAAAAAGGTGTAAAAATTAACGGTCACAGAAAATTTGGCTGGCAGATTTTTAATCTTTCACTTGATAAAAATCAATTTGCAAAAATTGATTCTCTTCTTGACGAAAATAAAGACCAGAAAACAAAAATTAACAGGGAAGAACCGTCTTTTACAAAATTTACTTTTGATATTGAAGAAACAGGTGATACTTTCTTTGATTTTACAGGCTGGGGCAAGGGCTGTGCTTTTGTTAACGGCTTTAATATCGGGCGATTCTGGGATAGGGGACCGCAGAAAAGACTTTATATTCCAGGACCATTACTGCGTAAGGGACAGAATTCAATTGTAATTTTTGAAACAGAAGGAAAACGTAAAAACACAATTGAACTGAAAGATGAACATAAATTGCAGTAGAGGTTCCCATAAACGTTTTTTGCTCTGCGCGCAAAGGATTGCAGCAACCGCGAAGTTTATTCCAATAAACGAAGCGGAAACCCGCAGGCACGCTATTTGCGTGCCGAGGATTTTGCAGGCGAATGCCGGAATTGCGGAAAGCCTGGTCTTGCTTTAGCAAGATGCGCCCGAATGCATAACAAAATTTTTGTAGACTAATGATTCAAAATTCATTATTTTAACTTGTAGAATATTTTACAAATTTTTAGGAGATATCAAATGGCAGATGTAAAGGTTGCTATTAATGGTTTCGGCCGTATTGGTCGATTGGCTTTCCGCCAGATGTTTGGCGCAAAAGGATACGAAGTTGTTGCTATCAACGATCTGACAAAGCCTTCAATGCTTGCTCACCTTCTTAAATATGATACAGCTCAGGGCGGATATTGTGGAAAAATCGGTGAAAATCTTCACACAGTTTCAGCTGATGACGAAGCTGGTACAATCACAGTAGACGGAAAAGTTCTTAAGATTTACGCAGAAAAAGATGCTGTAAACTGCCCATGGGGAGAACTTAAAGTAGACGTTGTTCTTGAATGTACAGGTTTCTACACATCAAAAGAAAAGGCTCAGGCTCATATTACTGCTGGTGCTCGGAAAGTTGTAATTTCTGCTCCTGCTGGAAACGATCTCCCAACAATCGTTTACAATGTAAACCATAAAACTCTTACAAAGAACGACAATATTATTTCTGCAGCTTCTTGTACAACAAACTGTCTTGCTCCAATGGCTAAAGCTTTGAATGATTTTGCTCCAATCCAGTCTGGAATTATGTCAACAATCCACGCTTATACTGGCGACCAGATGATTCTTGACGGTCCACACCGCAAGGGTGATCTCCGCCGTGCACGTGCAGGTGCTGCAAATATCGTTCCTAACTCAACAGGTGCTGCAAAGGCTATCGGTCTTGTAATTCCTGAATTGAACGGAAAATTGATTGGTTCAGCTCAGCGTGTTCCAACTCCTACAGGATCAACAACAATGTTGTTTGCTGTTATCAAAACTGACAAAGAAGTTACAAAAGAAGCTATCAACGCTGCAATGAAAGCTGAAGCTACAGAATCATTCGGATACAACGAAGATCAGATTGTTTCTAGCGACATCATCGGTATGCGCTATGGTTCACTCTTCGATGCAACTCAGACTATGGTTTCTAAAGTATCTGATGATACATACCAGGTTGAAGTTGTTTCTTGGTACGATAACGAAAACTCTTATACATCGCAGATGGTAAGAACAATTAAATACTTCAGCGAAAACTGCTAAGTTTTTCTGAGTGAGTAATAAGGACGCCGGGTGTTAATATATGCCCGGCGTTTTTTATTTAACCGTATTTAATTGTTCTTTCTATTACAATTCGCTCGATAAATCTCGCTCAGAGCCGATTAAAGGATGAACCTAAAACGACCCTGTTCGGCTCGTTTTTTAACGGTTCTTCGATATCAGGCTGGTATTCACAATTAAATACTTCAGCGAAAACTGCTAAGTTTTTCTGAGTGAGTAATAAGGACGCCGGGTGTTAATATATGCCCGGCGTTTTTTATTTAACCGTATTTAATTGTTCTTTCTATTACAATTCGCTCGATAAATCTCGCTCAGAGCCGATTAAAGGATGAACCTAAAACGACCCTGTTCGGCTCGTTTTTTAACGGTTCTTCGATATCAGGCTGGTATTCACAATTAAATACTTCAGCGAAAACTGCTAAGTTTTTCTGAGTGAGTAATAAGGACGCCGGGTGTTAATATATGCCCGGCGTTTTTTATTTAACCGTATTTAATTGTTCTTTCTATTACAATTCGCTCGATAAATCTCGCTCAGAGCCGATTAAAGGATGAACCTAAAACGACCCTGTTCGGCTCGTTTTCACAATATTTATTGCAAAATGGATTCCGGCTCAAGCCCAGAATAACATTGTTTTTGAGATTCCGAAATAAATTCGGAATGACGCTATGTGTAAAACTTATTAGACAGTCCCTTTTTTTTTATTCCGGGAAGTATTAAAGTTGTTGTGTAGAGGCAGATGGAATGAAAAAGATTTTTTGTTCAGAAATGGCTAAAGAAGATTGTGAAAAATTAAAGCAGGTGCTAGAAAGTGAAGTTCCGCCGGAAGTTCGGGAAGCAAGGGAAAAAATCCGGTCTGGAATTGAAAGTGGAATAGAGGAATTAAAAAATCACTATTACATTATTGTTATGGACTTGTGTTCGTCTTCCGTTATTCTTGAAAAACTTCAATCTGCCGGTAAGATTCGTGTGTGGCGCCGGCTTTGGAAGAAGATTTTTAATCATTTGTCGCGAGATTTTTATTTTTCTGTGCGCTGTAAGCCTTATAAATTTGTTGGCGACGGTTTTATTATTTTGTACAGGCATCAGTTTTCGCAGGATCTTTTTGATTTTATGGAAAAACTTAATTCTGTTTCCTGTGAATTTTTAAAAGTAGTCCTGGAGCAATATAAAATTGAGCCAAAAAGATTTGGTTTTGCCTATGGAATTGACCGCGGTGAACTTATAAAAATGCGCCTTTTAGGTCAGGTGGAATTTATGGGTGAGGCAATAAATGCTGCAACGCGTCTTCAGGCTCTGTTAAAGTCCAACGATGATGCCTGTTCCGTTATGGTTTCTGAAAAAGTTTATAGCAAAATCACTTTGCCGCAGAATGTTAAGCAAGTTGAAAAAAAGTGCGTCCTGCGAAATCTTTATGAGGATAAAGAAATTATGTGTCATCAAATCTGGCTTTAATCCTTTATTTTTGATTTGCAGATGACCTGGCAGAAAGTGCAGATGTCACTCGTTTTGCCAGGATTTTTTATTTCGTTTTGTTTGCAGAATTTTTTCCAGTTTTTGATTTTTGTATGCAGTCCTTTTGAAAAACAAAGTTCTATCATTTTTGATTTTCCGGCATTTTCAATTAGTTTTTCGTAAGAATCATTGATTGTGCCAATAAAAAGTTCTTTTTCTTCGTTTGAAAATCCGCAGCAAGGCGCAATGTTTCCGTTCGGATGTACAAAAAAAATATTTCCGGGCCCCTGGCAAAAATCTTCCCTGAACCATTTTTTTGATTTCCAAGCCCTTTCGTCATTGCATTGAAAAACTTGTTGTAATTCATAGATTTGGATTTGAGGAAAAACGGACTGAATATAGTTTTTATTTATTTCCATTCCATTTTTTTGATATTTCTTAACTTCACATTTAACTGTCTGAATGTTTATTGAATCCTGACCAAAAATTTTCTGCACGTTGCTGATAAAAATTCTGATTCGTTCAGTTTTCTGGGCATGAAAATTATCCCAACTCAAGCCGAATTTTCCGTCATAACCGCAGTCATAAAGTTCTTGCAATTCGTTTTTCAGTTGATTTTCAGTCTGCCACCAGTCGCCGTTTGTCATAATCTGATCAAATAAAAAATCCATAGAAACGGCGGCTTTTGTAATTTCGTTTATAAAATCAAAATATAAAAAAGGTTCTCCTCCTGTAAATCCAATTTTCTGGATGCCTGTACCTTTGCAGGATTTTAAAAAATCAATACTTTGCGGTACAGAAAGTTTTATATTCTGGCGATTTACGTAACAATGCGGGCAGTGCAAGTTGCATGCTGTCGTTGCCGAAAAAATTATTTCTTCTGGAAAAAATCCCGGACCTTTCATAGTTTTTTGATTATATCAGAATTGGCGGTTTTAAAAAAACTCATTTTTTTGGATTTGAATGGCATTGAGCCCAGAGCCTTAAATTACACAGGATGCTGGCAATAACGAATAAGGAAACCTCTGAAAATTGCAATTTTTAGAGGTAACTCTGAAAACGCGATGTTTTAATTCTTGCTATATCAACGAATTAAAACTCGCACGTCTCTCTAAATAAAGCATTGTAAATAATTTTTTAGAGATGCGCATAATTGAATTTATAAGATTTTGACAGTATATTTTGATAGAGAAATATTTGCAGTTTTTTCAAAATTCTGCAAAACAGGAGATTATACACATGATTAAAACAGTTAAAGATGTTGATCTTAAAGGAAAACGCATTATTATGCGCGTTGACTTCAACGTTCCTATGAAGGACGGAGTTGTTCAGGATGATACTCGTATTATGGCAGCACTTCCTACTATCAAATACATTCTTGAACAGAATCCACGTTCTTTAGTTTTGATGAGCCACCTTGGCGATCCTAAAAAGGATGTAAAAAAAGCTCAGGAAAAAGCTGAAAAAGCAGGAAAAACCTGGACAGAAGCTGACAGTGAAAAATTCATCAACGGTAAAAACAGAATGGCTCCTGTTGTTAAATATTTTGCAGAAAAACTTGGCAAAGAAGTTACATTTCTTCCTGATGCATTGGGACAGAAAGCAGCAATTGACGCTCTTCCAGAAGGCGGAGTTGCAATGCTCGAAAATGTACGTTTTCACAAAGAAGAAACAGCAAAAACATTTGAAGAACGTGAATCAATGGCAAAAGAACTTGCAACATACGGCGACATTTTCGTAAACGATGCATTTGGTACAGCTCACCGCGACCAGGCTTCTACTGCTTCTATCGCAAAATTTATGTCAACACAGCCAGTTGGCGGATTCCTTATGGAAAAAGAAGTAAAATATCTTGAACCAATGGTAACAAATCCTCCAAAACCAATGGTTGCAATTATTGGCGGTGCAAAAGTTTCTTCAAAAATTGCAGTTCTTGAATCACTTTTGAAAAATGCTAAATATTTGGTAATTGGCGGAGGAATGGCATATACATTTCTCAAAGCTCAGGGACATTCTGTTGGTAAATCTTTAGTTGAAGATGATTTTATTGATACAGCTAAAAAACTTCTTTCAGAAGCTGAAGAAAAAGGTGTAAAAATTCTTCTTCCTGTTGACCATGTTGCTGCCGCAGAATTTTCTGCTGATGCGACACCTGTTGCAGTTGACGGGGTTGATATTCCATCTGATGTTATGGCAATGGATGTTGGTCCAAAGACTGTTGAAGAATATAAAAAGGCAATTTCTGAAGCAAAATCAATTGTATGGAATGGTCCTGTTGGTGTATTTGAATTTGACGCATTTGCAAAAGGAACTGAAGCTGTTGCAAAATTAGTTGCAGAAGCTACAGGACGCGGAGCAATGACTGTTGTTGGCGGTGGTGATTCTGTTGCAGCAGTAAACAAATTCAACCTTGCTTCAAAAATGAGTCACGTTTCTACAGGCGGCGGAGCTTCTCTTGAACTTCTTGAAGGTAAGGTTCTTCCAGGAATTGCAATTTTAGCTACAAAATAATTTTTTTTGACGTGAGTTAAAAAAAAAATCCCCGTCGGATTAATTTCTGACGGGGATTTTTTTATGGGAACCTCTAAAAATTGCAATTTTTAGAGGTTCCCATTATATTTAAGGATATGAGCTCGAATGAAGAAGATTTAAACACAATTGTTCCTACAGATAGTATTTTACCGGACAGACTTAGAATTATTCCAATAGAAGGCAGACCCATTTTTCCCGGGATTTTTACACCGCTGATGCTTACTGCCTCGGAAGATATAAATGCAGCAGAAGCAGCTTTTAAAGACACCGGATTTATTGGCATTGTTATGCTGAAAAATGAAAAAGATAATCCTGAATCTACAGACTTGCATAAAATTGGCACGGTTGTGCGTATTGTCAGGAAAGTTGTTTTGCCGGATGGCGGATTAAATATTTTTATTTCAACGCAAAAAAGGTTCAAAATAAAAAAGACTCTACACAAAACTTCTCCGATTCTTGTTGCGGTAGAATATCTTGAGGACGAAGAAGCAGATACTTTTGAAGTAAAGGCTTTGACTCGTGCTCTTATCAGCGAAATGAAGGAAGTTAGCGAAAATAATCCTTTGTTTTCAGAAGAAATGCGTCTGAATATGGTTAATATTGATAACCCCGGAAAAATTGCTGATTTTATTTCTTCAATTTTAAATCTTGAAAAAGACGAACAGCAGAAAATTCTTGAAACGTTAAATGTAAGACAAAGAATGGAAAAAGTTCTTGTTTTTATAAAAAAGGAACAGGAACTTTTAAAAATTCAGAAAAAAATTCAGTCAGAAATTAATAATCGTGTGGAAAAAAGTCAGCGTGAATATTTCCTGCGCGAAGAAATGAAGTCAATTCAAGAAGAGTTGGGCGAAACAGCGGACGGAAACGCAACAGATTATCAGAAATTCAAGAAAAAAATCGAAGAATTTAATTTTGAAGGCGAAGTCAAGGAAATTGTAGAAAGTGAATTGGAAAAATTCCACCTTTCAGATCCAAGTTCGTCCGAATATATGGTTTCAAGAAATTACCTGGAACTTATTACACAGTTGCCGTGGAAATTTAATCCGGAAATTGACGGTTTAAACTATAACCTTGATGATGCTCAGAAAATTCTTGAATCAGAACATTTTGGAATGGAAGAAGTAAAAAAGCGAGTTCTTGAATATCTTGCGGTCAGAAAAATGAAAAATGACACAAAAGGTTCAATTATGATTTTAGTTGGACCTCCGGGTGTCGGAAAAACCAGTATCGGAAAATCAATTGCTACCGCTATGAATAAAAAATTCTACAGATTTAGTGTTGGTGGCATGCATGACGAAGCTGAAATTCGCGGGCACAGAAGAACTTACGTTGGCGCAATGCCCGGAAAGATTATTCAGGGGCTAAAAATCACAAAATCGCTGTCACCAGTTTTTCTTATTGATGAAATTGATAAAATGGGCACGAGCAATCAGGGGGATCCTGCGTCCGCATTGCTTGAAGTCCTTGATCCTGAGCAGAATTTTTCTTTTCGTGATAATTATCTTGATGTTCCGTTTGATGTTTCAAATGTTTTCTTCATTCTTACGGCAAACAGTCTTGAAACAATTCCGTCTCCGCTGCTTGATCGGGCTGAAATTATAGAATTGAGCGGTTACATTGATCAGGAAAAAATGGAAATTGCAAAGAAATATCTTATTCCAAAAAATCTTGCAAAAAACGGACTCAAAAAAAATCAGATTAAGTATACAAAAGCCGCATTGCAAACAATCGTTGAAGAATATGCCCGTGAATCCGGCGTGCGAAATTTTGAAAAACAGATTGATAAAATCAACCGCAAAGTTGTCCTTGAAATAATAAAAGAGGTGAATGTTGCCGGAAATAAAGAAAAAACGGTCGAGTCGGTACAAAATTCTGTTGATACAGAAACTGCGCTGAAAGCTCTTCATGTTCAGGAAAAGGAAATACTTGCAAAGTCTCGCACAATTGATTCTGCTGAGGTTTATAAATATCTTGGAAAGCCGATTTTTGATGAAAGTCAGATAAAAACTGCATTGTTTCCGGGAACTGCAATTGGTCTTGCTTGGACAAGCATGGGCGGTGATACTCTTTTGATTGAATCTTCAAGTTTTGCAGGCAAGGGCGGTTTAGTTCTTACAGGTCAGATGGGTGATGTAATGAAAGAATCTAGCCAGATTGCGTTTAACTGGGCAAGAAAATTTGTTCTTGATAAAGGAAAAAAGAAAGCAAGATGGTTTGACGAAAATATTGTTCACCTTCATATTCCAGAAGGCGCGACGCCAAAAGACGGACCTAGTGCCGGAATTACAATGGCAACAACCTTTGTTTCGTTATTTACGGGAAAAGTTATAAAGAAACATCTTGCAATGACTGGAGAACTTTCTCTTACCGGACAGGTTTTGCCAATTGGCGGGTTACGAGAAAAAACCGTTGCTGCAAAACGAAATAAAATTAAGATAATCATAATTCCAAAGGCAAATCAAAGGGATTTGGACGAAATTCCAGATATTGTGAAGGCTGGAATTACTTTTATTCCAGTTTCTGATGTTCACGAGGTTCTTGAATATGCACTTGGAATAAAGTAGCCGTTTTTTATATAATGGGAGTAACTAAAAATCATCTATTTTGAGGAAGATATTATGATTTCAATTATTATTGGTGTTGTTTTTATTGCTTTTACAGTTTTTGCAGTTTTACCGTGTTGTCCTTTGCAGTGGGGAACTGATGTAATTAATTTTCTGAAAGGTTTTGCACCTGTGCTTGCTGCTTTTATTGGTCTTGTTGCCATTTTTATTGGAGTTGCGGACATTAAAGATAAAAAAGAAGCTGAAAAAGAAATTGCTGAAGAAAATGCATCTGCAGAAAAAACAGAGAATAAGTAAATTTTGCGTTCATTGACAAAAAGGGGTAAAAAATAGTAGTATATTTTACCCCGTATAAGAATCCGGACTGCTCATTCGGATTTTGACATTTTTTGAATCAGATGCAAAGGTTCTTAAAGTGCAAGTAATTTTTTACTGGATAGGTACATATCATGGAAACAATTTTCGTAAAGGAAAATGATCAGGCTCGCAAGTGGTATATTATTGATGCAGCCGGAAAACCAATGGGAAGAGTAGCTGCAAAAGCTGCTTATATCGCTCGTGGAAAAAATAAAGCTACATTTACAAAAAATCAGCTTATGGGCGATTTTGTAATTATTATCAATGCAGAAAAAGCTTTGGTAACTGGCGGTAAAGAACAGAAAAAGATTTATCACCATCACACAGGATTCGTAGGTGGACTTAGAAGTTACACATACGAAAAAGTTCTTGAAAAACATCCAACAGAACCAATGGCACGTGCTGTTGAGGGTATGCTTCCGGGCGGACGTCTTGGTCGCAAAATGATGGATTGTGTAAAAATCTACGCTGGGGAAGCACATCCACATGTTGCTCAGAATCCACAGTCAGTAGAACTTTAATCAGGAGTAAATGATGGTAAAGAATATTGCTATTGGAACAGGAAGAAGAAAGACAGCAACAGCTCGCGTTTTTGTTCGCGAAGGTTCTGGTAAAATTGTTGTAAACGGAAAAGATGTAAAAGATTATTTTGTTACAGAAGCTCAGGTAAAAGTTGTTAATCAGCCATTGGATGTTACAAAAATGGGTGCTAACATTGATATTCTTATTAATGTTGTTGGCGGTGGTTTGAATGGTCAGGCAGCAGCTTGTCTTCACGGAATTTCACGTGCATTAGTTCAGATTGATCCTGATGCAAGAACAGCACTTAAATCTAACGGATATCTTACACGAGATTCTCGTATGGTTGAACGTAAGAAGTATGGTCAGAAAGGTGCTAGAAGACGTTTCCAGTTCTCTAAACGTTAGGTTTATACGGTTTTTTTGCAGAACTTTCTTAAGATTTGCATAAAAGAATTAAAAACACGGTAGATTTTTATTTCTGCCGTGTTTTTTTTATTTAAATGTACTATAATAAATACAAGGTGTTTTTAAAGCCAGGGTATGAAGCACCTGCGAATGCAATTTCAATTGCAAAAGCAGAAGCCCGGAAGGGCACAATTTGTGCCCTGAGGACTTTGAGCGCTAGCGAAGTGCGGAACACCCGACCCGAATGTAATGAGGGGGGCTTCCGTATAAAAATGAAAATTGAAAAAATAATTTTGCAGACCAGTAACGGAATTTTCAAGATTGTACCCGATGAGGGACCGGCTTTTTATGCACGTAAAGAATATTTTTTGACGGTTGATTTTGATTTTTTGCGTGCGGGGAGTGATTTTGGGGAAGCGCAGTCGGAGGAATTTCTGGACGCGGGGCTTGCGACGGCGGTTGAAATAAAGGCGAGCGAATATTTGGTGCGGGCGGAGCAGTGTCGGTTCAATTTGACACAAAAACTTGTAAAAAAGGGTTTTGCGCGAAAATATATTGAAATGAGTCTTGATTTTCTTGAAAGTAGGGGCTATTTGTCGGATGAGCGTTTTGCGCGGGCCTGGCTTGATGGACGAAAAATAAATCATTACGAGGGTCGGGGGCGTTTGCTTTCTGAATTAAAACAGCGTGGAATTGATAAAGAAGTTGCGGACGAGGCACTGGATGCATTTTTTGAAGAAAACGATGAGTATGAAATTGGAATAAAGGCTTACGAAAAACTTTTGAAGCAGGGAAAATCGGAACAAAAATTGATTTCTGCAATGCTAAACTCGGGATTTTCGTATAAAATGATAAAAAATATTTTTGAAAATAAAAAAAATGATTTGAATGAGTAATTTTTTAACATTTAAATCTGGAGGAAAAATGATTATTGGTAAAAACATACCAAATATGCCCTGGCAGGAAAAGCCTGTTGGCTGTACAGATGTTATCTGGCGTTATTCTGCAAATCCTGTGATAAAAAGGGATCAGATTCCGTTTTCTAACAGCATTTTTAACAGTGCGATTATTGAAAAGGACGGAAAATTTCTTGGAGTTTTCCGTTCTGATGACAGGGAAATGCAGCAGCATTTATTTCTTGGAAAAAGTGATGATGCAATAAACTGGAAACTTGAAGATAAACCTCTGCAACTTTTGAATGAGGACGGCAGTGTAAAAGGTTCGGCTTGTGGTTATGATCCGCGGGTTTGTCTTATTGACGGAAAATATTATGTGACCTGGTGTAATTCTTATTATGGTCCGACAATTGGAGTTGCCTGGTCGGAAGATTTTGTTCATTTTTATCAGAAAGAAAATGCTTTTTTGCCTTGCAATAGAAACGGAGTGCTTTTTCCTAAAAAAATTAACGGTAAATTTTTAATGTTAAGTCGGCCAAGTGACCGCGGACATACCCCTTTTGGTGATATTTTTATTTCTCAGAGTCCTGATATGGAATTCTGGGGACAGCATCGCTTTGTGATGGGGGCTGATGGTGGCTGGAGCTGGACAAAAATTGGTGCCGGTCCAATTCCAATTGAAATTGATGAAGGCTGGCTTTTGATTTATCACGGAGTTGGTACAACTTGTAACGGAATGGTTTATTCTATGGGGGCTGCAATTCTTGATAAAAATGAACCGTGGAAAGTTTTATATCGTGCAAAACCGTATTTGATGCGTCCTCAGGAATTATATGAATGTGTTGGTGATGTTCCAAACGTTGTATTCCCGTGTTCAACATTGTGTGATGCAAAAACTGGTCGGATTGCAATTTATTACGGTGCGGCAGATACTGTTGTGGCACTTGCATTTACTCAGGTTGATGAACTTGTGGATTGGATTAAGAAAAATTCATAAGATTAAAAAATACCCTGCTTGTTTTAAAACTTGCAGGGTATTTTTTTTTACAATGCGGGGCTTTTGATTAACGTTTTTCTGTGATTTCTATGAGGCGGCCCTGGAAATCTCCCCAAAGTCGTGGGAGCGGAATTCCGCAGGTTGCCAGAACAGAACCGCTCATTGTAAGCGGAGGATTTTGACTTTGGTCTTCGTCCGGGAAACTTACAGTGTATTTTTTTTCAAAATCAAAAGACGGGATTTTTACAAATCGGGTTTTGTAATTTGGATGATTCATTACCTGAATGAAAGTTACAAGGGCTTGTGTTTTTTCCTTGTTGACGGACATCCAGCAGTCATATTCATTATTTTCTGAATATGAGGCGATTCTGTAGTAGTCACCATTTCTGACGAGGTCTGAATATTTTTTGTAAAGTTCAATTTGATGAGGAATTTGAGAACGTTCATCATCTTGAATTTTTGTGATGTCAAGTTCGTAGCCGAATGTACCGGACAGAGCAACATAACCTCGTGTTCTAAAAGGAGTTACACGACCACAAGCGTGGTTTGGACAGGTTGAAACGTGAGCGCCCATTGTGGAAAGCGGATAAACAAGGGCCGTGCCTTCCTGGATAGACAGACGTTCAATGGCATCTGTGTCATCAGAACACCAGATTTGCGGAGAGTAGTAGAACATGCCAGGGTCAAAGCGGGCACCTCCACCAGAACAATTTTCCAGTAAAAGATTTGGAAAGTCGGAAATCAGATTTTCCTGCATTTCGTAAAGTGCCAGAACGTAGCGGTGATAGAATTCGCCCATCTGGTCGGTAGGTAGACTTGTACTGCCAATATCAGAAAGCTGGCGGTTCATATCCCATTTTACGTATTCAATATTTGCGCTATTCAGAATATTTTTTACGCAATTATACGCATAGTCGCGGATTTCTTTTCGAGTGATATCAAGAACATATTGCTGGCGGCTCATTCCAGGAATTCTTCCAGAAATCTGAATTGCCCAGTCCGGATGCGCGCGGTACAAATCAGAGTCTGGAGAAATCATTTCCGGTTCAAACCAGATTCCGAATTTCAAGCCGATTTTATTAACTTCGTCAACAAAATGTTTTAATCCACCTTTGAGTTTTTCTTCGTTTACAACCCAGTCGCCAAGCGAACAATTGTCGGCATTGCGTTTTCCAAACCATCCGTCATCCATAACGAGCATTTCAATTCCGTCTTTTTTGGCTTCGCGGGCAATGTCCAGAAGTTTTTCTGTATCAAAATTAAAATAAGTTGCTTCCCAGTTATTAATCAAAATTGGGCGCATAGATTTTCTGTAAGGACTGCGGATTAAATGTTCACGGTAAAGGTCGTGAAATGTGTGACTCATACCGTTCAATCCTTCGTTTGAATAAACAAGAACTGCCTGTGGAGTATAAAATTCTTCACCAGGATTTAGTTTCCAGCAGAAATTTTCAGGATTAATTCCTATAAATGCTCTGAGAGAGTCAAACTGATTTAACTGAACACCGGCAGTAAAATTTCCACTGTAGATAAAATTCAGCCCGTACACAGAACCTGAATTGTTGTCTGCATTTTTATCAAGAATTGCAACAAAAGGATGTTCCTGATGGCTCGTTTCTCCCCGCATAGAAACTACGCTTTGAATTCCGTGATGAAGGGGATGGCGGTCAATATGACGTTCGCGAGCCCATGAACCATGTAGACTAATGATGTCAAAATTATTATTGTCCATATCAAAAGCAAGGGAAAAGGCTTTTTTGATATAAACCGGAGCTTTTGCTGTACTAGATTTTACTTTTGTGTAGCGGATAATAGCATCGTTATCATCAAAAATTGTGTAAAAAAGTGAAACTTCAAGGCCAAGAACTTCATCTTCTGTGATAATTTCAAGAGTCTGGGCATTTTTTCCAAACACTGCAGGAAGTCCCGGAAGATTTTTTGCCTCAGCGTAGATTTTGTAAGATTTATATTTTAATTCAACGCCGTTATTTCCTTTTTCGTTCGTAATAGCAAGGGCAGATGTTCGAAAATCTCCCATGCCGTCGGTTGGAAGCTCCTGGGGAAGAAAATCCAATAAAGTGTGTTTTTCGCGGAAAACTTCGCCGTCACTCATATAATATTCAAACTGTCTTAAAAGATAAGAAACGTCATCATCGGCAATTTTTTTGCCATAATAAGCGTGACCGACATAGCCTTTCTTTGCAATTGTGATGCAGTAGGTGGAATTTTTGGTGTCCAAACGGAATGTTGAAGTTTTTTCGTTGTATTTAATCATTGTAAATCTCCTGATTAAAAATTGTAAAAAAATTATAGCATATTGGTGCTTAATTGTGATGTGGGCATCTCTAAAAATTCATTTACAATGCTTTATTTAGAGAAACGTGCGAGTTTTAATTCGTTAAAATACAACGAATTAAAACATCGCGATTTCAAAGTTGCCTCTAAAAATTGCAATTTTTAGAGGCTCCCATGTATAAAACGACAGTGGGATTGTAAAAACTGTTACTATGTGCTTTCAATGAAAATAAAAAAAACAGGCTGTACCCACCAAGGTACAGCCTGTTTTTTAATATCCCGAGTCTGTCCCGAAAATTCCTAGAATCTGCCTTCGTCAGTGTCCCAGTAGCCTTTTTCGTCGTGGTCAAGAGTGAACTTAACTACGTCTTCTACTGTTGTAAAGCAAAGTCCTACTACTGTGTCTGCACAACCGTAGTAAATTGCGATTTTGCCGTCTTTTTCGTCTGTGAGGGCTGCAACTGGGAAACATACGTTGTCAACAAATCCTGTTGTTTCGTATGGCATTTCTGGAGTGAGCATATAGTCACCGCAGCGGTATTTCACGATTGAAGGTTTGTCGTGGTCAAGAATTGCTGCCGAGAATGAGTAAACAAATCCGTTACAGGTTGTTGAAACGCCGTGGTAGAACATGAGCCATCCCTGTTCTGTTTTGCCTTCTTTGTTTGTGTATTCAATTTCGATTGGAGCAGGTCCGCAACCAATTTTTACACCCTGCCACCAGCCTTTTCCGCCTTTCTGCATTACAAGTCGGTGTTCTCCCCAATATTTCATATCAGGAGACTGAGAAAGAAGTATGTCACCAAATGGAGTGTGACCTGAATCTGATGGGCGGGAAAGCATTACGAATTTTCCGTCAATCTTTTTTGGGAACAAAACTGCATTTCGGTTGAATGGCAGGAATGGATTTTCCAGACGGGTAAAATCTTTGAAATCTTTTGTAGTTGCAACACCAATAGAAGCACCATCAAAATCACCACACCAAAGAATATAATATGTATCGTCAATTTTTACACAGCGTGGGTCATAAGCATAAAAAGGATCATGTGGAGTTCCATCAGGATCGTGCATATGAATTTTTTCTTTCTGAAAATCCCAGTGAATACCGTCGTCAGAATCACCAATGTAAAGGAAAGGACGGGCAGAAGTGTCTTCTGAACGGAAAACTCCCTTGAATTTTCCCTGCCAGGGAATTACTGCAGAGTTGTAAATGCGTCCCATGCCTGGAAATGGGTTTCTACCAATAACTGGATTTGCTGAATAGCGCCAAATTGGAAGCCAGTAGTCAGCTGGTTTGTCCTGCCAAGGAATGTTTGGTAAATTTCCGCCACTGATGATTTTTGATGACATAAATGTCTCCTTTTAAGGCTTGTATTTGCCTGTTTTTTTTGATTTGAGGCGTAAAAAACACCCCTTGAAATGGCGGTCACAAGTTTTGATAAACAGCCTGATTTGACCGTCATTTTCTCTTATAATTCTAGATTACTTTCACTTTGGTTAATTGTCAAGAAAAATTTACTTAAAAAATAAAGTAATTTAAGTAAATTTACTTAAAAAATGTTTTATGGCAAAAAAAAATTGCCGGAGAACACACGACCTTTAATCATTAATCAGAAATCTTGCGCGCAATATTGGCCTATATCCTGAAAAATAATGCCCCCTTGTGAATTTTTGTGCTACAATTTCTGTCATGAAAATTTACAATTTGAACGAAATCACAGAAAAACGAATAATTGGCCGTAATGTGACGGATGCCGGCAGGACAGAAGAACCTCTCGCATTGTTCTGGGGTGCTTCCGGTCTGGAATTTAACGTAAAAGCAAAGGAAGTTTGGGTTAAGTTTGTTTCACTTTACAATAATTTTGAACCGTGGGTTAGTGTTGACGTAAATAGTTACCCGGTAAATCGCTTTATGGTTCCAGCCGAGGGCAGTATCTGGATTTGTGTTGCGGCAAATATGAATCCTCAAAAAGAAAATATAATCACAATTTTAAAAGATACACAGCCGATGAGCGGTGAAGAACTTCATTCCCTGTTCATTGAACAAATCGGGCTTTCCGATGAAGGCGAATTCTGTCCGTTAAATATTCCGCGTACAAAAATCGAATTTATTGGCGACAGTATAACTTCTGGCGAAGGTCTTGCTGGCGGTCCTGAAGAATTTGACTGGATAACTCAATGGTTTTGTGCAAGCAAATCTTATGCAGTTCAGGCCGCAAAGGCTCTGAATGCTCAGTGGTCAGTTGTAAGTCAGTGCGGATGGGGAATTTGCTGGGGCTGGGACGGAAATATTCACACGGCACTGCCGCCTCATTACGAAAATGTCTGCTCTGTAATGTGGAGTGATTTTCAAAAAAAACTTGGTGCACATCAAAAATATGATTTTAACGGCGGAAGCGATTTTGTCGTCATAAATCTTGGCACAAATGATAACGGCGCATTTTTTCAGCCTGCCTGGAAAGACGAAAACGGCGTTGAACATTTTCTTTCTCGTGACAGTAATGACCGGGCCTGCGAAAAGGACGGTGAGAAAGTTGCAGATGGCGTTTTCAATTTTTTAAAAACTGTCCGCAAAAATAATCCCGATGCAAAAATTATTTGGGTTTGGGGAATGATAAAACTCGTTGCAATCCCTGATTTTATTTTGCGCGGCGTTGAAAAATTCAAAAACGAAACCTCCGACACTCAAGTCTATACTCTTGAACTTGACGCCATGGAAGATGTAGAAAAACTTCCGGAGTACAAGGGCAGTCGTGGTCATCCGGGTCCTGAAACTCACCGCCTTGCAGCCAAAAAAATTGTCGATTTTATAAAAAAGATTAGTAATTAGATTTTTTATATGGGTGCATCTGCCTGTCGGCAGACCGGGCTTTCCGCAATTACGGCATTCGCCTCCAAACCCGCACGGCAATTTTTTTTCAAAAAATAAAAAATCCGTAAAGACATTGTTTTTTTGTCCCTACGGATTTTTTTTTGTTCAAGCCGTGCGTGTTCGCCTTACGGCGTTGCTACAATCCCTTGCACGCTTCGCAGGCATCTTAAAAAAAAGCATTGAAAATAATTTTTTTTAAGATGCCCTTATATTTTCAGCAAAAAATTAGAATTCCAACTGAACGTTGTCTACCATAAAATAACCGTCTGTTGGAGCATCGTTGCCGGCAATGTAAATAATTGCACGGTTTACAATTCCAAGGTTTTTGTGTCCGCTGATATTAAAATAAACCGGAGTTACACTTTTTGCAGGGCATTTAAAACTTCCTGTCTGATTCCATGCATCCCAGTTTTCGCCTGCCTGTGAAACAAACATTACTTCAATATCAAAATCATTTGGATTGTTTACGTCAAACAAAATCATTTTTGCGCCGCTCCAGTCCTGTTCAATCAAAGAAGCACCTTCGCATACAAATCCGCCTTTTTCCCATTTCCCGCTGCCAACAGAGCGGAAAGAACATTTTAAACTGTTCGGACCACTTGAACCCCATTCTTCAGTAAGGTCTGCACCTGTTGAACAGTCACCGTCATTCCATGAATCTCCTACAAACGTCCAGAAAAGTCCGTCTTCAAAATCATCAAGCAGAGTTAAATCCCCTGTTGGTGTGTAAGGAACATAAACGTATTCTTCTTCAATAACTTCTTCTGTAGTTTCTGTTATAGCAGGTGATTCTGCGTTTTTTTCTGTGCTTGCAGCCGGTGTAGAAGAACAGCCTGCAAGAGCAAGTAAAACTGCACTTGTGGCAACGAAAGTTAATAATTTTTTCATTTTAAAACTCCTGAAATTTGCAACATTTTTATTAATTTAGTGTTTTATGTTACGGAAAAATTATAACACAGTTTTTCTGATTTTCCATAGAAAAATTGATTTTACTTAAAAAATTACTTAAAAAAATAAGTAAAAATTGCTAAGAAATAGTTAAAAATTAAGTAAATAAAACTTGTTAATTCAGATTTTTGGGAATATCATAAAGGGTATCTCTAAAAAATCATTTACAATGCTTTATTTAGAGAAAATTTCGAGTTTTAATTCGTTGATATAGCACGAATTAAAACATCGCGTTTTCAAAGATACTTCTAAAAATTGCAATTTTTAGAGGTTCCCTAAAAAGAGAGGTGAACATATGAAGAAACTTTTTGCATATGCATTGTTTTTGTGTTTATTTTCTGCGCTCTTTGCTCAGAAATATGAAGCTGAGGAGGGAGACTTGCACGGAATTGACATTAATAATGAACTTTCAGGTTTTTCAGGAACTGGCTACGGAACTTTTGTAAGTACATTCCAAAAAGCAACTTTTCCGTTTAAAGCAGAAAAGGACGGGGAATTTGGATTTCGCATAACTTACTCTAATCTTCAGAAAGAAAATGAACGGGTTTCTATTAAATTAATGGTTGATGACAATACTTATGTTGTTTCTCAAAGGTTAAAATCTTCTTCAGATTTTGTAACTGTAAATTCAAATGCAACCGTATGGATAGAAAAGGGTAGTCATAAAGTTACGGTTCTTCCGTTAAAGGGTGAATGGAATCTTGATTGTCTTGAAATTGTGCCAGTTACAGAAAAAAATCGTGCGGATTTTTATCCATCAAACAAACTTTCAAATCCAAATGCCAGCGAACAGGCTCAGGCTGTTTTTGATTATTTAGTTTCAATGCGCGGCAAAGGAATTTTAAGCGGTCAGCAAATTTATGGAACAAATACTCAGGAAATAAAAATTCTTGTTTCTGTAACAGAAAAAAATCCTGCAATTATGGGAATTGACTTGATTGATTTTAGTCCTTCCCGCATTGCTCACGGGGTTTCTGGTGGTCGCCTTGTTTCTACTGCAAAAAAATACTGGCAGGAAGGCGGACTTATTACTTGCGCCTGGCATTGGAATGCTCCGTCCGGACTTCTTGATAAGGATGAAGTAAATAAACATTGGTACGATGGATTTAGAAAAGAAGCTACGACATTTGACTTTAAAAACGGAATTTTCAATAAGGAAAGTAAAGAATATCAGGAAATGCTCAGTGATATTGATGCAATTGCAAAACCTCTTAAACAGTTAAAAGATGCGGGCGTTCCAATTTTGTGGCGTCCGATTCACGAAGCAAGTGGCGGATGGTTTTGGTGGGGTGCTGCCGGCAAAGAAGCATATCTTGAACTTTATAAAATGCTTTACGACCGTCTTGTAAATTATCACGGACTGAATAATCTTATCTGGGTTTGGAATGGTCAGGATCCGGACTGGTATCCTGGGGACGACTTAGTTGACGTTGTCTCTTATGATTCTTACCCGAATCCTTATCAGCATAATGATGGAGTTGCATTCCTGCAGAAAATTCAGTCTGGTTGTTATGAATCAAAACTTTGTGCAATTTCAGAAAACGGAACTTTGCCTAACATTGTAAAACTTGCACAGCAGCATAGTGTATGGTCTTGGTTTTGTACCTGGAACGGTGATTTTGTAATCAATAACGGAAAATACAGCGAAAAATGCACAAAAGAATCTACCATGAAACTTTATGCAGAAAATCCTTGGTATATCAGCCGTGACGAAGTGCCTTCTTTTGGGCAGAAAAAATAAAAGGGTATCTCTAAAAAATCATTTTCAATGCTTTTTTAGAGATACCAGCGAGTTTTAATTCGTT
>CAVJCY010000031.1:0-29551 GCA_963648145.1 bacterium | reverse complement strand
TAAATCCACTAAAATTGTCCACCGGACTTGGAACTCGCAAACCTGCAAAATGAATTATATCAGTTCCAATACAATTAGAGCCAATTGATATTAGTTTATTAATTTCATTCACTTTTTAGTACTCACCTTTTTTATTAGATTTAATTTAAGCTTAATTTTTTTTTTCTCCACTTTGTCAAGCACTAAAATGATTTTTTTGTAAAAAAATGAAAAAAATCCGAATTTTATAGTTCTATTTTTTCCAATTCATAATTTTGCTAGAAGTTACAAAATGAAAAAATATAGAAGAATGAAATTAGAAATTCTGCAGGCAATTTTGGACTGGTATTTAGCCCAACCGTGTTTCTACAGATAAACCCAAGTATGACAAAAAATTTACTTCTAAGAGGTTTTATCAGACTCTGAGGAACACCCCCCATCCATCACACAAACGGCACTTTGCAATATTTGCTTTCCAGATACTTTTTCTGTACATTATCTTCTTTACGACAAGAAAGCGTTGAAAGTGAAAAAAGTTTTATGCGATGATAATCTGGATTTATATCTGTAAAATAAATCTAGTCACGGCAAAAAAGATTTAAGTCCAGCTTTTCAGTATTGTGTGTAGCACAAATAATTTGAGCAGTGCTTGCCCTGTTTTTCATATAACGTGTCATAAACTGACGAACAATGAGTGGCTGCAGATGACTTTCAATTTCATCACAGACAAAAGTTTTACTCTTCTGGAAAATGTCCATAATCGGACACATAAGTCGGAAAACACCTTTATACACCTATAGCGAACTTGTTAAGGGAACCTCTAAAAATTGCAATTTTTAGAGATACCCTTAATGTAGTGTAGATTTGGCTTAAAAAATTGGGGTGGCAGTTTATTGCGAAAATTGTTAATCCAGATTTTTTCTGAAATTTATAAACTTAGACCGTTCTGCCGTCCCATTCCACAGAATGTTCCCTTTCAAATTTGATTGCGGCGTCAAAATCAACTTCCGGTGAACAATTTTTTTCAACATTCAGAGCTGTTTGATGCAGTCGCCTTATGCACTCGGTCTTGTCCGTGTTTCCAAGCCGTGATTTTTCTATACTGTTTTTTAAAATTCTGATTGATTCATCGTAAATTTTTAGCGGAACCGGGAACGGATGACCGTCTTTTCCGCCATGCGCAAAACTGAACCGTGCGGGATCCGTAAATCGCGAAGGTGTACCGTAAATTACTTCGCTTACAAGAGTCAAACTCTGCAAGGTTCGCGGTCCAAGTCCCGGTGTTAACAGTAAATCTTCAAAATTTGACGGCTGATTTTCATAGGCTGTTGCAAGAACTCCACCCAAACGCTTTAAATCAACATCTTCCGCCAAAACTTCGTGATGGGAAGGCATTATAATATTTCTTCCAGAATTCATCGTCGTCGTATCCACAGATTCCGGCAAAATTATCCGCGAATTTTCATTAAATTCTTGAGGATTTTCTATCAGTTCTGGAAAAAGTTCACCCTGTTTCCAGTCAGTTGCCGGCGTTTCTGTACTCATTTTATTAAGCGTGTTAATAATGTGCGTTTGCGAGCCTTTGCAACTTACCTTTCCTCCCTGTAAAAGTATCATTTCGCTTGCGGGTTTTCCAATCTGGCGTACTTCGTTTATTATCCGCTCTGGATTTTCCTGACTCATTTTAAGAAGTGAATTTCTGGTAGTTTTTGCAGCCGTGTCTGTAAGATTTATAATTGGTCCGCGATTTTCTCCAACAACCCCGGTATGAGGATTTTCTATAAATGACGGCAAATCTGCACTGCACCAGTGATAACGACGGGCTTTTTTTTCATTGACGTTCATTCCCTGCTGAACCACGGCCCAATGCCCTGTCTTTGTTAAAATAAAATTGTGCTGATAAAGACTAAAACCATCCTGCACCGCATTGTTATCAACTTTTGCAACTAATTTGCTGTCCCGCACAAGTTCATCACCGTTCAGACCTTCTTTCATTGCAATTTCTGTCAGTTCGGCAGGCGTCATCCGTGAATATTTGCCTCTTCCACCGCAAATATAAATCCCTAGTTCTTTTGCCCGCGGATTCAAACCTCGCTTTAATGCATACATCACGCTCGTAGTAATCCCGGAAGAATGCCAGTCCATTCCCATTACTGCGCCAAAACTCTGAAACCACAGCGGATCACTCAAACGCACAAGCACTTCGTCCTGTCCATAATTTTGAACCAAAGATTCTACAATCAAAGAACCCATGACCATCATACGGTCTGCAAGCCATCGTGGAACGCTTCCAGTGTGTAAAGGTAAATCTGCATGTCCTGAATTTTTTGGCATATTTTTATACTAGCACAAAACTTTTTTTTTGACTTTTTATTCTCGCCAGAGTTTTTTTTCATTATACTAAAGACATGTTAAACGAAGCTGAATTATCTAAAAAAACAATTTTTTCATTTGAAATTTTCCCACCAAAAAAAACGATGCACATCGACACAATTTTTTCAACACTCGATGAGCTAAAAGACCTAAAACCAGATTTTATTTCCGTAACTTTTGGTGCCGGCGGAAGTGAAAATTGCGAGAATGCTCTTGCAATCGCAAAACGCATAAAAGATGAATGTAAAGTCGAATCAATCATTCATATGCCGTGCATCAATATGACAAAATCTGACGCACAATTCTGTCTTGAACAGTTCCAAAAAGCCGGAATTGACAATATTCTTGCCCTCCGTGGCGATAGGGTAGAAGGTAAAGAACCTTGCTTTGATTTTCCGCACGCCAGCGATCTCATCCATTTTATAAAAGACTTTGATTCAAAACGAACGGACGGTAAAAATTTTAAAATTCTTGGTGCGTGCTATCCGGAACTTCATCCGCAGTCAGCCAACGTTTACGACGACATTGAAAATCTAAAAAAGAAAGTTGATTCAGGTGCAACACATCTTTTGTCTCAGCTTTTTTTTGATAACGAAAAATTCTACCGTTTTCAGGAACGCTGCCAGATTAAAGGTATTAATGTCCCGATTGAAGCCGGAATTATGCCCGTCACAAATAAAAAATCTATCGAACGTATGGTCAGCATGACAAACGCCGTTCTTCCAAAAAAATTCACAGATATGATGTGCCGCTATGCCGACCACCCTGATGCCATTCGCGACGCAGGAATTGCCTATGCTATTGACCAGATAGTGGATCTTGTAACTCACGGTGTTCAGGGGATTCACCTTTACACAATGAACAATCCTCATGTTGCAAGAAAAATCTACGAAGCAACAAAAAGCCTTTTTGAAGTTTCACCAATTATTCATTAATTTTCGGGTGATTCCTGTCTGTGGTCTGGTGCTATGTTCTGCATTTGCTCTAGACTCCGTACACAGCACGTTCTTAAGTTTAAATGAGCCTCTAAAAATTGTAATTTTTAGAGGCTCATTTTTAATAGTGAGGTGGTTTTCTGTTTGGAATGTCACCTTCTTCATTTTCAAGAAGTTCCCGGATTTTTTCCGACATAAGTTTATTTTCGGTCTTTAGCTTTTCAATATCTTTTGTCTGCGAAACGGCAACTTCCTGCAATTGATTTACAAAATCTTCAAGATAAGCAAGTTTTATTTCCAGATTTGTAATTTTTTCTGAATAATTCATAATTTATTCTTCTTTTACACTCTCTGCTGCTTCAAGAACACCAAAGAATGCCGGTTTACAACTGTAATCTTCGTTCAAAAGCAAAGGATATTGTTTGTAACCAATGTATTCAGTCTGCTTATCAAGCCATGTTCCGCGATCCGTAAGTCCCCAGATTGTTACAGAAGTAATACCTTTTTGGTCGTCTTTTGCACGGTTTCTTATAAACATCTGGAACAACTGTTTATATCTTTCTTTAAGATTCATTGGACTGTAGCGCGCCTTATTGTTTGCAACGTCAAGTTCGGTAATTTGAACGTTTACACCGTGACTGATAAAAGTCTGCACGGCTTCTTCAAAAGAATTATTACCGTCTTCAATATTTATTACCGGAGAATTAATTTTAATGTGCGACTGCATACCTACCGCATCAATTCTTGCATCCGGAGTTGCCTTAATTTTGTCTACAATCTGACAAATTCCGTAACGTTTGCCTGGATTTGAACAACCATAATCATTATAAACTAACTGAATATCCTGCGGGGCATATTTTGTTGCGTAGCGGAAAGCATTAATAATGAAAGAATCATCTTTATAGACTCTAAACCAGTTGCTGTCTTCGCGCAGCCATTTTGATGCCGTTGCACCATCTGCTACAGCTTCGTTTACAACGTCCCAGGCATAAACAAGGCGCTGTCCGCCATTTTTTTCTTCTTCCCATTTTGTTACGTGTTCAATAACAGTCTTTATGTACCATTCCATTCGGGCATTCATAGTTTCTTTATCTACAAACGGTGTGCCTGCGTCAGAACTGAAATTTTCACGGAAGAAGAGTTCTGGAGTCTGGCTGTGCCATACAAGAACGTGACCTCTGACCTGAACACCCATTTTTTTTGCAAGCGTAAGACAAATGTCCATAGTGTTGAAATTTGGCACTTCAACCGGCATCTGATAAGTTTTACCGTCTTCAGCAACAAAATCCTTGAAAGTCTTGATTTTTGTGAATCCAAAAAGGGCATCCGGTTTAGTTTCGTTGCCCATTGTAATTGAAGATGCGTGGCGTGCAATTCCTTTTTGAATTTCCGGTCGCTGAAGTTCGCCACGATAAGTGCAGGCAAGACCAAAATGATCAAAATAATCACTGTAAGCTTCTTTTAGTGACGGTGCGTCCATCCAGTTTGTTGGCGGAACTTTTATAGACGAAATATTTTCACCGGAAAGTTTAAATTTCAGATTTTTAATATAGATTTTATATTCTGAAGGCAATCCTGAACCAGAAAGATAAAAGGATTTGTTTTGTCCGATAGCTACAACTTTTTCGCCTTTTAAACTTACCCACGCGTTTGGATTAATAATTTCCCGGATAATCACAGGCATTCCGGCTTCAAAATCGTTAATCATCCAGGAAAGGTCAAGTTCTTCTGTTTCGGCGGTTTCTATTTTGATGTCGCAGGAAAATTCAATCCCGATTTCCTTATCGCCAAAATCAGCAAGATTAAACGTAACTGGATTATTTTTTGTTACTTTTTTGCTGTCAATAATCGTTACGCCTTTTTGATTTTCATATTTTTGATTTAATTTTACAGATGAATCTTTATCAACTGCGGTAATTGTAATTGTTCCGTCAGAATTTTCTATAACATTTGGATTTTGTTTTTTAGCTGCTCCAAATGCTGAAATTGCGGACAGGGCAATCAAAAGAAAAGAAATTGTTTTTTTCATAAAAACTCCCGTTTAAAAGTCTGTTTGATAAGGGCATCTCTAAAAATTGCAATTTTTAGGACTCCTTTAACAGTTCAAAACTGCACAATAATCTACATTATAATGCTACTTTTAATTTTTGGTTACAAAATAGGGAATTGTACTGAAAGGCAAAAAAGATTTATAATTTTAGACAATAGGGAACCTCTAAAAATTGCAATTTTTAGAGGTAACTCTGAAAATATTCTGTTTTATAGGGGAATTAAAAAATGGGTCGACAGTTAAAAGATGTATACGGAAATATTTTTTCAGAAATGGCAAAATTGTCTCACGCAAGTAAAGTTGTTGATGAAACAAAAGTTTATGAAGAAGCAAATTATAATACTCAAAAATATGTATTTAAAATTGCTCAAGACTGGCTTTTGCCTGGTTCAGGATTAAGAAATAAGGAAAATTTTAAGGCTTTTTACGATGCCGTTACAAAAGAAGGAAAATCAGGATTAATTTTACTTGAACATTATTCAAATTTTGATTTACCGGGATTTGTTTATTTACTGGAATCTAGCGAAGAAGAATGGGAAAAAGATTTAGGCCGCCGTATAGTTTCTATTGCCGGAATAAAATTGAACGAAGCTAGCATTGGAACAAGAGTTGTTGCCGGTTCTTTTTCACGAGTAATTGTTTATCCTACAAGAAGTAAGGAAGCACTTGCTTCAAAAGGACTTTCTGAAGAAGAAATTGAAGCAGAACAGGCGCGTGCAAAAAAAATAAACTTTGCGGCAATGCGTGCAATGGATCAGTGCAAAAAACGTGGACAGGTGATTTTAGCATTTCCAAGTGGAACAAGATACCGTCCCGGCAAACCGGAAACTAAACGTGGTTTGCGCGAAATGGACAGTTACCTCCGTTTGTTTGACTGCATGCTTCTTGTTTCTATAAACGGAAACTGTTTAAGAATTAATCCGGAAAATTCTGAAGATATGATGGCAGATATTGTTGAAAAAGATGTTTTGACATACACAGCAAGCCCACTAATCAACTGTAAAGAATTCAGAAACGCCGCTTTGGCAAAAGTTCCGGAAAATTGTGAAGATCCAAAACAGTTTACAGTTGATACTGTAATGAAATATATGGAAGAGCAGCACAATACTGCTGAAGTCGGTCGAAAAGTAAAACCTTTGACAAATGAACTTTCTGAAACAACTTACCCGGGTCGCGGAATTATTGCCGGAAAATCTGAAGATGGAAAGTACGCAATTTCTGCATATTGGACAATGGGTAGAAGTGCCGGCAGCCGTAACCGCATTTTTGTAACGGAAAAAGACGGCGACGGAGAAGTAATAAAAACAAAGGCTTTTGATGAAAAATTGATAGCCGGTGACCCAAGTTTGATAATTTATTCTGCAGTGCGCCAGCTTGGAAGTAAAACAATCGTTACAAATGGCGACCAAACTGACACAATTTACGATGGAATGAAAAACGGCCAGACTTTTGAACAGAGTTTGAGAAGCCGTAAATATGAACACGATGCGCCAAATTACACTCCAAGAATTTCAAGTTTGATTGATATTGAAGGCGGGAAATTGAATTATTCTCTGTCAATTTTAAAATCTGATGACGGAAATCCTGATAATACTTTAAGACAGACTTTTAATTACGATAATCCTGAAAGTGGAGAAGGTCGCTATATTCACACTTATATGGGGGACGGAAATCCTTTGCCAAGTTTTAAAGGCGAGCCTGTAAGAGTAAAACTTGAAGGTGATATTGAAAAAATAACAGAAACAATCTGGAATGCTTTGAACGAAGACAATAAAGTTTCTCTTTTTGTAAGATTCATTGACATTGAAAACGGAAAGTACGAAACACGAATAATAAACAAGAATAAAAATTCTTGATACTTTTGCGTAAGGGGGTGTAGCAGCCGTGACGGCTGTTTCAACAGCCGGAATCGGAAGCCCGGAAACGCACTATTTGTGCGTTGAGGACTTTGGAGGCAAAGCCGGAACTGCGGAAGACCCGACCCAGAGCAAAGGCGAAGCCGAAGCGTCGGGGTACGCCCGAATTAAAACATCGCGTTTTAAAAGATACCTCTAAAAGTTGCAATTTTTAGAGGTTCTTATAAATAAAAAAAGTTTTACCGGAGGATTTTATGTGTGGAATTGTTGGCTATTGTGGGTATAAAAAAGCGGCTCCAATTTTGATAAAAGGACTGCAAAAACTGGAATATCGCGGTTATGATTCTGCGGGAATTGCGGTTTACACGGGCGAAGATATTTGCGTAAAAAAGGCAAAAGGCGCACTAAAAAATCTGATTGAAAGCATTACACAAGAAACAATTGAAATTTCTGCGAGCGACAAAACTGCAAATGCGGAAAATGAAAAAAAATTGATTGAAAAAACTGGCGAAATTGTAAAAGGCTGCGTTGGAATTGGTCACACACGATGGGCAACTCATGGCGAACCTTCTGATACGAATGCTCACCCACACACAAATGCGGAAGGCAGCATTTCTATTGTTCATAACGGAATTATTGAAAATTACGCGGAATTAAAGGCAAAGTTACAGGCAAAAGGCTATGTTTTTAAAAGTCAGACGGATACTGAAGTTGTTGTTCAGCTGATTACGGATTTTTACAAAGAGGAAAAGGACATTTTTAAGGCCGTTCTGAAAACTTTGCACACCGTGGAAGGTTCTTATGCTCTGGGAGTTTTGTGCAAAGATTATCCTGACCGCATAATTTCTTGCAGAAAGGAAAGTCCGCTTGTAGTTGGGCTTGGAAAAGGTGAAAATTTTATTGCTTCCGATGTTCCTGCCTTGCTTGAACATACACGCGACGTTTATTATCTTGGCGAAAAAGAAATTGCCGTTTTGTATGCGGATCACGTTGATTTGTTCAATTTTGACGGCGAAAAAATCATAAAAGAACCTAGTCACGTTGAATGGGATTTGGATGCAGCGGAAAAAGGCGGTTATGAACACTTTATGATTAAAGAAATTCACGAACAGCCAAAAGGATTGCTTGATACAATGCGTCCAAGAATTGTACATGACGGCAACGGTAAGCCTTACGATGTTCATTTTGAAGAAACTGTTATGAATGACAACTGGAAAAAGGCCAGGCGCGTTGTGATTACAGCTTGTGGCACCGCATATCATGCCGGCCTTGTTGCAAAATATGCTTTTGAAAAAATTGCCAGAATGCAGGTTGATGTTGATGTTGCTTCTGAATTCCGTTACAGAAATCCTATTCTTGATAAAGATGACATTTTTATTGTAATAAGCCAGTCCGGCGAAACTGCCGACACTTTGAGTGCCCTGCGTCTTGCAAAACAAAACGGTCTGAAAGTTGTTGCAATTACAAACTGCGTTGGGTCTACTGTTAGTCGCGAGGCTGATGACGTGATTTACACGCTTGCGGGGCCGGAAATTGCTGTTGCTTCTACAAAAGCGTACACGACTCAGATTCTATGCCTTTACCTTTTGGCAATTAAAGCCGGAAAACTGCGCGGTACACTTTCTGATGATGAAGCCTGCAAACTTCTTGCCGAAATGGAAAGCCTGCCGTCAAAAATTCAGGAAATTCTTGATGGAAAAGAAGTTATTCAGAAATTTGCGGCAAATCAGTTTAATAAAGACAAGATTTTTTACATTGGACGACAGTTTGACAGTGCAACTTCTATGGAAGCGGCCTTAAAATTAAAGGAAGTTTCTTATATGCATTCAGAAGCGTTTGCTGCCGGTGAACTTAAACACGGTCCAATTGCTTTAATTGATCCGCAGACTTTGGTTGTAGCGATTGCCAGCAAGCCTGAACTTTACGAAAAAATCGGTTCAAATATGGTGGAAGTAAAAAGCCGCGGGGCGACAGTTCTTGTAATTACGCCAGATTCTAGTGCGTTTGAAGGCAAGTGCGACGAAGTTTTCAAGATTCCGGAGTGTTGCGATACTTTGGCGAGTCTTTTGACGGTTATTCCGGCTCAGCTTTTTGCTTATTATTGTGCAGTTTTGCGTGGCTACAATCCTGATAAACCAAGAAATCTTGCAAAAAGCGTTACGGTAGAATAAAAATCAAACCAAATTTATAAAAAACACGGCTATATTCAAAATTGGTCGTGTTTTTTTTTATTATTTTACAGAAGCCCGGCTGCGTCGTTCTTTATTTCAAAACGCCGAAAAATTTCTTTATAATTCGCCGAAATTTTTGTAAAGTTATAATCTATGGACAATTATAAACCAAGAATTGTAGATGAAATTTTGGCAAAGAAGCTTGAAACAAAGGGAGCTGTTCTTATAGAAGGTCCTAAATGGTGTGGCAAAACAACAACAGCATTTCAACAGGCAAAAAGTGTTCTCCGAATGGATAATCCTTTGGAAAAAGAACAAAATCTCACTCTTTCTAAACTAAATCCACAAAGATTATTAACTGGTGATAATCCGCGACTTATTGACGAATGGCAGATTGCTCCGACTCTTTGGGATACCGTCCGATACGAAGTAGATCAGAGAGGAAAGATGGGACAGTTTATTTTGACAGGTTCTGCCGTCCCTCCTGATACAAAAGAAATTACTCATTCAGGAACTGGACGTTTCACATGGCTTACTATGAGGCCTATGACTCTTTATGAATCAGGGGACTCAACCGGTCAGGTAAGTTTGAAATCTTTGTTTGAGGGAAACTTAAATGTTGATGGCGAAAATCCCCTGGATATAGATAAACTAGCCTATCTTATCTGCAGAGGCGGTTGGCCTCAGGCTGTAGGATTAAAAACAGAAGTGGCTTTGCAGCAAGCCTTTGATTATTATGATGCTGTTGTAAAGTCAGATATAAACAGGGCGGATGGAGTAAATAAAAATCCTGAACGTGTCAAAAGAATAATGAAATCTTATGCAAGAAATCAGGGGAGCCAAATTGCAAGTACGGTTATTGCACAGGATATTGCGGTAAATGAAGCAGAAACTATAAATGAAGATACGGTTCATTCATACATCGAAGCATTGAAAAAAATTTTTGTTGTGGAAGATATGCCTGCCTGGAATCCTAATTTAAGGTCAAAATCTGCAATAAGAACTTCGGGTACACGGTATTATGTTGACCCTTCAATTGCGACTGCAAGTCTGGCTGCCGGCCCTGAAGATTTAATAAATGATTTAAGAACTTTTGGACTCTTCTTTGAAACACTGTGCGTGCGAGATTTAAGAGTTTTTGCAGAAAGTTTAGACGGCTCCGTATATCACTACAGGGATAATACAAATCTTGAATGTGATGCTATAGTTCATTTAAGAAACGGTTCTTATGGCTTAATAGAAATTAAACTTGGTGGCAATGATTTAATTGATGAAGGCTCTGCAAATCTTTTAAAACTGAAAAATAAGTTAGACACTTCCAAAATGAAAGAGCCTTCTTTTTTAATGCTATTAATAGGTGTCGGAAAGTACGCTTACAGAAGAGAAGACGGCGTTTTAGTTGTTCCAATAGGATGCCTGAAGAACTAAAGTGTTACTGACAGCGGCAATCTGTAACAGTGAACCTTATGCACTCGGGTTACCTCTAAAAATTGCAATTTTTAGAGGTAACCATATATTTCTGTGCGCTAACCTATCAAAAAACAGTTTCTACCAATTATGACACTTTCTATCTTTCGATTTTTAGAGGTATCTTTGAAGATGGTGTTGGGGAAAAATTATCGTGACTTTTGCGCAAGGCTATGGAGCACCTGCGAAGTTTTTTTCAAAAAACGAAGCAGAAGCCCGGACCGGCACAATTTGTGCCGGGAGGACTTTGAGCGAATAGCGAAGTGCGGAACAGCCGGCCGGCACGTAGTGCCGTGTGCGCCATAAAATTCTGCAAAGTTATTCTGCTATTTTTTTGTAAAAACCGGGATGCGGTTCAGCGGAGCGTCGGCGGTAATGGTCTGACCGCCCGAATATTCAGTGCCAGAGGCCTCGTCAACCCATTTTTTTCCGTCGGACAAAAGAGGAAGGTAAACTTTTCTGCTGCGCGCGCCCATTTCGTAAACCGGACAAACTAGTTTTTCTGGACCGAACATATATTCATCTTCAATTTTGTAAACTTCACTGTCTACGTCGCCAAAATCGTAGAACAAAGGTCTGATAACTGGGGAGCCTTTGTCGTGTGCTTCTTTCATTACTTGGGAAATGTAAGGCTTAAGTTCCGCACGTTTTTTCAATTGAGTACACAAAATAGGTTCAATTTCCGCACCAAAACTCCAAACTTCGTTGTCCTGTCCACTTTCCATCTGTTTAATCTGATGACCGCGAACTTCGTGATACGGTTTTTCCAATGCTTTGAACGGCGGGCGTTCACCGTGAAGGCGCATTACCGGACAATAAACACCCCATTCAAACCAACGGACAAGAAGTTCTTTGAATTCTTCGTTGTGAATGTCACCACCGACAAAGCCACCAATGTCTGTCGTCCACCACGGAATTCCCGCGATATTCATGCTTAATCCGGCTTGAATTTGATTTTTAAATGACCGGAAATCCGAATGAACATCACCACTCCAGGCAACAATTCCGTACTTTTGACTTCCGGCCCAGGCACAGCGAATCAGACTTAAAGGTTCTTTTATGCCACTTTCTGTAAGGCCGTCGTAAAATCCTTTTGCATAAAACTTTGGATAGATATTTGAACACTGCATTGCAGGTCCAATGTGATATTTAAAATGTTCGTATTCGTAAAGGCCGTATTCCGGTTCCGCTTCATCAAGCCAGAATAAATCTATGCCCTTTTTAAAATAATTTTCTTTGCATTTTTCCCAGACAAATTTTCTAGTTTCCGGATTTGTGGTATCAAAAAAGACCGTGTTGCCCATCCAATCCATGTTGAACCCCGTGCCACGATCAAAACTTATCAAAAGTCCGTTTTGAGCCATTTCTTCGTAATTTTCGCTGCGTTCATCAACGGTTGGCCATACGCTGACCATCAGTTTTATGCCCATTTCGCTCAATTCTTTTACCATTGAATCAGGATCAGGCCAGTCTTCCGGATCAAATTTAAAGTCTCCCTGGCAAGTCCAGTGGAAAAAGTCTATTACAATTACATTGAGTGGAAGACCGCGTTTTTTATATTCCCGGGCAACTGTTAATACTTCGTCCTGAGTTCTGTAGCGCAGTTTGCATTGCCAAAATCCCATGGCATATTCAGGCATCATCGGAGTGCGTCCCGCAACGGCAGTGTAATTTTCTTCAATTTGTGCCGGTGTGCCGCAAGTAATCCAGTAGTCAATTTTTTTTGTATTATCCGCGGTCCAGGTTGTTAAGTTTGTCGCAAAATTTGCAGTTCCAATTGCCGGATTATTCCACAAAAAACCATATCCGCGGCTAGAAATTACGAATGGAACGCTAGCTTGAGCATTTTTCTGTGCCAGTTCCAGGAAACTTCCCTTTTTATCAAGATGACTGTCCTGATATTGCCCCATTCCGTATAAATGTTCATCGTCATAAGATTCAAAACGAACGGCCGCTTTATAATCAAAAGTTGACGGATTTGGCTTAAGTTCACGGCCATCAACGTTTACAGGCGTTGCAAAACGGTCAATTCTGCGCCGGTTACGCCAATATTCTTCAAGCAAAAGTTTTTCTGTGCCGTCATCATTTTTTTGCCAGAAACTAATCCAGTGTTCAAAATTAACTTTAACGACCAGACGACCATTTACAAGTTCTGCAACTTGAAATTTCTGAATATGTTTTTCTGCATCGGCATAGTGAGCATACCACGGTTCAACAATTTCTTTTTCTTCAATCGTTATTTTGCAAGGCTGAGCCTTACCGTCCGGAGTTGCACCCGCAGATTCCACTTTTGTCAGCAAGTCTTTGTCGGCCTTTTCGTCCCTTTCCAATGCCCAGTCATTTTTATCCATCTGACGGTCGCCAGTTATGCGCACCCGCACAGAATCCTTTCCCCAGGCTTCAATCCAAGTTGTTAGATTTCCGTCCCGCACAATAAGTCTGTTATTTTCTGTTTTAATCATAGCAACATTTTAAAGTTGTCACCTCGGTTTGTCACTTTATTTTTTATAAGGGACCTGTGAAAATTACAGTTTTTAGAGATATCCATAATTTTAAGGGCGTTTCCCGGCTTTGCCGGGCCGGCAGTTCCGCAGTTCGCTAAGCGCTCAAAGTCCGCAGTCGCGCAAATGGCACACCTGCGGACTTCGGCTTCGGCAACTGAAGTTGCCTTCGCCGCTGCTCCATTGCCTAACGCAAAAAAAAGACCGCCCTGCAAATTATTAATTTTAGATTTGACGGATTATCAGTAAAGTTGTATATTAAAAAAAGGAAATGCCCGATTCGCATCGGTCGTTTCCACGTATTTGAGGTACAAAGCCGTCAGAAGTGGGTTAGACTTGGCGGCTTTACTTTTTTAACTTTTTCTATCTCTTTAGATATGAAAGCAGTGCTATAACCATGCAGATGATGTTTACTACAAAAGTAGCAATTGCAACAATTCTGTCAAAAGTCATACACAAAGCCTCCCTTATTCAAATTTCAGCATAACGCTGATTGAGTTTGGGAGACGCCGCCTTTAGAATCAGGCATTTCCAATAATACGATAATATCACAGCCATTTAATTCTGTATAGTATAATTCTTTTATAACATAGAATCTCTAAACAATCATTTTCGATGCTTTTTTGGAGATTCCCAAAAATGATTGTTTTGCATTTTGTTTTTCAAATTTTCTTCACTATTCAACCTCAACAAGTTCGTGTTCTTTTCTCACTTTACAAATCTGCGGTGCCGTTCAGCGGATTTGCTTTTGCGGTAATTTCTGTGACGGTCAGGCGGACGACGGCTGTTCGGGGAAGGGCGGCGCGGTTGTAATCAAAATTGCGGGTTTGTTCGTAGCGGGCCATGATAATCTGGTCAACGGCGTCTTCTTTTTCTTTGTCTTCTAAAAATTGAATTTGTGCCTTGCCCATTACGCTTTTATAGCGCATTGTAGCATCTTTTTTTTCTACGATGCAGTCCAACGCTATCGGCAGATCCATTTCAAACGAACATTTTTGGTTGGTTTTTAATAGTTCGTATTTGCGGCCCTCCATTGCGCCGTGAATATAAAATTCAATTCTGGGGTTTTCTGTACCGCATTTTGAATTTTCCGCTTTGACAATTTTGTAAGCAAAATTTACCGGCACTATATACGGAAATAAACTGTCATTTTTGTCTGTAAGACCAAGCCGGATAATCTGACATTCATCTATAATTTTTATGATTTCTTCAAAACTGGTAACTTCTCTGTCTTTTCTACGCATTATTTTCTCCTGAAATTATGATTTTAGTGCTTTGCTGCGTTAGCACTGTGAAGTGTGCCGAAAGCGGCCCCCGCAGGCAGTGCAAATGGCACTCCTGCGGGTTTCGACTTCGTTTGTTGAAACAAACTTCGTCGCTGTTCCACCCGCTAACGCATCTGGCAAAAAAAATACTTTTCTGAAACCTTTATAATTTTCTGTTGTTAATTCCATACACTATTTAGATTCCCATTTCAAGACCGGCGGAAATTTTCCGTGATTTTTTTATGCAAAGAAGTTCTGCCACCCAGGAGTTGAGTTATGAAAAAGAATTTTTCAATTTTGATTGTTTCTTGTCTTTTTGGCGTAGTTTTTGCGCAGGGGCGGTTTGTAAAAATCAACACGAATGCTAAAGATTCTTCCGTCATTAGCATTGCTCAGGTTTCCGAAAAATCAGAAATTACCGGAAACATCATGCAAACTACGGTTGAACTTATAATTACAAATTCATCGTCAAGAATTCTGGAAGGTGAACTTGAATTTCCACTGGAAGAAGGCGAAAACGTGACTGGATTTGCCCTTGATATTGACGGAAAAATGCGTCAGGCGGTCGCAATAGAAAAAAACAAAGGTCGTCAGGTTTTTGAAGACATAGTCCGTCGTGGTATTGACCCCGGACTTGTAGAAAAAACTTCCGGAAATAATTTCAAAACCCGCGTTTATCCCATTCCGGCAAAAGGGTTTAGGCGTTTTCTGCTGACTTACGAAAAAGAACTTTCTGGCGGCGAGTCTGAAATTGCAAAAGACAAAGTTTTTACTCAGACAATTGGCAAAGACACTTATTTTTATTATCTTCCGGATTTGTCATCGGTAAAAATGCAGGCAAAAGAGCGCAAATTACCGAAATCAATTACAGTTTATTTTGATATTTCGTCGTCCGGAGCAAATCGTGATTTAAACAAAGAATATGAATTTTTGAAAAAATATCTTGAAAGATGCAAAGTCCAGAAAATTGACTGCGTGACGTTCAGTAATAAAATTGACCAAAAAAAATCGTTTGATAACGCAGAAGATTTAATATCCTTTTTGAAAAATCAAAATTTTGACGGCGGAACAAATTTAAATCTGGATTTTTCAGAATGTAAATCTTCGGAAATTCTTTTATTTACGGATGGAATTCACAATTTTGGAAGTGTAGAAAATTCGGATTTGTTGAATAAAAAATCAAAAAATCAAAGAATTGTTGCCGTGAATTCATCAAAATCTGCAGATTTTGCAAAATTAAAGTCAATTTCTGATGATTTTATAAATCTTTTAAAACGAAATACAGAATCTGCAGTAAATCAGATTACGCACGATAGTTTTAAACTTCTTAGCGTTGATTATGACAAGTCCGAAGTTTCAGAAATTTTTCCAAAGGCTGGCGAAGTTTGTACAGAAAATTTTAGTGTTTCGGGAATTTTGAACAAGAAAAATAGTAGAATTGTGCTGAATTTTGGCTATGGAAGTGAAATCTTAAAAACCGTGAACGTTGAACTTTCTTCCTATGAAAATAAATCTTCAGTTCAGGCGGAAAATGTCGGCAGAATCTGGGCAAAAAAGAAAATTGAAAATCTGGGAGGAAATTCTGAATCAAACAAGAGGGAAATTACAAAACTTGCCAAAAAATTTACGATTGTTACGGATTATACTTCGTTGATAGTCCTTGATTCTGTTCAAGATTACGTTCGCTACGGAATTAATCCGCCGGAAGAATTGCAGGACGAATACAATCGCCTTACTAAAAATCAAAGAATTTCGGAAAAAAATGAAAAATCGGGAATTCCAGAAAGCGTTTACCGCAATTTTGAAGAATATAAAAAGTGGTGGAACACAAAATCAAAAGATTTTAAGAAAAAAGGGAAAGAAAGGCCGGAAATTTTGTACTCAGAAATGGCAGATTCTGTTATGAGCAACGAATTGCATGTTATGGAAAACGCTCCGCTTATGGCCAGAAGTTCATCGGCAATAAGAATGAATGACGACTTTTTTGCAGAAGAATCTTTGACAACTGCGACCACAGCCGAAGATTCCGGAGCGGAAAATTCAAATATTTCGTCCGCTACGGTAGTTTTGCAGTCCTGGAATTCAAATGCTGAATATATTTCTGTGCTGAAAAAAACTGCAACGGACAGAATGTACAAAAAATATCTGGAAATTAAAAAAGATTACGAAAAATCGCCGGCATTTTATATGGAAGTTTCTGATTATTTTTATGAAGAGGGCTTAAAAGACGAAGGTTTAAAAATTCTTTCAAATCTTGCGGAACTGAATCTGGAAAATTCTGATATTTTGCGTGCACTTGGAAATAAATTGCAGGAAAAAGGCGAAAATCAACTGGCAATTTCTGTTTTTGAAAAATTAACAAAAATCCGGCCGGAAGTTCCGCAATTTTATCGCGATTTGGGCCTTGCATATTTGCAGGCGGAAGATTATCAGAACGCGGCTGATGCTTTTTGGAACGTTGTAAGCGGTCAGTGGGACTCGCGTTATAACGAAATTCAGCAGACGGTTTTAAATGAACTGAATTCTATGATTGAACTTCACGAAAATCAGATTGATTGCAGTAAATATGATGACAATCTTCTGGAAAATTTTGACGTTGACATAAGAATTGTTTTAACCTGGAACACTGATGACTGCGACGTTGATTTGTGGGTAACGGATCCTGATGGCGAAAAGTGTTTTTACGGTAATCGTTTGACTCAAAACGGCGGCAGAATTTCTAGAGATTTTATTCAAGGTTATGGTCCAGAAGAATTTGCCATAAAAAAAGCGGTAAAGGGAAAGTATAAAATCCAGGCAAATTATTACGGAAGCCATCAGCAGAAAATTTTGCAGCCGGTTATTGTTCAGGCGGAAGTTTTTACGAATTTTGGAAGAAAAAATCAGAAAAAACAGGTTCTTACGCTCCAGCTTGATGACATAAAGCAGACTTTTGACATTGGGGAAATTGAATTCTAAAATTAGGAAATCTTGAAATTTTGGAGTTTTAGCTATGAAAATTATTTCCTGGAATGTGAATGGGATTCGGGCGGTAGAAAAAAAAGGGTTTAAGGACTGGATTTTACAGTCTGGGGCGGATTTTATCTGCATTCAGGAAACTAAAGCAAATCCGGCGCAGCTTTCTAGCGATTTATTGAATCCGGCAGATTTAATTTCCGGAATTTCTTATAAGGCTTATTTTTCCAGTGCAAAAAAAGCGGGATATTCTGGAACGGCAATTTACTGCAAAATTCAGCCGGATAGTGTAGAAACGCTTGGTGATGAGCGTTTTGACGATGAAGGCCGCGTTACAATAGTAAAAACAGGTACGACGGCAATAATTTCTGCGTATTTTCCTAACAGTCAGGATGACGGAGAAGGTGGACATCCGCGATTGGAGTATAAACTTGCGTTTAATGAGGCAATTCACAAAAAATGTGATGAACTTGTAAAGTTCGGATTTAATATTGTTCTTTGTGGTGATTACAACGTTTGCCACAAAGAAATTGATATCGCAAATCCAAAGGCAAACACAAAGCACGCCGGATTTTTGATTGAAGAGCGCAATTGGATGGATTCTTTTATAAATTCAGGATACGTGGATTCCTTCCGCCATTTTTGCAAGGAACCGGGAAAATATACCTGGTGGAGTTACCGTTTTCATGCACGCGAAAAGAATATTGGCTGGCGTCTTGATTATGAGTGCGTAAATTCTGCATTTTTGCCAAAAATAAAATCTGCCGGGATTTTAAATGAAGTTACCGGAAGTGATCATTGTCCTGTTGTACTGGAAACAGAATAGGAATTTTTTACTAATGGGAACCTCTGAAAATTGCAATTTTTAGAGATGCACTAATGCAAAAATAAATAATCGGTGGTAAGATTTTTTTAACTCGGGTTTTAGGGCGGAGCCCTAGGAGAATGGGGTGTGGCGAAGACGGCTTGCCGGCTGAGCCCAGGGGAAAGGCTTTTCCCCTCAAAAAAAATATAAGAGGTAAAAAATGCGTATTAAATCGGTTTTTTCACACAGTTTTGAAAAATATGGAAAGGTTTTGTCTGGTTATGATGTAAAAGATTTGCTTGCTAAACTGGAAGAAACAACTGACAAACCGGAAGGAGCAACAATTTATGAACCTGGCGATGCTGGTCTTGAAGCTTTGCCGATTGCTAAGGAATTCAGCACAAATGCTTATGGAGGAATGCCGGTTCAGGTTGGGTATTGCAACGGAAATAACACAAAATTGAACTGTTTGGAATATCATCGAGGTTCAGAATTGAATATTCCGGCAAATGATATGGTTTTGCTGCTAGCTCCGCTTCAGTCTGTAAAAAATGGAAAATTGAATACCAGTGCGGTAGAGGCTTTTTATGTTCCAAAAGGAACTGTAGTAGAAGTTTATGAAACGACTTTGCACTATGCTCCGTGTAATGCGGTAAAAAATGGCGAAGTCAGCAAGGAAGGTTTTAGAGTTATTATTGTTCTTCCAAAAGATACAAACACAGCAAAGCCTGAACTTTCTGAAAAAAATCTGGAAGACAAACTGCTTTGGGCAAAAAACAAGTGGCTTATTGCTCATCCGGATTCTTCTGAAGCTAAGGCCGGGGCTTTTGTTGGCTTGACTGGAATTAATATTGATATTTCAAAAAACTAATAGGCAGGTATTTTTAAAAAGGGGATTTTGTGAAGCGAACTTTTTAGACAGTCCTGTTTTTGAGAACGACAGATTTTGACTTTTTTGTCAGAATTTGTCGTTTTTTTTTGCTTTATAACGATTTAGATATAAAATTAAACCTGCGGTGTTTTCAATTTTTTGTAATTTTTACAACGATTTTATGAAAATTACAGAAGTTGTCGATAATAGCAAAAGTGTATTATTTCAAAAGTGAGGTAAAAAAAATGAAAAAAGGTCATGAATTTTCTTTTCTGTTTGTGTTTAGTTTCCTTTTCTTTATCCTTTCATTCGCATCTTGTGATTTTTCAATAGGTTTGGGAAAGGAAGTCGATACAAAAGAACCTTCAGTTACAATAACTTATCCGCCAGCAGAAGCTGCAATAAAGGGTAGTTTTATTCTTTACGGTTCTTGTGAAGATGATATTGGTCTGAAAAGTGTCACGGTTACTGTAAAAGGAATGTCGAGTGATTTTTCTGAAACGTATGATGCCGAAATAAACGAAAAACAGACTAACTGGACTGTGGAATTGAACAAATATGACGAGGAAAAATACAGTTCTACGAACGGCTGGGAATTTCCGGATGGCAATTACTCAATAGAAGTTACCGCTCAAGATAATTCCGGAAAAGATGCAAAAAGCCCTTACATCAGAACTTTTGTAATTGATAACACTGCTCCATTTTTTGTAATTTCTAAGCCAGGTGTAACAGAGGATTCGGATGGAAATTCAAATTATGGTTCTATGTTCACTATTGAAGGAACCATTGGCGAAATTCAAAAATCTGTAGATTTGGAAGTAAACATTTATGACACGGACGGAAAATTGCTTACTGACGAACCTTTTGTAGAAAAATCTGTTGATACAACGGGCCAGACAAATGTTACTTTCTTTCAATATGTAAAAAACGAAGCAAACCTTACTTATAATTCAATTTATGAAAAAGCGTCAAAAAAAGATGCTGACGGCACGGCCTATTTTACTTGTACCGTAAAACTTACTGATACTGCAAAAGAGTATAAAAATCCTGACGAAACAAATAACGAATCTGTGGGAAATTCTACAACGAAAGTTTATCTTTATGATGATGTCTGGACAGATTTGATAAGCGATAAAGTTTCTACAAGTGCAAAATTGTCTGTTTCTGATTTGAATTCAATTTTGAACGGTAGCAAAACTGAAATTTCTTCGTCATGGACTATTGAAGAAGTCAAAGAAAAATTAAATTCCTGCGTTATTGATTCTGCCACAAAAGATGGTTCATTTGCAAAAACGCTTGCCTTTACTTTGAATCCTGATGCGGATCCTACTTATGTTTTTAGTGGATGTACTTTTGATAGCGAAAATCTTAGTAAAAATACAAATGCTGCCGCTGGACAAACTATTACTTTCATTGCATCTGCCGGTCGTGACGGAACTTTAGTTGTTCCTTCTTCCATAAAAATCTGGTTGCGCACAGTTCAGATTTCAGAAATTTCTGATATTGCGGAAGAAATTTCAAATCTGGTTGAATACGAAAAAGCCGGAAAAACTCCTGATGAAAAATGGATTAACCTTGTTGATAAATCTGATTCAAAAGATGCTTCTTCAACGACTGTAAGTATTGATTTTACTTTGCCGTCTGATATTCAAAAACAGGAATATTACATTCTTGCAGCAACAGGTTGTGATGCAGATAAACAGTATTTTTCTCAAAATTCAATTTACGGTTTTATTGGTAATTCAAGTGTTCAAGCTCCAACTGTTCAGATTGAAAATCCGCGTTCAAACGCTTATTGTCAGGGCAGTTTTGATATTTCCGGTTACGTTTCTGGAACTGATGTAATTTCGATGGAAGGATATTTTATTGACAAATCTGGAAACGAAGTTGATGTTCTTGATAATTCTGGCAAGAAGATTACTTTTGCCCCGGTTTACAATATGGAATCCGGCACTTTTGCAGATTCTGTTTCTGGTCTGCAAAACGGAACTTACACAATAAAATATGTAATGTCCGATAAATACAGTCAGTCTGGATTTGCGACGGTTGCCTTTACGGTTGACAGCGTTGCTCCGGAACTGAAAATTACCAGCGTTGGTTCGAACAGTTTTGCTGATGGGCTTGCGCAGTCTGTTGATTTTTACGTGATACCTTCTAATTCAAACACAATCAGAGGTTCTGTGAACGATGAAGTCAGCGGTTTGGACGGAGTTTATTATTTCATTGATGAAATTCCGTCTGATAAGGCAACACCTTCCATCAAAAACGGCTGGAAACAGGCTACATTGACAAGTTCCGGTTGGACAATAAATCTTGATTTTTCTGATCTTGAATCTTCGTTTAAAATTGAAAAGAAAGACGGTTCCAAGTCTTATACATTGAAAATTTCTGCGGTTGATAATGCTGGAAATGCTGGCGAAATTCTTGATTTTGTAAAACTTTATCCTGATAGCGTTGAACCTTGGAGTACAATCAATCTTTCTGAATCTGTAAAAGATTTTGACGGTAAAAAATATGCTAAGACCGGTTTTGAAATTACCGGAAAAATTACGGAAAATGCACTGGAAAGCCTGGTTTATTCTGTGAACGGTGGCACTTCTGAAGAAATTACGGTAGCCACTGACGGAACTTGGACAAAAGCTTTTGCTCCGGACAAGGATGATACATATTCTTACACATTCAAAGTTACGGATAAGGCGGGAAATTCTCAGACTTATGTTCAAGATATTACTCGCGACACTGTTGCTCCGGAAATAAAAATTACCGCTCCGCTTGAAGGAGCTTCTGTGACTTCTTCTGTGATTTCAGTTTCCGCAACGGATTCTGGTTCTGGACTTGCTGATGATGGCGTAAGTTATTCACTCAAAAAAGGCACGGCAGCCGTTGATGTTTCGGATTATCCGTTCAAAAAGCAAAATGGACTTTGGATAACTGATACTATTGATTTTTCAAAACAGGGCGAAGGCACTTACACTTTGACCATAAATGCAACGGATAAGTTGGGCAATGTTTCTGAGGCTAAATCAATCAGTTTCTATTATGATGTTTCTGCACCTTCTATTACTGCGGATGGCATAAATGATAATTCGGCAATCGTAAATGCTGAAAGTGGAACATTCGTTTTGAAAGGTATTGCAAGCGATTCTAATGCCCTGAAATCTGTAGAAATCCGCGAAGGTGATACTGTTCTTGCAACATATAATGAAAAATCTGACGGATGGGATGCAAATAATTTTGCTTACAGTTATTCATTCACAAATCAGACGGACGGAATTCATAATTACACGGTAACTGCAACTGATATTGCAAACAAAACTTCAGAAGAAGTTTATAAAATCTATGTTGATACACAAAATCCTGTAATTTCAGAAGTTTCTGTTGATACATTTGCATATCTTGATTCAAAATCACAAATTTCATTTGCGGCAACTGTTACTGACGAAAAAAATAACGGCTATGCTTCCGGTTTGGACGGAATTTACTACACGATTGCAGAAACGCCTCCTGCAAAACCTTTATCAGCTGACCTTGATGTAGAAAGTGAAAGTACAATCTGGCATGCAATGAATAAGGCTCAGAAAGGGTATAAAGCCGACACTGTTGATTTTGCAAACTACACAGATGAAGACAAAACACTTTACGTTTTCTATGCCGCAATTGATAACAACGGAAACATTACTTATTCAGAAGAACAAAAGACAAAAGTTACTGTTGATAAGTCTGCACCGGTTGTAAAACTTTTGTCATATTCTTATGCTGGCGAAAATTCTACAGAAATCAGTAGCAGCACAGTACCGACTGTAATAAAACTTCCAAAATCTTCTTCCGGAAAAATGACTTTAGAAGTTCAGATTGTTGATACAAATCCGGAAAGCCTTGAACTGACAGTTGATGGTGAATCTGTAAGTCCTCAGGGAATTTCAGAAAACGGAGTTTATAAAATTCCTGTTCAGACTACAAAAATAGATGGTACAGATTCTGTAATTAAAATTTCTGGAACTGATAAAAACGGCAGGAAATCAGCAGAGCTATCTCTTAAATTTGCGTGTGATGCAAGTGAACCGACAGCAACAATAGAAACAGTCGGTACGGACGGATTCTGGAAAAATACAACACTGACTGTGCGCGGAACAGCTTTTGACAACAATCTTGAGTCTGTAAAAATTGCGCTTTATAAAACATCGGATCTTAAAAATCCTGTAAAAGAAGAAACTACAGAAACGGATTCTTCAAACAGCTGGTCTGTAAAATTCTATGAACTTGAAGATGTTGAATATCAAGTAAAACTTACTGCAACCGACACTTACACAAATAATACGACAGCTGAATCAAACAAATTTAAGGTTGATACTCTTGATCCTGTGACAACGCTGACTTTAATTCAGGAAGATGGAAAATTCCTTGATAAAGCTTTTGAAGAAGTGACAGGAAAATCTCCGTTTGTGCTTGAATCTGGCGAAACTTATTATTCAAACAGCAATTTTGTCTTTGGTGGAACAATCACAGAATCAAATTTGAAAAATGTAAGCCTAAAAGTTAACGGTTCGGCCGTTGATTTGACTTCAAACGAAAATAAAAGCTGGACTTATGAGCAGACTAAAGTTGATGGCACGTATAATTATGTTCTGACTTTAGAAGATGAGGCCGGTCGTTCTTCAGAATATTCTGTGACTGTCATTGTTGATTCAACCGCTCCGAATGCAGAAATCACAAGTCCGGCAGCTGACGTTACTTCCGCTTCGCTTGCGGTTGGTGGAAATCTTACAGAAAACGGCTCTGGAGTAAAATCTGTAACTTATTCGATTGTAAGAATGGACGGTGAAACCGAAAATGCTGTTGTCACAGATGCACAAGCCGTTGTAAATGGCGGAAAATGGTCTGCAAATTCTGAACTTGGTTCAACGGAAGGTAAATTCAAAATTGTCGCAAAAATTACGGACAATATGGGTGCTGAAACTCAAACAGAAGCTAAAACTTTCTGGTTCGATTCAGCAAATCCAAGTCTTGAATTAAATGATTTTGCAAGTTCATTTATGAACGAAATTCCGGAAATCAGCGGTAAGGCAACGGATGCAAACGGAATTAAATCTGTTGAAATAAAAGATAATCAGTCAGAATCAGAATGGTCTGCAACTGTAACAGCGGACGGCAATTTCAGTACAAAATTGACAGGAATTACAGAATCAAATCATACATTTACAGTGACTGTAACTGACAACGCCGGAAAAACAACTTCTGCGTCAAAATCAGTGTTTTATGATAAAACACAGCCTTCAATTTCTGATGAAAAATTGACTACAACGGCTGCTTATACAAAAGACAATGAACAGTGGTTCAAAACAATAAATCTTGGAATACAACTTTCTGCGGAAGATTCTGGTGCCGGTTTGAGTACTGCAAATTATGTCGTAAAAGACAGAGATGGTAGCGAAACTTCATCAGGTTCTTTGAACCTTTCTGAAGGTACTTACAGTTCAAATTCAGTTCTCTGCAAGAGTCAGGGATTAAACACAATTGAAATAACTGTAAAAGATAAGGCCGGAAATGAATGTAAAAAGACACTTTCTGTTTACGTTGATACTGAAATTCCTGAAAGTTTGACGACCGCTTCTGCAAAACATGGCGGTGAGGAAATTGAAAACTGGACGGCGGAAACTTCAATTCTTACAAACGGTACAAAATCCCTTACGTTTATGCTCAGCGGTAAAGACAAAACAGAAGGGACTTCTGCAAAACCTGTTACAGATTCTTCCGGATTAAAATCTGTTGTACTCAAGAAAATTGGTTCAAAAACTTTTACGGCAAGTGAAGTTGATATTTCCAACGGTTCTGCGGAACTGACAATTACTTCTGAGCAGATTAAAAACGGAACTTCCGGAGATATAACGGTAACTTTGACCGATAATGCCGGAAATTCTGCGGATTTTGTGATTGCAAGTGTAACAATTGATACTACAGCACCTGAAATTAACTTCAGTTCAATTAGTCCGGTTGTTGTAAAAACTGTTTCTGCAGAGACAACTTCTTACTTGAACGGAAAAATCAGCGCAAAAGGAAGTATTACAGAAGCAAATTCTCTGAAATCCGTTGTGTATAACGTTTACTCCAAAGATTCTGAAACTCCAGTTATGTCCGGCAATCTTAGTGTTACAGGCGTAAGTAATGATTTTGAACTTTCAATTGATACATCAGACGCAAAAATCACGGACGAAAGTAATATAAAAATTGAAATCACGGCAGAAGACGAAGCCGGAAATATAAAATCTTATGATTCAACAACTTATAACGGAAAATCTTATGTTGTAAGCCAGGATACAGACCGTCCTGAAATCAAGATTTCTAATATTTCTAGTGCAAATGCAATTCTTTCTTCTGGAAGTGTAATTGGTACAATAAGTGATGACGACGGAATAAAAGAATTCTACTACAGCGAAAATGCCGGCTCTGGTGAAGAAACCGTATGGAACGAAATTGATGTAAACAGTGGTTCGTGGGCTTTGACGCTGGACGGCGGTTCAAAGAATATTTACTTCAAAGTTGTAGATTCTGAAGGCAAAGAATTTATTACTGGCGACAGCACAAAACTTAGTCGTCCAAAACTCGGTCTTGGAAATTCTGATACCGGGGATATGAGCTCTGGACTTGCGTTCCTTGTTGATTTAAATGCTCCTGTAATTAAAAATCTTTACATTGCATCTTCAAATTCTAAAGACGTACCATCTAGTGATTCTGAATTGTGGTCAAATGTAAGTGCAAATTTTGGTAAATCTGAAAAATATATGTTCGTAAAAATTGAACTTTCAGAAGACATTGCAATGCATGAGTCTGCTACAGACGACATTAAAATTACTGCCGGCGGAACTGCCCTCACATTAACAGGACTTACAAGAACTGGAACTATTGATTCTTTGACTTACATTGCAGGTCCATTCAATACAGAGGAAGATGACAGTGACAGCACTACTCAGGATTTAAAACTTGAAGGAAATCAGACACTTTCTGTAGTGGCAACTGATAAAGCCGGACGTGATAGTTCTGCAAAGACGATGATGTTCTATGTTGACGGTGAAGCGCCGGTTGTAAACGTAACGTATCCTCTCATAAGTCAGGAAATTACAACTGATATTGAAGTTAGAGGAAGTGTAACGGATGCTTCGGAAATCAGCGTATTAAAATATATGATACCAACGGCCGCTCAACGCACAAATCATCCGGCAAAAGATGCTGACGGTTGGACAACTTCCGTAACAAAGAATTCTTTTGCAATCGAATATAACAGTACGTCATTTGAAGAAAGTTCAGAAGGAAAACAGAGTTTAATCTGGTACGCAGTTCAAAATGACGGCACAGATTGCACTTATGCCCTGAGTCGCTCTGGTAGTGGAACGGAAACTGACCCTTATGTTTATGAAAAAGCCGAAAAATCTGCAATAGAAGGTTCTGTTTACATCCCGATTTTATTCTACGCGGAAGATTCAACCGGCAACGGCGGATATTCAGAAAGTTACGTTTGTGTAAATCCTTCAAAGAGTTTACCAACCGCAGAAATTCTTGCCCCTTCTGATAACAAAATCGGAACAAACTTGACTTTGAGCGGTTCTGCAAGCGATACAAAGGAAGTTAAATCTGTAAAACTCACGAATATCTGGTATGCAAATAGTGATGAAGATTTGACAGATTCAACAAATTCTGAAAATGCAACGTGGACAAAACTCACAAACCTTGACACTGACGGACTTGTAACTATTGGTAATGTTGATTCAGAAAATGGCACGGTTACTGCCGAAGGTACGACAAGCTGGAAAATCCGAATGGATCTTTCAAAAATAACACAAGAATTTAACTGGATTAAGGCTGAAATTTACGCTTTTGATGAAAATGCGGATGACGCTGGTCAAATTGCAAGACAAACTTCTGCAATAAAAGTTGTTGCAATTGATAAAGATTCGCCGTCAATGTCTCAAAATTACCCTAAGCTTGTAAAATTTGCTGATTCTTCGTCAATTTTTGATGAAAATGGAAATTGGACAAGTTTTGCAGTAGAAAGAGCTTACGAAGCCGGAATGTACATTGGCAATAAGGCAGGAAATACTGAAGGTGGCTGGTATTTAATCGGTGAAGTTACTGATGATATTAGTGTGAACGGTGTTAGCGTAACTTCAAACAAGGGTGATGTTAGTCTTGCAGCTCCTGAAAATACCTGGCAGTCATCAGATAAAAAGACTTACAGATTTGCAATTTCAGTTCCAACCGAAAATGACGGCAGAATTGAAACAAAATTTGCGCTTGATGACGGTCAGAATCAGATTCCGTCTACTGTGGTATTTAATATTGATAACACTGCACCAAAATTGTACAGCACTGAGGCTGAAAATCCTGCGTCAACTTTAGAAGATGCCGGAACATTAAGACTTAAGAGCAGCGGACTTCAGATTGATGCGGATTCAAATGTCGTAGAAAATTCTGACGGTTCGTATACATTTGGCGACGAAGTTGTAGAAGAAGGTTCGGGTCTTGCATACATTGTTTACTGGTTTGAAAAATCAGGAAAAGTTGCAAGTCCAATGTTCAAATCTGAAATGGGTACAGAAATTAAGACAGAAAAAACTGAAAATTCGGTTTACTTGAATTCAGAAAAACTGCCGGCTCTCTATCTTAAAGATGTTGAAATTACAAACGGCACATTTACGGTAACACAAAATGACAATATCCGTGCCGGTGGACTTGTAAAAATCAACGGAAGTTACTATCTGATTTCTGAACTTAACATAGGCACAAAAGTGACACTTGCAAGTTCTGCGTTAAACGGAACTTATGACCTTGAAATGATTTTTGCTCAGGTTGTAAATCATCAGGTTACGGAAGGTTTTGATTCTGATGAAACAACTGGCGTTTCTAATGATGACGGCGACGGCATGGTAGAAATGGTAAAACAGACTGGAAGTTCATATAAATGGTCATCAAGTATTTATACTGACAGAATTTCTGACGGTCCTGCAACAATTCACGTGACAGCATTTGATGAAGCAGGAAATTCAAATTACGGATACGTAAAGACAAGCATTCAGAATAACCGCCCGCGTCTTGCAAAAGTTTACCTTGGAACTGATTTGAACGGAAACGACAAGTTTGATTACAAATCTGGCGAGGCTGTTGTAAATAATGGCACGGATTCTTCTACTGCAAACGGCACAGAATACGGTGAACTCAGTTTCTATTCGGCATTGAATTCGGAAGGCAAAGTTCAGGGTAATGTAACGTTGAAATCTTCAGGATTTGTTGCAAAAAATAAGCTGATGGTTCTTTCTGAAATTGTTGGCGGTAACGGCGACTTAAAGTACTCATACAAAGTTGTGGATTCAGAATCTGAGGCTACGGCTACAAAACTTGCTGATTATGGTGAATCTTTGAGTGATTTTGTTACTGCCAGTGATGTAATTACTGGCGACGACACAAGCGATCTGCTGACATCATCTTTAAAACTTGACGGTTACAATTATGTTGAAGGCAGCGGAGAATACAGTACAACAAGACACGGTGAAAATTCTGCAGCTTCAGGTTCATTAAAGGCACTCGTTCTTGATAATGAAGTCTTAAAAACTTATGAAAGCTGGAAAACTGAAGGCGAAACTGTTACAAAGACAAACAAATACATTGCCTTTACATTTTGGGATTCAACTGTCGGTACAACTCAGGGAACTGATTCGCTGTATGCTTTGTTAAAAGTTCCGGTTATTATAAATGTTGTGGATGATGTAAAACCTGAAGCCTTTATCAAGCCGTTCTTCTGGAACAGCAAAGAAGATTCAAGTTTTGTTTACGACGATGAAGAAAATCCGCTTGGTCACATCGACATTGATGAGGGTACAGCAGAAAGCCGTCCTGGAGTTTCAGGAAAAATCTGGATTAATGCAAAGGCCACAGATGAAACTTTACTCAAAGAACTTTACTTTACGGATCCGGCTGGCATAAAAGCAAAAATTGCAGACTACGCTGACGGTAAATGGACAGCTGTTTCTGCATATACACCGGTTACAGAAGGTAAAACTTCAGACGATATTTCTAACTGGGGTGACGTGGAATTTATTTCTACACCGGAGCCAAACCAAAGTGGTCATTCAGTTGAATTTAGAATTTCAATTGATATGACAAAGTACGGACTTGGAACAGACAAAACCGTAGATGTAAGTGCCGTTGATAATGCCGCAGACAGCAACGAAAGCAAAGCGTCAACAGTTCAGACAATAACAGATGCAGAAACTTCGCATTACAAAATGGACTTTGTTCCATATATAAAGGACATTTACACAACGTCAATCGGAA